>NZ_SMKH01000020.1 GCF_004348515.1 Actinomadura sp. KC345 | reverse complement strand
ACCCTCACGGCCTTGGTAGTGATCACACTGCGTCCTCAACAGCGCACATGATCACGCCAAGGCCGTCCCTCTGTCAGGCGAACCACCGATCCCACCAGCCAAGAACCCAACCAGGTTAAAGAACAAGCTTAGCCGTGCCTCTGTGCTCCACTGTCGGAGAACGTCGATGGACGGCAATCCTCGGTGGCCCAGTCGAGACCGACATCACAGCACGATCGAGGCCCCGGACAAAGATCCGGAACAAGTGCGGCGGGCCCCCGCCCTGGGGACACTTTCGTGGCCGATGCGGTTACAGCCGGTCGGGGCGGGCTTGGCGTATGGCGGCCGCCTCTTTTCCAGGAGCACTAGCCTCTCGGTATGAGAGTTTCGCGAGTCCAGTCGTTCATCGCCGGGGTGCTGGTCGCCAATGTCGCACCGCATCTCGCCACCGCGGTCACCGGGCGGCGGCATCTGACGCCGCTGGCCGGGCGGGATTCCGGGCCGGCCGTCAACGCGGTGTGGGCGGGGGTGAACCTGGTGGCGGGCGTGGCGCTGCTGCGCCGGGCGAAGGGCTCCGGGGACGTCCCTGCGGACTCCCGGTGGAACGCCGATCTCGTCGCGTTCGAAACGGGGGCGCTTGTGCTCGCCGCCTGGATGGCGGGGACGGAGCGCTTCTTCCCCATGAACAGTGACCCGAATCGATCCTCCCGCCATGCGTCGGCAATGGCGTGAACGGGCGGTCGCGGCTGGGTCATGGGGCAGGGAAACGGGTTCGGCGGATCGACTGTGGCGGGGCTATGCCGTGGACGGTTATCGCCGGGTTGATCAGGTAAAGGCGGTACACGAGGTCGCGGAAATCGTCGCTGACGATTCCGGAGGAGCGGCTCCTGCGGCGTTTCCGGCGTGAGTCGGGGATGTAGGTCATCGACTGCCAGATGCGGAAGCCCTCATTGCCCCAGCGCACTTGAGCGAGGCCGAAGCCGGCGTGGGCGACCATGGAGGCGCGGATCTCGGTGAGGTGGCGCATGTCGATGTCGATGCGCTGGCCGAGGCCGGTGACCTTCAGGCGGCCGTCGCCGGAGAGGACCATGTCCCGTACCAGGAAGACGTTCGCGACCAGGATGCTGGTGACGATCACGGCCAGGTTGGCCACCGAGGTCGGTACGCCCAGGTCGCGTACGGCGAGCAGATGCAGCGGGATCAACGCGATCGCCATGAGGACCGCGATCGACACGGCGATCCCCGTCGGCAGGTGCGCCCGGTAGTGGAGGGAAGCCGTCGACACCTCGTCGCTCTGGGGCATCAGCCATCACTCCGCATGGTCCGGCCTCGCCCTCACCCTGACACCCGGCGACGAGGTCGGCAAGGGGCGCCTGGGCCGGGGTCAGCGGGAGCGCCGGAGGGCGATCAGGGCCACGTCGTCTTCCCGGTGGCCGAACTCGGCGATCAGGCGGTCGCTGTACCGTTCCAGGTCGTCGTCGACGGGAATGGCGATGGTGCGCAGGCGTTCGAGGTTCTCCGACAGGGGAATGCCGCGGTCCTCGATCAGTCCGTCGGTGATCAGGACGACCGTGCCGCCGGGCGGGACCTCGGCCTCCTCGATCGCCACGCGGTCCGTCGGGAAGCCGAGCAGGACGCCGCCGCCCGTGCCGTAGTGGGCCTCGCCGCCGGCGACGTACAGCGGGGCGAGGTGGCCGGCGTTGGCGACCTGGAGGGACCCGGTGCGAGGGTCCAGGGTCATCAGGCACATCGTGACGGTCTGGTCGTCGTGGTAGCGGAGCATGACGCCGTTCAGGAGCCGGAGGATCATGACGGCGTCGTGGCCCTCTTCGGCGAATGCGCGCAGCGCGTGCCGGATCTCCGCCATCACCGTGGCGGCGTGCAGGGAGTGGCCCTGCACGTCGCCGATCGCGACCAGCACGTGGTCGCCGCGGTCGATGACCTCGTAGAAGTCGCCGCCCACCTCCGCCTGCTCGCTGGCGGGCTCGTAGCGGACCGAGAACGTCCAGCCGGGGACGGACGGGTGCTCCGAGGGAAGCAGGCTGCGCTGCAGGGTCAGCGAGATCAGGCGCTGCTCGGTGAAGGACCGCAGGGCTCCCATCGCCAGGGCGAGCGCCTGCCCGAGCTGGCGGAGGACGTTGAGGTCCACGTCGTCCGGCTCTCCGACGGCCTCGATGCCGATGCAGACCGGCGGGCCCTCCCGTTTGGATCGTGACATCACCACGGCCACGTCGCCGTGGGCGACCGCGTCGGGCAGCACCGACCTCCACCGGTCCGCCGCCACGAAGGCGGTGTCCGTCCCGGCCTCGTCGCCGAGTCTCAGCAGGGCTGGGAGCCGGTCGAACACCCCGGCAGGGCTCGTGCGCTGCTCGGGGGTGCCGTCCAGTGTGACCGCGCGCCGGGGACGCCCGTCCGGAGGCAGGACGAGAACGGAGGCGGGCTCGCCGAAGATCTCGAAGGCGCCGCGCGCCGCGACCATCGTCAACTCCTCGAAGGTCTCGGCCGCGTTGATGGCGAGGGACGTGCGGGTGAACGCGGCCATCCGCTCGGCCATCCGCTCGGCCCGTACCCGGGCCCGGGAGTAGCGCAGGACCGACTCGACCGTCGCGAGGAACTCGTCCGGGTCGATCGGGTCGGTGAGGTAGGCGTCGGCGCCTTGCCGGAGCCCGCGCGTGCGGTCGGTGGACTCCACGGCCCAGGCCGAGATCTGGATGACGGGCACGGAGGCGGTCTCCGGGTCGGCCTTGAGCTGCGCGCTCACCTCGATGCCGCTCACGTCGGGCAGCTTGACGTCCAGAACGATCAGGTTCACGTCGTGTTCGGCGAGCCGCTGCCAGGCTTCGGTGGCGTTCGTGGCGTCCACGACGGTGTGGCCGGCCCGCTGCAGCCAGTTGGCGATGATGTACCGCTTGGTGTCGTTGTCGTCGACTACCAGCGCGGTGCAATGCTCGCGATCCGTCATCGCTCCTCCCGGGTCTGCGGTCCTCCGGTGGCGCCCCGATTCTCGGGCGGCCGGGTCTTGCGGTGTTCGTCGGGCGTGGCGGCGTGTTCGTCGGGCGGGGGCGGCCGCTTCGGCAGCCACAGCGTGGCCGTCGTGCCCTCGCCGACGGCGCTGTCCAGGGTGAGGTCGCCGCCGAGCAGCCGCGCGAGGTGCCGGGCGTAGGGGAGGCCGAGCCCGGTCCCCTCCGTCTTGACGTCGGGCACCTGGTAGAACTCCTCGAAGACCCGTTCCAGGTCGTCGGGCGGGATGCCGCGGCCGGTGTCGCGGACGGTGAACTCCACGCGATCCCCTACGGATCGGGCGGTCAGCCGCACCTCGCCGTCATCGGTGAACTTCAGCCCGTTGACCAGAAGGTTGCGCAGCACCCGTGTCAGCATCACCTCGTCGGTGACCAGGACGGGCGGCGTGCCGGCGGCGTCCACCACCAGTTCCGGGCCGCTCCGTTTCGCCATGGGCGCCAGGAGCGCCGACAGTTGCCTCATCAGCGCACCCGTGTCCGCCGCGGCCGGCTGCGGTTCCAGGTGGCCCCGTTCGGCCTTGGCCATGTCCAGCAGCTCGTTCACCAGGGACAGCAAGGTCATGCCGGTGTCGTTGATCAGCGAGATCTGCCGCCGCTGCTCGTCGTGGAGTGGGTCCGCGCCGGGATCGAGCAGCAGCCGGGCCAGGCCGATGATCGAGTTGACGGGGGTGCGCAGTTCGTGGCTGATGGAGGCCCAGAAGCGGTTCTTGGCCTCGCCGGCCTCACGGAGCTGGTCGGTCTTCTCATCCAGTTCCGCGTACAGCGCCACGACGCCCCGGTTGGTCTTCTCCAGCTCGTCGGAAAGCTCCGTGTAAAGCGCCATCACGCCGTGGTTGGTCTCTTCCAGCTCGGCGTTGAGGAGCCGGAGTTCCTCGCGCTTGCGCCGCGCCTCCTCCAGTGCGTCGATCAGCTCGGCGTTCTGCGTGCGCAGCTCCTCCAGCGCCGAGACGGGATACAGGCCCCGCAGCCTCGTGCGCAGTCGGGCCAGTTCGACGGCCGTGACCTGGGCCGCGGCGGCCGGGAGGTTCTTGCGGACCCGGATGAGAGGGCGGTCCCCGGTTCCGTCCTCCTCGACGTGGTCCACCAGCCGTGTGGCGGCTTGGATGCCCTCCCGGGGGACCTCCGCCCCGGGACGTTTCTTGCTGTCGAACTCGATCACCAGCGCGGGCTCCCCGTCCCGGTCCAGCATGAAGGCGGCCGTGGCCCCACCGGAATGGGAGAACAACTCCCGCCCGATCTCGCTGAGCGCGGTGGCCACCCTGACCTGGTCGTGGACGGTGAGGTGCAGCGCGGCGGCGGCCTGCCGCCCGGTCTGCCGGACGGCGAACACGCCCGCCGCCTCACTGATCTCGATCCTCACCAGATCGTCGCGCATGCCCGTCACAGCCCTCCGGGAGCGGTCACCACGAGCACGGAACGGTCATCGTGCCGTAGTCCGGCGTCGCGCAGCAGGATCGCCGCGATCAGCAGCGGGTCGCCGCCGGACGGTGGCGGCCGGCGGGCGGGGTCCCAGCGGTCGGTCAGGCCGTCGGAGTGCATCACCACGGCCCCTCCGGGCGGCAGGTCGTAGTCGTGTTCACGCAGGCGCGCCCGCGTGCCGGCGATGCCGGGGACCGAGATCATCCCGGTCCGGCCGCCCGGGTGGAGGATCCAGCCGGCGATGTTGCCGAGCCCGGCGTAGCGCACCCGTCCGGCGTCCGGGTCGATCGCCGCGACGGCGACCGCGCCGCCCCGGGTGGGGCGCAGCCGCAGGTGGATCCGCTCCAGGATCTCGGCGGGCCGCGCCGGCAGCGGGGTGTTCCGCGTCGCCCGGACGGCCTCCTGCGAGGCGGTCGCCGCCAGCGCGCCGTGCCCGAGACCGTCGCAGAGCATCGCGTACACCGTGCCGTCCGCGGCGATCGCCGTGTAGGCGTCGCCGGACTCCCGCTCGCCGTCGATCGGCCGGGTCAGCCCGGCGAACGGTGGTTCGGGCGCGGCCTGCCCGGGCTCCTCGCCCGGCTGCCGGAAACGGGCGAACAGGGTCGTGCCGGCCCGGGGGAGGGAATGCAGCCCGCTCTGGTCGGCGAGCCGCTCGATCGCGCCGAGCCCGAGGCCCAGCGTGCCGCTGGTCGAGTACCCGCCCAGGCGCGAGCGGGGCACGTCGGCGATGCCGGGACCGCGGTCGAGGCAGACGATCTCCAGGGAGGCGGTGCGGCCGTTGCGGACGATCCGCACCAGCATCTCGCCACGCTCGGCGTGCTTGACGAGGTTGGTGGCGGCCTCCGTGGCCACGAGCTGGACCTGGCCGAGCCGTTGCCCGGCGAATCCGAGCCGTTCGGCGAGCGCGGTGGCCTCGCGCCGCGCACCGGCGGCGGAGCTGGGCTCCTCGGCCCGCAACCATCTCGACTCGTCCGCGAGCGGGCTGGCCGTCCACTCGGGTGCGGTCAGTGGATCCACTTGACCACCGCCACCCGGGTGCCCTTGCCGGGGCCGCTCTCCAGCTCGAACTCGTCGGTGAGGCGGCGGGCGCCGGACAGGCCGAGGCCGAGGCCGTCGCCGGTGGTCCATCCGTCGGCCATGGCCTGCTCGATGTCGGGGATGCCGGGCCCGTCGTCGGTGAAGACGATGCGGAGACCCGTCCGGCCGCGGGCGTCCACGGTCCGCTCGACCTGGACGGAGCCGCCCCCGCCGTGCACCAGCGTGTTGCGGGCCAGCTCGCTGGCCGCGGTGATGACCTTGGTCTGGTCGACGAGCGACAGCCCGGCCTCGGACGCGGCGTTCCGCACGAGCTGCCGCGCGCGGACGACGTCCTCGTTGGAGGCGATGCGGACCTCGCCGGCGGCCGGCGTGGTCATCGGCCGTCCAGCGTCGCCTCTAGCAGGCTCATCCCCTGCTCCAGGTCCAGTGCCGTGCGGACGCCGTCCAGTGACAGCCCGAGTTCGACCAGCGTGATCGCGACGGCGGGGCGCATCCCGACGACCACGGTCGCCGCGTCCATCAGCCGCGACATCGAGGCGATGGTGGAGAACGTCCGGCCGATGAACGAGTCGACGATGTCGATCGCCGAGATGTCGATGATCACACCGCGGGCACCGCTTCTGACGATCTCCTCGGCCAGCTCCTCCTGGAGCCTGAGGACGGTCTGATCCTCAAGGTCGATCTGTATCGACACCAGGAGGAACCGCCCGATTCTGAGGATCGGCACCCGTTCGTTCACGCGTCCGTCCCCCTCACGACCCGCAGGTCGAGGCCCCGCATCGCGTGGGCCAGCGCGTCGGCCAGCGACGCCTTGGTGACGATGTCGCCGAACTCGATGCCGAGGGCCGCGATCGTGTGCGCGATCTGCGGCCGGATGCCCGAGATTATGCATTCGGCGCCCATCAGCCGTGCCGCCATCGCCGTCTTCAGCAGGTGCTGCGCGACCTGGGTGTCGACCGCCGCCACCCCGGTGATGTCGATCACGGCGAACCGCGAACCCGTGTCGGCGAGCATCTGCAGCATCGTCTCCATCACGACCTGGGTGCGGGCCGAGTCCAGGGTGCCGACGAGGGGGACGCCGAGGATGCCCTCCCACATCTTCACGACCGGCGTGGAGAGCTCCAGCAGTTGCGCGGCCTGGTCGGAGATGACCTGCTCGCGGGTGGCCACGTACGCCTCGAAGGTCGTAAGCCCGAGGTCGTCGATGTAGGCGGAGAACTCGCTGAACCCGGCGTTCGCCCCGTCCCCGCCGGAGGCCCGAAGCCGTTCGTGTACGGCCCGCTTGAGCGAGAACACGCCGATCGCGGTCTCGCTGGGGCTGAAGCCCTGGCGGGCGCGGCTCCGGGAGACCTCCGCCAGCGCCGCCCGCAGTTCGCCGGACGCGGTGCCGTCGCCGGTGATGGCGCGCTCGACAAGGCCGTACAGCTCGGTCAGCTCCGTTCGCACCTCGCGCTCGGTGATGCGGCCGCGGACTCCTTCGGTGACCAGTTCCACCCAGCGGTCGAGCACGGCGTCGCGCCGCGAGCGCAGCAGGTCGGCGACCCGTTCCTCCCCTGTGTCACCGCTCATCGTCAATGCTCCCGTCTATGCCTTGTCCGCCCGGAAAGCAGCCGCGAGTGCGTCTTTCCGGCGAGGGGTGAATATTTGCCATGGTGCAACATTAGACCGGCCGTCTCGTCAGAGACGTCGCATTCCGCACCCAAGCCGGGCATGTCGGACCCTGCCGTGGCCCGTGCGGCGCCTCACTCTTCCTTCCCCCGCCGCGCGTTCCGATGTGGACCGAAGGTGAGGTTTTGTTCTACCGGTCACCGGCGGGGCGGTTCAGGGGGTAGACCTGCCTCCGTGCAGGTGAGTTATGTGAGTGAGGCGACTCCCGGCCGGGAGAACGAGGACTTCGTGGCGGCGGGCCCCGGATGGGTCGTGCTGCTGGACGGCGCCACGGCCCCGGCGGGGGTGGACAGCGGGTGCCGGCACGATCCGGCGTGGCTGGTGCGCAGGCTCGGCGGCCGGATCGCGGCGCTGCTGGCGCTGGAGGACGGCCAGCCGCTCCCCGACCTGGTGGCGGAGGCGATCAAGGTGACCGGGGAGGGGCACACGGGGACGTGCGATCTGGAGAACCCGGACAGCCCGTCGGCGACGGTCTCGCTGCTCCGGCGGCGCGGCGCGGCGGTGGAGTGGTTCGTCCTGGCCGATTCACCGATCGTGATGGACGTCGGCGAGGTCAGGGTCTTCCGCGACGACCGTGTCGACCACCTGCCGAGCTACACGCTGGAGGGCGTGCGGAGTTCGCGCAACGCCCCGGGCGGCTTCTGGGTGGCGAGCACGAAACCGGAGGCCGCCTACGAAGGGCTGACCGGTGAGGTGCCGGTCGAGGGGCTGAGGCGGGCGGCGGTGCTGAGCGACGGCGCGTCCAGGCTGGTGGAGCGGTTCGGGCGGATGGGCTGGGACGACCTGCTCCGGCTGCTGGACGAGGAGGGGCCGCGGGAACTCGTGAGGCGCACCCGGCAGGCGGAGGCGTCCGCGACCGCGGCGCGGGGGAAGCGGTACGACGACGCCACCGCCGTCCTCGTCCGGTTCTAGCGCCGGTTTCACTCCCTTCATCCTGGAATCTGATTCTAGAATGAGGCCATGGAGCCTCAGGATTTCGCCGACGTGCTCAAGGCCGTCCGCAGCTTCGTCCGCGACCAGGTGATCCCCCGCGAGGAGGAGATCGAGGAGACCGACGCGATCCCGGAGCCGCTGCGGCGCACGTCCCGGGACATGGGCCTGTTCGGGTACGCGCTGCCCGAACAGTACGGCGGCCTCGGGCTCTCGCTCAGCGAGGAGGTGCGGCTGGTCTTCGAGATCGGCTACGCCAGCCCCGCGTTCCGCTCCATGTTCGGGACCAGCAACGGCATCGCCGGGCAGGTCCTCGTCAACGCCGGGACCGGCGCGCAGAAGGACGCGTGGCTGCCCAAGCTCGCGTCCGGCGAGGCCGTCGGGGCGTTCGCGCTCACCGAGGCCGAGGCGGGCTCCGACCCGAGCACGCTCACCACGTCCGCCGTCCGCGACGGCGGCGACTACGTGATCAGCGGCTCGAAGCGGTTCATCACCAACGCCCCCGAGGCCGACGTCTTCATGGTCTTCGCCAGGACGGGCGGCGAAGGCTCCCGCGGAATCTCCACGTTCCTCGTCGAGAAGGGCGCCGCCGGCCTGGAGATCGGCCCGTCCGACGAGAAGATGGGCCAGCGCGGAGCCCACACCGCCGAGGTCTTCTTCGACGGCGTGCGCGTCCCCGCGGGGAACCTGGTCGGGACAGAGGGGACGGGCTTCCGCACCGCCATGGCGTCCCTCGCCCACGGACGGGTCAGCATCTCCGCCGTCTGCGTGGGTCTCGCCCAGAGAATCCTGGACGAGACCGTCGCCTACGCGAAGGAGCGCCACCAGGGCGGCAGCGTGATCGGGGAATACCAGCTCGTCCAAGGGCTCATCGCCGACTCGCAGGCGGAGTTGTACGCGGGGCGCTCGATGGTCATCGAAGCGGCACGGGCCTACGACGCGGGCGAGGACACCAAGATCGGACCGTCCTCCGCCAAGTACTTCTGCTCCGAGATGGTCGGACGCGTCGCCGACCGCGCCGTGCAGGTCTTCGGCGGCATGGGCTACATGCGCGGCGTCAGCGTCGAGCGCTTCTACCGCGACGCCAGGCTGTTCCGCATCTACGAGGGGACGAGCCAGATCCAGCAACTCGTCATCGCCCGGACGCTATTGCGCTGACCAGCGAAAACGTCGGCCGCCCGGCCGGGGTCGCGGCCTGCCGGGGGGCCGCCTCCTCCGGCCTCGCGCACGACCGTTCAACCAGTTCGCACGTGGTCCCGAGTCCGTGTATGGTTTCACTGCGCGAACGACGCAGGCCCCTTTAGCTCAGTCGGCAGAGCGTCTCCATGGTAAGGAGAAGGTCTACGGTTCGATTCCGTAAAGGGGCTCATCAGCGCAGAGGCCGTCCCGTCATCGGGGCGGCCTTCGGCGTCTCCGACGCCGGTCCGGTGGCGGGCGCCCTCGGCGGCCACCGGATTCGCTCCATACATGGCGCTGTGGTAGCGTCCCACCGGTTCCAGTAGGACGTTTCGCAGGTCGTCGGCGCACCCGTTGACCTGGGGGAGCCGTCCGGGAACCCTCGAAGCCGATTCCCCGATCACGGTCCGGGATTTCGTGTTTCCAGGGTTCGGTGAGCATCCGGTATCCTTGCATTCCGGTCCACACCAGACCATCACGGCGGGGTAGCTCAGTCAGGCAGAGCAAGCGGCTCATAATCGCTGTGTCGCCGGTTCAAGTCCGGCCCTCGCTACTACCCATGTCTCTCATCCCCGTCCCGGGGGTGAGCAGGCTGGGTCGAACCACCGGTCACCCTCCGCGGGCGGCCGGGGTTCGCAGTCCCATGTCACCAGCTCAGAAAGGCACTCCATCGTGGCTGCCACCGACGTCCGGCCGAAGATCACGCTGGCCTGCCAGGAGTGCAAGCACCGCAACTACATCACGCGGAAGAACCGGCGCAACGACCCGGACCGCCTGGAGATGAAGAAGTACTGCCCCAACTGCCGTACGCACCGCCTCCACCGCGAGCACCGCTGACCCGGCGCTGCGGGCGGAACCTGTCGTCCGCCGTGGAAGAACCGGTAGTTGAGCGCGCAGGCGCGCCCCGTGCAGCGGCTGCTTCTTCGCACGCTTGCCCCAACGTCATCAGCCCGTCCTCGCCATCGAGACCCGCGAGGACGGGCTGAACGTCGTTCTGTTACCGTCCGTTCGAAACGGCACCGACGCGTGCCCTGGGCGGGCACCGAGGCCCTGTCGGACCTGGAGGGACGGGATTGCATGGCACTCAACCGTGATTTCATCGGGCGGAGCTTCCCGCCCAGCGAGCCGTACGAGGTCAGCCGGGTGAAGATCCGCGAGTTCGCCGACGCGATCGGCGACCGCAACCCGGTCTACCGGGACCAGGAGGCCGCCAAGGCGGCCGGGCATCCCGACGTCATCGCACCACCGACCTTCCCGATCGTCGTCTCGCTCGGCAACCCGGGCCTCGCCGACCCCGACCTCGGGCTGAACTACGCGATGGTCGTGCACGGTGAGCAGCGGTTCGAGTACACCCGCCCGGTCCGCGCCGGGGACGTCGTGACCTGCACCTCGACGATCACCGAGATCAAGTCGATCGGCAACAACGAGAAGATGGTCGTCGAGACCGACGTCACGACCGTCGAGGGCGAGCTGATCTGCAAGACCTACAACACGATCGTGGAGCGGGGGGCCTGATGACCGCCAAGGTGAACTACGCCGACGTCGAGGTCGGCACGGAGATCCCCGCGCAGACGTACGCGGTCGACCGCGCGAACCTCGTCATGTACGCGGGCGCGTCCGGCGACTTCAACCCCATCCACTGGCGCGAGTCCACCGCGAAGGCCGTGGGCCTGCCGGACGTCATCGCCCACGGCATGTACACGATGGCGCAGGGCGGCCGCTTCGTCACCGACTGGGCAGGCGACCCGGGTGCCGTGGTGGACTACGGGGTACGGTTCTCCTCACCGGTCGTCGTGCCCGACGAGGGCGGCGCGACGCTGGAGATCAGCGGCCAGGTGGAGGAGAAGCTCGACGGCAACAAGGTCGTCGTCGCGCTCACCGCCAAGTCGAACGACCAGAAGGTCCTCACGCGCGCGAAGGCGGTCGTCAAGCTCGCCTGAACCGCACCAAGGCGGCGCACCGGCCGGGACGCTCCGGCCGGTGCGGGCGCGGGCGGAGGCCGCGCGGCGGGTGACCGGGCACGTACGGGAGGGGAACACGACGTGGCGGTGTTCGCTGAAGAGGTGAACCTGGCCGGATACACCACGCTGCGGCTCGGCGGCCCCGCCCGGCGCTTCGTCGAGGCGACGACCGAGGCGGAACTGGTCGCCGCGATCCGCAAGGCCGACGAGCAGGGCGAACCCGTCCTCGTGCTCGGCGGCGGCAGCAACCTGGTGGTCTCCGACGACGGGTTCCCCGGCACCGTCGTCCACGTCTCCACCCGGGGCACCGAACGCGTCGCCTCCGGAGGCGACGCCGTCCACGTCCGGGTCCAGGCCGGCGAGGACTGGGACCCGTTCGTCGCGCGCTGCGTGGCCGAGAACCTCGCCGGCGTCGAGTGCCTGTCGGGCATCCCCGGACGGGTCGGCGCGACCCCGATCCAGAACGTCGGAGCCTACGGCCAGGACGTCAGCGAGACGATCGTCGAGGTCCGCGCCTACGACCGCCGCACCCGCGCCGTCGTCACGCTCGACCGGGACGCCTGCCGCTTCACCTACCGGCACAGCGTGTTCAAGGGCGACGACCGGTACGTCGTCCTGGACGTGACGTACGCGCTGCACGAGGCCGAGGAGTCGCAGCCCGTCGCCTACGCCGAACTGGCGAAGAGGCTCGGCGTCCGGCCGGGGGACAGGGTGACGCTGAAGGAGGCGCGCGACGCCGTCCTCGAACTGCGGCGCGGCAAGGGCATGGTCCTGGACGCCGCCGACCCCGACACCCGCAGCGCCGGATCGTTCTTCACCAACCCGATCCTCGGACCGGACCAGCTCACCGAGCTCGAGCGCCGCGTCGCCGACCGGCTCGGCCCGGACGCGGCGTTCCCGCGCTACCCGGAGATCGGCGACCGGGTGAAGACGTCCGCCGCGTGGCTGATCGACCGCGCCGGCTTCACCAAGGGCCACACCGTCGGCCCGGCACGCATCTCCACCAAGCACACCCTGGCGCTGACCAACCCCGGCGGAGCCAGCACCGCCGACCTGCTGGCGCTCGCCCGCGAGGTTCGCGGCGGCGTCCGCGACGCGTTCGGCGTGGAGCTGGTCAACGAGCCCGTCCTCGTCGGCGTGACCCTCTGACGCTCGCCGAACCGGGCGTCACCGTCTGAACGGCTGAAACGGGCATCGAGCGGGAAGCATGAAGTCAGGGCTCTGTGCGACCGCCGCCCCCGCTGCGGAAGGGCCCCGGATGGGAGCACGACATTGGCCCTACCCGCACCCGCCACCCGGCAGACGCTCGGCGTGCGCCTCCAGTTGAGCGACGAGGCCGCCGCCCGCATCCGAGAGCTGATCATGGACGGACGCGTCCGTCCCGGCGACTACCTGCGGCTCGAACGGCTGGCCATGGACTTCGGCATCAGCGTCACCCCGGTCCGGGAGGCGCTCAAGTCGCTGCGCAGCGAGGGGTTCGTCGTCCTGGAACCGAGACGCGGGTTCGTCGTCGCGCCGCTGTCCAAACGCGACATCCAGGACCTCTTCTGGGTGCAGGCGGGCATCGCCGCCGAACTGGCCACGCGGGCCACCCCGCGGATCGGCCCCGAGACCCTCCGCGCCATGAACGCGCTCCAGCACGATTTGGAACGTGCCGACGCCGCCGGGAGACCCGACCTGGTGGAGGAGCACAACCACCACTTCCACCGGGAGATCAACCTCGCCGCCGACTCCGCGAAACTGGCCTGGTCGCTCGCGACCGCCGCGCGTTACGTCCCGCGCGGACTGTACGCGAGGCTCCCCGACTGGCCCGGCCTCGCCGTCCGCGACCACGAGCGCATCCTGACCGCCCTGCGGGACGGGGACGCACCGGCCGCGGGCGCCGAGATGCGCGACCACATCGTCCGGGCCGGTGAGCTCCTCGTGGCCCACCTGGAACGCCGCGGGCTCTGGCCGTCCGCCGCCGGCGGGGCGTCAGCCTGACAGCCAGGCGTCGATGCCCGCCAGCAGCCGTGCGCGCACGTCGTCCGGCGCCGCGGACGCCCCGATCGACTGGCGCGCCAGTTCGGCGAGTTCGGCGTCGGAGAAGCCGTGCTCGGTCCGGGCGAGCTCGTACTGGACGGCAAGCCGCGAACCGAAAAGCAGCGGGTCGTCGGCGCCCAGGGCGATGGACGCGCCCGCCTCGTACAGGCGCCGTACGGGGACGTCCGCCGCGGTCGCCGCCACGCCGAGCCCCACGTTCGACGCCGGGCAGACCTCCAGCGTCACGCCCCGGTCGATGATCTGCGCCAGGAGCCGCGGATCCTCCACGGCGCGGACCCCGTGCCCGATCCGGTCGGCGTCCAGCGTCTCCAGGCACTCCCGGACGCTCGCCGGCCCGAGCAGCTCACCGCCGTGCGGGCTCGACAGCAGCCCGCCGCGCTTGGCGATGC
Source organism: Actinomadura sp. KC345 (assembly GCF_004348515.1). Classification (GTDB taxonomy): domain Bacteria; phylum Actinomycetota; class Actinomycetes; order Streptosporangiales; family Streptosporangiaceae; genus Spirillospora. The sequence continues at coordinate 34,265 of NZ_SMKH01000020.1, read as the reverse complement.
GGAACGCGCCCTCGAAGTCGTAGGCCCGGCCCCGCCGCTCGTCGTTGGACAGCCCGAACCCGACGACGCCGTCGCCGTTGTACCGGACGGCGAGCCGCGCGAGGGTCTTGGCGTCCAGCGGGTGGCGCGTCCGGTTCGCCGCGATCACCACGCCGATGCCGATGCCGGCCGCCCGCGCCGCCTCCTTCGCCGCGTCCAGGATCAGCTCGACCGTCGGGGTCAGCCCGCCGAACGTGGACGCGTACCCGCTCGGGTCGACCTGGATCTCCAGCCAGCCCGACCCCTCCGCGGCCTCGTCCTCGGCCGTCTCGCGCAGCAGGCGGCGCAGGTCGTCCGGGGTTCGCAGCACCGAGCGGGCGATGTCGTAGAGCCGCTGGAACCGGAACCATCCCCGCTCGTCGGTCGCGTGCAGCTTGGGCGGCCAATCCTCGGCGAGGGCGTCGGGCAGGTGCACGCCGTGCTCGCCGGCCAGCTCGACGAGCGTGGAATGCCGCATCGACCCGGTGAAGTGCAGGTGCAGATGCGCCTTGGGGAGCAGGGCCACGTCCGGGCGGGCGGGGCCGCGCGCGACGGCGGGCCTCGGGTGGTCCGGCACCGAAGGATCTCGTATGGAACGTTCCTGGGGCGGACGGGGTGAAACGGTACGGGCCTCCATGAGCCAATGCTGCCGGATCATCGTCCTCGTCGTACCCCTTGCGGCGAGGATCACCACACCGGACTACCTCCTATGACACGGCACGGCCATCCCCGCTCATGGGCATCCGAAAAAACTTTGGGATCGCGTGCAACCCCGGCCCTGCACCGTGCGTATACGAGGGGCGCCAGAGAGAGACCAGGCATACCCCGCAGAAGGATGACGGGCAGAAGGGATACATGATGATCACGCTGAAGGCCGCCTTGATCGCGGCGTCCGCCATCGGCACCGTCGCCGTGGGCGGCGGAGCGACGTGGGCGATGACCGGCACCCATGAGGAGGCGGGCCTCCAGTCCCACGGCGCGAAGGCTCCCGCGGCGGAGCGCAAGGTCCAGGACGCCGTGCCCAGCAGCGCCCCGACCTGCCTTCCGGCCAAGCCCGGCCTGCCCGACGCCAAGGTCCCGGAGACCGGCGCGAAGAAGCAGGTCGAGAAGCAGCTGGAGCAGAACGGGGTCAAGAAGGACCTGCCGGACGTGGACGTCCCCTCCAAGGACCTCCCGAAGCCCGACCTGCCCGACACGGGCCTGCCCGACACGGAAGTCCCGGGCGTGAAGGCGCCGGACGCCGGGAAGCAGCTCCCGACGTGCGCGCCGTCCACCGGGGACCTGCCGAAGGGCGGCCCCGTGGACAAGCCGGCCCCCCGCGTCCCCGCCAGGCCCGGCCTGCCGTCCGTCCCCAAGCTCGACTGCAGCAAGCTGGCCCCCGCGGTGAAGGTCGGCGGCCCCGTCGAGAAGACCCTCATGCTGACCAAGGGCCTGCGGCACGTCTCGACCGCCCCCGGCTCGACCGACCTGCGCAAGAAGAACGTCTGCGCCGTCACGCAGAAGTGGGCCGCCAAGGCCGGGGCGGTCGGCGGCAACGCCCGGTGGATCACCGTCGAAACGCTGAAGACGCCCGCCGGCATGACGCAGAATCAGCTGCGCCAGGCGATGGACCTCCCTGAGGGCGGCACCCCGATCACCGTGCACGGGGCGGCCGGCTGGATGGGGCCGGGCGGCGACGGAGTACTGGTGTTCGAGCCGAACGGCCACTCGCTCTACATCAACGGCAGCCCTGTGCTGGCGGGCGGCGGCCTGAAGGAGATCGCGGCCACCCTGCACCAGGCCCGGTAGGCCGGAGCCCGGCACGCCGGTCCCAGCAAGAACGGGTGGGCGGCTCGGCGCGGAGCCGCCCACCCCCCGACAAAGACGAGCCGGATTTGCTCTAGCCCGGGATGGAGCACAGTGGGGCGTCGAGACGACGAGTCGTTCGTGGAGTTCGTGGCGGCACGCGGCGATGCCCTGCTGCGTACCGCCGCGCTGATGTGCGGTGCCCGGCAGGACGCGGAGGACATCCTGCAGACCGCGCTGGAGAAGGCCTACAGGCACTGGGGACGGCTGGAGGCCGGAACCGACCCGGAGCCCTACGTCCGCCGGATCCTGGTCAACCTCGTGATCAGCCGGTCCCGGCGGTGGAAGGTGCTGCGGGAGATCCAGATGGCGCGGCTGCCGGAGAAACCGGCGGTCTCGTCCGACCACGCCGTCGAGCTCAGGGGGACGCTCATGGACGAGTTGCGCAAGCTCGGCCCGCGCCAGCGGGCGGTACTGGTCCTGCGCTTCTGGGAGGACCTCTCGGAGGCGGAGACGGCGCAGGCGCTCGGCTGTTCGGTCGGAACCGTCAAGAGCCAGGCGTCCCGGGGGCTCGCCAGGCTCCGGGAGCGCCTCGACAAGAACCTGGCGCCACTGGGGAGATGAACGATGGATCTGGAGAGTGAGCTGCGCAGGGCGATGGCCGAGCGGGCCGCGGGGACGGCCGCGCCGCCGTCGCTTGCCGTGGACGTCAAGCGCCGCCACCGGCGCAGGAAGGCCCGGATCCACGCCGCCATGGGAGTCGCCGCGGCCTCGGTCGTGGCGCTCGCCCTCGTCCCCGCCTACCAGTCGTTCCGGGCCGCACCCGCCGGTGACGAGACCGTCGGCCCCGCAGACGGCGGCTCGACGCTCCGGCGGCCGGAACGGCCTCCCGCCCCGGGCCCCTCCGTGTCCCCGTCAGGCATGGAGGCGCCCGGGGCGGGAACCTCACGGAAGCCGGAGGCCCGCCCGTCCTCGGGCGGGCCCGGGAGCGAGCCGCGCGAGCCCGGCACAGGCGGGGCCCCCGATGACCTGCCTCGCTGGATCGGCTACATCCCGGACGGTCTCACCGCCACCGGACCGTGCGCCGTGACAGGCGATGCGAAGCGCAAGACGACGACGTGCAAATGGCGTGGGAGCGCCGGGTGGGTCGAGATCGGCATGGTGAAGGGAAGCGGCCTTACCGGTCCGCAGGACCTGATGAAGACGCCCGGCCTCTCCAGTCGCACCACGTCCGTGCGGGGCATGCCGGCGCTCATCGGCGACCGTCCCGGCTCCGGACGCCAGATCTCGTGGCTGGCCCGGCCGGGCGTCGGAGCGACGGTGTCGGCCGGTGGCCAGGCCGAGGAGCAGCTCATGCGCATGGCCGAGGGCGTACGCCCGTGAACCCCGCTCCAGGCGGAACGTGACCTGTTCCGGTCGGGTGTCCCGCGGCGGAGAGGGGCCGCGGCGGGACACCCGGCCGGGACCTCCTGGGGACGGGCAGGCGTGGGGCGGCTGTCCACCCGTGAAAGAACCGGCCCCGGGCACGTATGCGCCCGGGGCCGGTTCGTCGCGGCGGGAGAGTGTCAGCTCGCCTCGGAGAGCAACTTCGCGACGCGCGAGACGCCCTCGACGAGGTCGTCGTCGCCCAGCGCGTACGACAGCCGGAAGTAACCCGGCGTGCCGAACGCCTCCCCCGGCACCAGCGCGACCTCCGCCTCCTCCAGGATCAGCGACGCCAGCTCCACCGACGTCTCCGGGCGCTTGCCGCGGATCTCCTTGCCCAGCAGTTCCTTGACCGACGGGTAGGCGTAGAACGCGCCCTCCGGCTCGGGGCACACCACGCCCGGGATCTCGTTCAGCATCCGCACGATCGTCTTGCGGCGCCGGTCGAACGACGCGCGCATCTCCGCCACCGCGGACAGGTCACCGGTCACCGCGGCGAGCGCGGCCGCCTGCGACACGTTCGCCACGTTGGACGTCGCGTGCGACTGGAGGTTGGCCGCGGCCTTCACCACGTCCGCCGGGCCGACCAGCCAGCCCACCCGCCAGCCCGTCATCGCGTACGTCTTGGCGACGCCGTTCAGGACGAGCGTCCGGCCGGCGAGCTCCGGCACCACGACCGGCATCGAGTGGAACTCGGCGCCGCCGTACACGAGGTGCTCGTAGATCTCGTCCGTGACGACCCACAGCCCGTGCTCGTCGGCCCAGCGGCCGATCGCCTCGATCTCGGCGCGGGAGTACACGGCGCCGGTCGGGTTGGACGGCGAGACGAACAGCAGCACCTTCGTCCGGTCGGTGCGGGCCGCCTCCAGCTGCTCGACGCTCACCTTGTAGCCGGTGGTCTCGTCGGCGACCACGTCCACGGGCACGCCGCCGGCCAGCTTGATCGACTCGGGGTAGGTCGTCCAGTACGGCGTGGGCACGAGCACCTCGTCGCCCGGGTCGAGCAGCGCGGCGAACGCCTCGTACACCGCCTGCTTGCCGCCGTTGGTCACCAGGACCTGGGACGCCTCCACCTTGTAGCCGGAGTCGCGCTCGGTCTTCTCGGCGATGGCGGTGCGCAGCTCGGGCAGCCCGCCCGCGGGCGTGTACTTGTGGAAGCGCGGCACCCTGCACGCGGTCACCGCGGCCTCGACGATGTAGTCGGGCGTGGGAAAGTCGGGCTCGCCCGCGCCGAACCCGATGACCGGGCGGCCCGCCGCCTTCAGCGCCTTGGCCTTGGCGTCGACGGCCAGCGTGGCGGATTCGGATATCGCGGCGATGCGCTTGGAGATGCGAGGACGATCGATGCTCATCTCCCCATCGTTACAGATGACAGGTGGTAGGGCGGGGGCTGGAGGACGGTGTGGCCATCCGGTTCGACGCGGGGGGCTCCGCGACGTAGACTCCATTGCCTAGTGGCGTGATCCCGGTATACGAGCCTGTCCGCACGCGGACGTCATCAGAGGCCGTAAGCTGGGATCCGGCACCATCCCGGTCCCACGACCGGGGGTTCTCCGCGACCCGGGGAATGAAGGGCAGTGGCTCAATTGGCAGAGCACCGGTCTCCAAAACCGGCGGTTGGGGGTTCGAGTCCCTCCTGCCCTGCGAGGTGCGGTGCGCACACCCGTCACGACGGTGCGATCGCACCGCGCGGCACGGGACCGTGCGGCAACCACGCGGTGGTTGGATCACGACCTATGAGGTGAACGGCGGCAAATGGCGACTGAGACCGACGAGCGCGACGAGCCTGAGGCCAAGGGCGAAGGCAAGCGCAAGAAGGAGAAGTCCCCCAAGCGGACGACTCCGCCTCTCTTCGTGCGCCAGATCGCCGCTGAGCTGCGCAAGGTCATCTGGCCCACACGGCGGGAACTGATCACCTACACGGTGGCCGCGCTCGTCTTCGTGATCATCATGGTCGGCATCGTGTCCGGCGTCGACTACGGGCTGCAGCAGGGCGTCTACGCCGTCTTCGGCTGACGTCGCCGCCGCGGTGCCGCGGCGCCCGGACGAGCCGCCGCCGTACCATCGCAAGTTCATCACCGCTGACCGAGAGAAAGAGACACCGTGTCCGAGTCCTCACAGCCCTACGACGAGGCCGTTGAAGAGGCCCAGTCCGCTGCGGCTGCTGCGGCAGATCAGGCGGCCGAGCCCGTCGACGAGGCGGCCGAGGCGGCCGTCAGCGCCGGTGAGGGCGAGCCTGCGGACACCAAGCTCGAGGGCGAGGCCCCCGAGCAGGACCCCGCCGCGGACGCCGGCGACCTCGCCGAAGCGGTCGAAGGCGAGCCGGAGGACGAGGCGCCCGCCGGGCCGCCGGTCGACCCGTACGCCGAGTTCAAGATGCAGCTCCGGCTCCAGCCGGGCGACTGGTACGTCGTGCACTCCTACGCGGGATACGAGAACCGGGTCAAGACCAACATCGAGACCCGGACGCAGACCCTCAACATGGAGGACTACATCTTCCAGATCGAGGTCCCGCAGCACGAGGTGACCGAGATCAAGCAGGGCAAGCGGCAGAAGGTCAACGAGAAGGTCCTGCCGGGCTACATCCTCGTCCGCATGGAGCTGACCGACGAGTCGTGGGCCGCGGTCCGCAACACGCCGGGCGTGACCGGGTTCGTCGGCCTGCTGAACAAGCCGTCCCCGCTCAGCCTGGACGAGGTCGCCAACCTGCTGGCCCCCGAGCCGGAGGAGGGCGCCGTCAAGGCCAAGGAGCAGGCGAAGGCACCCGCCACCGTCGACTACGAGGTCGGCGAGTCGGTCACCGTCATGGACGGCCCGTTCGCCACCCTCCCCGCGACCGTCAACGAGATCAACGCCGAACAGCAGAAGCTCAAGGTGCTGGTCTCCATCTTCGGCCGCGAGACGCCGGTCGAGTTGTCTTTCAACCAGGTCTCCAAGATCTGACCGACCCACCTCGACCAGGCCGTATCCTGGACGGGTTGTCTCCCCGCGCATGCGGGGATGACCCCCCAAGGTCGCTGCGCTTGTCAATGTGCAGCATTGCTCCCCGCGCACGCGGGGCTGGGGTTGATAGGGGTCCCAACACAGCGGTTACGTTCCGCCCGCCGTGTTGCCCGGTATCCGGGAGTCGGGACCACAGCAAACGGAACACTGAGGGAGAGGCATGCCTCCCAAAAAGAAGATCGCCGCCTTGGTGAAGGTCCAGCTGCAGGCTGGGGCCGCCACGCCCGCGCCGCCGGTCGGTACCGCGCTCGGTCCGCACGGCGTCAACATCATGGACTTCTGCAAGCAGTACAACGCCGCGACGGAGTCCCAGCGCGGCAACGTCATCCCCGTAGAGATCACCATCTACGAGGACCGGTCGTTCAGCTTCGTCACCAAGACCCCGCCGGCCGCGCAGCTCATCCTGAAGGCCGCGGGCGTCGAGAAGGGCAGCGGCGAGCCGCACAAGACCAAGGTCGGCTCGGTCACCGCCGACCAGGTCCGCGAGATCGCCACGACCAAGATGCCCGACCTCAACGCCAAGGACATCGAGGCCGCCGAGAAGATCGTCGCCGGCACCGCGCGGTCCATGGGCATCGAGGTCAAGTAAGCACCACCCAGTGGAAGGGCCTGCGCCGGCCCGTACCACGAGTTCCAGTGGAGGAACCAGAATGCAGCGCAGCAAGAGCTACCGCTCCGCCTCGGAGAAGATCGACCGCGACCGGCTGTACAGCCCGGCCGAGGCCGTGAAGCTCGCCAAGGACACCACGGTCGTCAAGTTCGACCCGACGGTGGAGGTCGCCCTGCGGCTGGGCGTCGACCCCCGCAAGGCCGACCAGATGGTCCGCGGCACCGTCAACCTGCCGCACGGCACCGGTAAGACGGCCCGGGTGCTGGTCTTCGCCGTCGGCGCCAAGGCGCAGGAGGCCGAGGCGGCGGGTGCCGACCTGGTCGGCTCCGACGACATGATCGAGCGGATCCAGGGCGGCTTCCTGGACTTCGACGCGGTCGTGGCGACGCCGGACCAGATGGGCAAGGTCGGGCGGCTGGGCCGGGTGCTCGGCCCGCGCGGACTCATGCCGAACCCGAAGACCGGCACGGTCACGATGGACGTGGACAAGGCCGTCTCCGACATCAAGGGCGGAAAGATCGAGTTCCGGGTCGACCGGCACGCGAACCTGCACTTCATCATCGGCAAGGCGTCCTTCGACCAGCGCCAGCTGGTGGAGAACTACGCCGCGGCCGTCGAGGAGATCCAGCGGCTCAAGCCGTCCGCCGCGAAGGGCCGCTACGTCAAGAAGGCGTCGATGACGACCTCGATGGGCCCGAGCATCCCGGTGGACCCGAACGCGGTCCGCAACCTGACCGCGGAGCTCGAAGACGCCTGACCGAGCACGATCGCGTCACCCGAACAGGGCGCCCCCGGCACACCGGGGGCGCCCTGTTCGCTTCCCACCGGGCCCTTGCCCGCGTCCTCTAGCACCGAACGCGGTGGATACATAGATCGTCGTCCGGAAACGGACAAATCGGTGACCGGATTGCTTTGTTACCGGTGGGGAATCTGGTGTTGAATCTTGCCCGTGAAGCGTCGAACCGACCGGGCCATCGCCATCTCCGCCGTCACCGCCGTCGCCGTCGTGCCCACGGCGGTCCTGATGGTGGTCAAGGTGGGAGGCGGCTCCACCGAGGACGGATCGGTCCCGGCGTCCGCGGCCATGGCGCAGCAGGATCCGGCCAACCCGAACGGCACCGCGACCGGCATCGTCACGCCGGGCGCGACCACGGCGCCGGGTGCGGGCGGCGGCGGCACCGGCGGGACGGCCGACGGCTCCGGTGCCCCGGGCAACCGGGCGGCGGGAGGAAGCGGGCTGGAAAGCCTGCCCACCGCGCCGCCCCGGCCAGGCCCGAGCCTGCACGCCTTCACCCGCAAGACGGACGTGAAGGTGACGCTCGGATCGGACGGCGACTACCGGCACGCCACCGAGACGGCCACGTTCACGCTGTGGCCGGAGTTCTCACTGAACGCGACCGGCGTCACGAGCACCATGCAGGACGGCGAACTCAGCAAGGTCACGGAGAAGGTGATCATCAGCGGCGGTACGCTCAAGGGCTTCGACGGCGAGAAGTGGACCCGGTCCAAGCTCTCCGCGAAGCAGCTCGCCACGCTGCAGAACGGCTCCGACCCCCGGCAGTTCACGTTCCTGATCGGGACCCTGCCCGGCGTGACCGCGAGCGAGCCGGACGCGAACGGCAGGACGCGGTTCACCGCGCGGGCGAGCATGGGAAACCTGTTCCCGCTGCTGCCCCAGGATGTCGCCGCGGCGATCCGCACGTGGATCCCCGCCGAAACCGGCTGCGGTCTCGACCTGTGGGCCGACAGCAAGGCCCGTCCGACCTGGATCGGCCTGAACGCGCAGGCCGCGGGTACGGTCGTCAAGGGCTCGATGACCTTCGACGCCTACCGCTGACCCGTGTAACCCCTAAGTCGTACTGCTTTCCGGGCCGTTCGTACCACCGGGGGATGTGGCGTCGCCGGCGTCCCGGGACACTGGAAACCACCAGCAGGCGACAAGGGAGGCTCGACCCTGATGAACCGACGACTCGTGGTGGCGGCCGGCGGCACCGCCGTGAGCGCCGCGCTTCTCCTGACGGGATGCGGCGGTGGTGGCACCGAGAGCACGGAGAACATGAAGCTCAGCGCCAGTGAGGCGCTGCTGAAGACGTCGAAGAAGACCGATCAGGCCGACACGTTCAAGGCCGACCTCACGGTGACCGGCACCGACGCGGGCGGCAACGGCGAGCTTCGCGCCGACGGGCAGTTCCAGCTGAGCCCGGAGCTGAAGTTCAGCGCGAAGCTGGACGAGATCAGCCGCGGCGGGAAGACCGTCCCCGGCGCCAAGGGGCAGGCGCTCTTCACCGGCAACACGCTGTACGCGAAGGTCCCGCAGCTCGCCCAGTTCGTCAGCGGCGGCAAGCCGTGGGTGAAGGTCGATGTCAACGAGGCGTCGCAGCGCACCGGGTTCGACGTCCAGGGCCTCATCGACCAGGTGCAGAAGGTCGACCCGGCCGAGCAGACGAAGATGTTCACCGGTTCCAAGGACGCGCGCCGGGTCGGCACCGAGTCGATCGACGGGGTCCAGACGACGCACTACACCGGGACGGTGACGGTCCAGGACGCGCTGAACCGCCTCGACGCGGAGGCGCGCGAGGACGTCGGCAAGTGGCTGCCGAAGGACAAGGCCAACAGCAAGATCAACTTCGACCTGTGGACGGACGGGGAGAACCTGCCCCGCAAGCTCGTGTCGAAGACGAGCGGCTCGCAGGGCGAGTCCGGCACGGTGACCGTCCTGTACAGCGACTACGGCGAGTCCTTCACCGTGAACCCGCCGCCGTCCGACCAGGTCGGAACGCTGTCCCTCGGCTCGTTCCTCGGCGGGAACTGACCGTCCGCGACGGACGCACCCGCTCCGTCGTCAGCGGATGCCGCGCTGGCCACCGGCCTCGCCGTCCCGCTCACCGGCTGCCTCGGGGGAGGCCGGGGGCGAGATGGGCGAGGCCGGTGCGGGTCCTGGGCCCGCGGCCGCGCGTTCCCGCTGATTTGTTAAGTCGGGGAGCATTCACATACTCTGGTCGGTGCCGAAGACCGCCGGTCGTCGCCTCATACCGAGGTGACCGAAGGACCCGATTCGCTCGGGCGGCCTGCGCAGGTGAGACGAGAGCTTCCGCATGGCCTCCGCGCCTTGCCTGGAACGCCCCGTGCGCCTGCGCCGGGGCGTTTTTTGGTACCCACCCAGGTAATCGGAAGGAGGCCGGATGGCCAGGGCCGACAAGGACGCGGCGATCGCCGAGCTCAAGAACGAGTTCGAGAGCTCCAACGGCGCCGTGCTGACCGAGTACCGCGGGCTGTCGGTCGCGCAGGTGCAGGAGCTGCGCGGCAACCTCGGCGAGACCGCACGGTTTCGCGTGGTGAAGAACACGCTGACCAAGCGCGCCGCGAACGAGGCCGGTGTCGACGAGCAGTTCCACGACCTGCTCGTGGGCCCGTCCGCCATCACGTTCGTCCGGGGCGACGTGGTCGAGGCCGCCAAGGGCCTGCGTGATTTCGCCAAGGCCAACCCGCCGCTGGTGATCAAGGGCGGGTTCATCGACGGCCGGGCGATGACCGCGGCCGAGGTCACCAAGCTCGCGGACCTGGAGTCGCGCGAGGTGCTGCTCGCGAAGCTCGCGGGTGCGATGAAGGGCTCGCTGTCCAACGCGGCCGCGCTCTTCAACGCGCTGCCGACGCAGGCGGCGCAGCTCGCCGAGGCGCTGCGCGCCAAGCGCGAGGCGGGCGGCGAGACGGCCGAGGCACCTGCCGCCGAGGCCGAGGCCGCAGCAGAGGCGTCCGCCGAGTAGGCACCGCGGTTCCGTAATCCCCAGTTTTTCAAGCCATAGCGGAGGAAAGATCATGGCGAAGCTCAGCACCGACGACCTGCTCGACGCCTTCAAGGAGATGACCCTCCTCGAGCTCTCGGACTTCGTGAAGCAGTTCGAGGAGGTCTTCGACGTCAAGGCCGCCGCGCCCGTCGCGGCCGTGGCCGCGCCCACGGGCGGGGGCGCCCCCGTCGAGGAGGAGGCCGCCGCGCAGGACGAGTTCGACGTCGTCCTGGAGAGCGCCGGCGACAAGAAGATCCAGGTCATCAAGGAGGTGCGCGCCCTGACGAGCCTCGGCCTCAAGGAGGCCAAGGACCTGGTCGACGGCGCGCCGAAGCCGCTGCTGGAGAAGGTCAACAAGGAAGCGGCCGACAAGGCCAAGGAGGCCCTGGAGAAGGCCGGCGCGACGGTCACCGTCAAGTAGGGCTCTTCAGAGCCGGGGAGCCGGTACGGCTCCGCAGGCTTCTCAGGAGGCGGTCGTCCCACCATCGGGTGGGGCGGCCGCCTTCTGCGTTTCCAGGGGCTCGCAGTGGGCCGCTCCAGGGGTGTGCACATCGGGTCTGCCGCCCGCCTGCGGGCGGTTGTCGCCAAGGGTGAAGGGTCCGGTATGAGGCCGCCGATTTCCTGTGCGGGAGTGATAAACGTCTGCGGGAAACCGTGTGCCCGTGCGGGTTGTGCGGTTCTCGGGACGCCGCGTAGCGTCCCGTCCCGACGCTGTGGCCACAGGAGGCCGCCTTGTCACGGTGGCCGCGACGATGCCGTCCGGTCTCCGTTGAACAGCCTGACTCCGCTTGAGGCGCTGGTTCTTGGACCACTAGTCTCATAGGCGCCGTAAGTAACGATTGTCTTACGACGTCGCATTTAGCCGCTGATCTGGGGCGGAACCCCTTCCATTCGGACGGGAGGCCGCTACGGTGGTGGCACCCGTCACGGCTACCGGACGGTAGTAAGAGGGCGGACACGCGGTGTGACGAGAGAAAGTGCCTGAGCTAACTCGCTCATTGGTTCGGGATTTCCCCCCGGCCTGGACGAAAGGTGACGAGTGGGCGTCGAGATCAGAGTCGAGGGCCTGACCAAGTCCTTCGGCCGTCAGACCATCTGGCAGGACGTGTCGCTGACGGTCCCCGCAGGAGAGATCTCCGTTCTCCTCGGCCCGTCCGGAACCGGCAAGTCGGTGTTCCTCAAGTCCCTGGTCGGCCTCCTCAAGCCGGACCGCGGCCACATCTGGATCGGAGACCGGGACCTCCCGCGCCTGCCGGAGTCGCAGCTCTACGAGACCCGCAAGCTGTTCGGCGTCCTGTTCCAGGACGGCGCCCTCTTCGGGTCGATGAACGTCTACGACAACGTCGCCTTCCCGCTGCGCGAGCACACCAAGAAGTCCGAGTCCGAAGTCCGGCAGATCGTGATGAAGAACCTCGACCTGGTCGGGCTTCTCGGTGCGGAGAAGAAGCTCCCGGGCGAGATCTCCGGAGGCATGAAGAAGCGCGCCGGCCTGGCCCGCGCGCTCGTGCTGGACCCCGAGATCCTTCTGGTGGACGAGCCGGACTCCGGTCTCGACCCGGTCCGCACGTCCTACCTGAACCAGACGTTCGTCGACCTGATCTCCGAGATCAACGCGACGCTCCTGATCGTCACCCACGACATCAACACCGCTCGGACCGTCCCGGACAACATCGGCCTGCTGTTCCGCCGCGAGCTGGTGATGTTCGGCCCGCGCGAGATGCTGCTGTCCAGCGAGGAGCCGGTCGTCCGGCAGTTCCTCAACGCCCGCAAGGTCGGCCCGATCGGGATGTCGGAGGAGAAGGACGTCTCCGAGCTGGAGGCCGAGGCCAAGCAGGGCGACGACCCGGGCAAGCTGCCGCCGATCCCGCCGCAGCTCATGACGAGCAACGGCCGGGTCCGCGCGGGGCAGCACGCCCCCGGCGCCTGGTGCGCCGCGCACGGCGTCACCCCGCCGCCCGGCTCGTTCATCGACGACCTGGGCCGCAACTGGGTCGAGGAGTGGCCGCGGTACGTGGCGTCGATGGCGCACGCGGGCGGCCCGCCGCCCGCCGTCCCGGGCGGGATGCCGCCCGGCGGTCCCGGCGGTCCCGGCGGGCACTTCCCGGGGAACCCGCCGCCTGGCCGGTACGGAGCGGGTGCCGGGTACTGATGTCCACTCCTGGTATCGGCGCGGACCAGCGAGGGGACGGGAAGGGCGGGGGCTCTTCCACAGCGCTCCGCAAGTTCGGGGACGGCGCCGCCAATGTCGCGATCCGGGAACCGGGCCGGTTCTTCGCCCTGTGCCTGGACACGTTCCGCGCGCTGTTCAAGTGGCCGTTCCAATGGCGCGAGTTCATCCAGCAGTCGTGGTTCATCGTCAGCGTCACCGCGATCCCCACCATGCTGGTCGCCATCCCCTTCGGCGGCATCCTGTCGTTGCAGGTCGGCGGGCTCATCCGGCAGCTCGGCGCGCAGTCCTACACCGGCGCGACCGCGGTCGTGGCGATCGTCCGGGAGGCCAGCCCGCTGGTCACCTCGCTGCTGGTGGCGGGCGCCGCCGGATCGGCGATCTGCGCCGACATCGGCTCCCGCAAGATCCGCGAGGAGATCGACGCGATGGAGGTGCTGGGGATCAATCCCCTGCACCGCCTCGTCGTGCCGCGGATGCTCGCCTGCGCCTTCGTCGCGCTCTTCCTGAACGGGCTCGTCTCGGTGGTCGGCCTGATGGGCGGCTACTTCTTCAACGTGATGCTGCAGGACGGCACCCCCGGCGCCTACCTGGCCTCCTTCAACGCGATCGCGCAGCTGCCCGACCTGCTGCAGGCCGAGTTCAAGGCGTTCGTCTTCGGAATCACGGCGGGACTGGTCGCCTCGTACAAGGGGCTGAACGCCAAGGGCGGTCCGAAGGGAGTCGGTGACGCGGTCAACCAGACCGTCGTCATCACCTTCATGCTCCTTTTCCTGGAGAACTTCCTGATCTCCGCGCTGTACTTCCAGTTCGTGCCGTCGAAGGGCATGTGATGGCGGCCCCAGGAAAGACGGGAAAGGCCGTCGGCCGGGCGGTGAACGCACCCCTGCAGCGGCTGGACGACTTCGGGCACCAGATGTCGTTCTACGCCCGCGCGTTCGCGTGGACGTTCCGGGTGCTGCGCCGCTACCGCACCGAGGTCCTGCGGCTGCTGGCCGAGGTCAGCCTGGGCACCGGCGGTCTCGCCGTGATCGGCGGCTCGGTGGTGATCGTCGGCTTCATGACGTTCTTCACCGGCAGCCAGGTCGGCCTGCAGGGCTACGAGTCGCTGAACCAGATCGGCACGGCCGCGTTCACCGGGTTCATCGCGTCCTACTTCAACACCCGCGAGATCGCGCCGCTGGTGTCGGCGCTGGCGCTGTCGGCGACGGTCGGATGCGGGTTCACCGCCCAGCTCGGCGCGATGCGGATCTCCGACGAGATCGACGCGCTGGAGGTCATGGCCGTTCCGTCGATGCCGTTCCTGGTCACGACCCGGATGCTGGCCGGGATGATCGCGGTCATCCCGCTGTACATCGTGGGCCTGCTGGCCTCCTACGGCGCGACGCGACTGATCGTGACCGTGTTCTACGGGCAGTCGACCGGCACCTACGACCACTATTTCCATTTGTTCCTACCGCCGAACGACATCTTGTGGTCGTTCGGCAAAGTGATCATATTCTCGGTGCTGGTGATGCTGATCCACTGCTACTACGGCTACCACGCGAGCGGCGGCCCGGCGGGCGTCGGCGTCGCGGTGGGCCGCGCGGTGCGCACCAGCATCGTCGTGATCAACGTGACGGACCTGCTGCTCGGGATGGCGATCTGGGGGACCGATACCAGCGTCCGGATCGCGGGGTGATGGCGCGATGAGCGAGCGCGTTCGGTTCCGGGTGCTCGGCCTCTCGATGATCTTGGTGATCATCCTGCTGCTGGCCCTCACCGTGGCCCTGTTCAACAAGACGTTCACCCGGTCGACCGACGTGACGGTGGAGGCGGAGCGCGCCGGCCTGCAGCTGCTGTCGCACTCGGACGTCAAGGTCCGCGGCCTGATCGTCGGGGAGGTTCGCGACATCGACGCGACCGCGGAGGGCGCGACGCTGCACCTGGCGCTGGAGCCGGAGAAGGCGAAGCTGATCCCGCGGAACGTGCAGGCGCGGCTGCTGCCGAAGACGCTGTTCGGCGAGAAGTACGTGGAGCTGCACGTCCCGGAGCAGGCCGGGCCGCTGGGGGTCGCCGAGGGCGCCGTGATCCAGCAGGACCGCTCGCGGGTGGCCGTCGAGATCGACAAGCTGCTGAACGACCTGCTGCCGCTGCTGCAGGCGGTGAAGCCGGCGGAGCTGAACGCCACGCTGAACGCGCTGGCGACGGCACTGCAGGGCCGCGGCGAGCAGATCGGGCAGAACCTGGAGCAGGCGGACGCGCTGCTGCGGAAGATCAACCCGGAGCTCGGGACGCTGGTCCACGACCTGCACGGCCTCGCGGACGTGTCCGACATCTACCACGCCGCGGCGCCGGACCTGCTGCAGACGCTCCGCAACCTCAACGTGACGAGCCGGACGGTCACCGACAAGACCGCGACGATCGAGGCGCTGATCCCGGCGACGACCGCGCTCGCGCAGGACGGCGACGCGTTCATGCGGCAGAACGCGCCGAAGATCATCGGTGTCAACATCGCGAACCGGGACGTGCTGAGCCTGGTCGCGAAGTACTCGCCGTCGCTGCCGTGCGTGCTCGCCGGGCTGATGAAGATCAGGCCGGAGGCCGAGCGGGTGGCGGGCGGCAACGGCTCCAAGACGTTCAACCTGACCGTGGAGATCGTCAAGCCGCGGCCGGGCTACAAGAACCCGCTGGACCTGCCGGAGGTGAAGGACCAGCGCAACCCGCGCTGCTACAACCTGCCGAACCCGAAGGTCCCGTTCCCCGACTACCTGGCCCTGGACGGCACCGAGGACGACCTGTGGTGGAAGGACCCCGACCCGCCGAACGCCCCCGCCGGGGGACGCGGCCGGGCGATGTCGAACGTCTTCGTCGACCCGGGCTCCCTGAGCGAGAAGGAAAAGATCAAGAATGTCGTCGGGCCGATGACGCGGACCCCCGCCGACCAGGTCTCCGATGTGTCGGCGCTGATGTTCGGGCCGCTGCTCGCTGACGGATCGGTGGTGACGATCAAGTGAAGACGACGAGCGCGCTGGTCAAGCTGACCCTCTTCGTCGTGGTCACCAGCGTCGCGACCGGCATTCTGGCGATGACGATCTCCAACGTGCGCTTCCGGCCCACCAACAGCTACAAGGCGATCTTCTCGGACGTCACCGGGCTGCTGGAGAACGACGACGTCCGCGTCGCCGGCGTCCGCGTCGGCCAGATCGAGGACATCGAACTTTACAAGGGCCACCAGGCCGAGGTGACGTTCAGCGTCCAGGACGACGGCGCCTTCGAGGCGGGGCTGCCGACGTCCACCCAGGCGCACATCCGCTACCGGAACCTGATGGGACAGCGGTACCTCGCGCTGGCCGACGGCGCCGGGCAGAGCAACAGCTACCTGGACCCGGGCGACACGATCCCGATCGCGCAGACCAAGCCGGCGCTGGACCTGACGACGCTGTTCAACGGCTTCCGGCCGCTGTTCCGCGCGCTGGAGCCCAAGGACGTCAACACGCTCGCCATGCAGATCATCACGGTGCTGCAGGGCGAGGGCGGGACGATCAACAGCCTGCTCGCGCACGTCGCGTCGCTGACCAACACGCTCGCCGACCGCGACCGGGTCATCGGCCGGGTGGTCGACAACCTGAACACCGTCCTCGGCACCATCGACGAGCGGCACGAGGAGGTCAACCAGCTGATCCTCGACCTGCGCGGGTTCGTCAGCGGGGTGTCGGGCGACCGCCAGGCGATCTTCGACTCGGTCGCGGCGATCAACGACCTGACCGGCACCACGCAGGACCTGCTCGCCGACGCCCGTCCCGACATCAGGGACGACATCGCCGGGCTGCGCAAGCTCACCGGGACGTTCAAGGACAACCGGCGCGACATCGACGAGGGCCTGCAGCGGACGCCGAAGCGGCTGGAGGGGCTGATCAACATCTCCTCCTACGGGTCCTGGTTCAACATGTACATCTGCGGTTTCGACGCCCGGGTGCGGCTGCCGGGCGGACCGGTCTACCAGACGCCCGCGATCGTGAACGAGAACGCGAGGTGCAAGTAGATGAGGGTCTCGTTCCGAGAGCGCAACCCGGTCCCCATCGGCCTCGTCGGGTTCGCGGTCATCATCGTGCTGGTGGTGCTGGCGATGAACCTGGAGAAGATCCCGTTCGTCGCCGGCGGCAAGACCCGCACCGCCGCGTTCAAGGAGGCGGCGGGCCTGAAGGCCGACGAGGAGGTCCGCATCGCGGGCGTCAAGGTCGGCGAGGTCAAGGAGCTTGAGCTGGACGGCGACCGCGTCAAGGTCACCTTCCGGGTGGACGACGGCGTGAAGCTCGGCGACCGCACCGAGGCCAGCATCAAGATCAAGACGGTGCTCGGCGCGCACTACCTGGAGCTCATCCCGCGCGGGAAGGGCGAGCTCGGCAGCAACATCCCGATCGAGCGGACGCACGTCCCGTTCGAGGTCGTCCCGGCGATCAGCGAGCTGAGCCAGCGGGTCGGCGCGATCGACCACCAGCAGGTCGCCAAGTCGTTCGACGTGCTGTCGGACACGTTCAGGAACTCCCCCGAGGAGGTCCGGGCGTCGCTTCAGGGCCTGCGGCGGCTGTCGGACACGATCGCGTCCCGCGACGACGAGCTGCACGAGCTGACCGGCAAGGCCAAGGACGTGTCGAAGCTGCTCGCGGACCGCAACCAGGACTTCGCGGCCCTCGTCCAGGACGGCGACAAGGTGCTGCGGGCCGTGCAGGCCCGGCGTGACGTCATCCACCAGCTGCTGATCCGGACCGTGACCCTGTCCCAGCAGGTGAACGCGCTGATCAAGGAGAACGAGAAGCAGCTCCGGCCGATGCTGGACAACCTGTCGGCGGTCAACGAGGTCCTGCTGAAGAACCAGAAGAACCTGGACCGGGTCCTCCAGCTGTTCGCGCCGTTCGCCCGGCAGTTCGCCGACGTGACCGGCACCGGACGCTGGTTCGACTCCTGGATCCAGAACCTCATCCCGATCCCCGCCTCGATCGGGGACGCCCCGGCCGCCGGCGGGAATACGACCCCCCGGCAAGGCGGCCAGAACGGCAACGGACATGGCAACGGCAACGGCCAGACCGGTGTCACCGGCGACAACCCGTTGCCGTTCCTCCCCTGAGCAGGCAGGTTCACGTGCGCAATTCAGCTACCATCCTTCGCCTCGGCGGCGCGATACTCGCCGTCGCAGTGCTGGCTGCCGCGCTCCTGCTGGTGTTCCAGAAGGAGGAGCAGCGCCACATGACGGCGTACTTCACCAAGACCGTCGGCCTGTACCCGGGCGCGGACGTCCGCATCCTCGGCATCCCGGTCGGCGAGGTCACCAGCGTCGACCCGGTCGGCGACTCGGTGAAGGTCGGGCTGAAGTACGACGCGAAGTACAAGGTGCCCGCCAACGCGCAGGCGATCATCATCAACCAGACGCTCGTCGCCGACCGCTACATCCAGCTCACGCCGGTCTACAAGAACGGCCCGGTGATGGCGGACGGCGCGACGCTGACCGTCAGCCGCACCGCGGTCCCGGTCGAGATCGACGACATCGGCGGCAGCCTCAACGACCTCAGCAAGGCCCTCGGACCGGAGGGCGCCAACAAGCCGGACGAGGACGGCACGGGGTCGCTGTCGGAGCTGCTGAAGGTCGGAGCCGACAACCTGGAGGGCCAGGGCGACGACATCCGCGCGACGATCGAGGACACCTCCAAGGCGCTCAGCACGCTCAGCACCAACCGCGGTGACATCGCCGAGACGATCAAGAACCTGCGGGTCATCACCGACGCGATGAAGGCGAACGACCAGCAGATCAAGTCGTTCGGCGGGCACCTCAACGAGGTGTCGGGGCAGCTCGCGGGGGAGAAGGAGGAGCTGAGCGCGGCGCTCAACACCCTCGCCCCGACGCTGCGCAACGTGCAGCGGTTCGTCAAGGGCAACCGCACCGAGCTGGCCTCCAACGTCCGGCAGCTCGCCCAGATCACCGGCGTGCTGGTGAAGGAGCGCGAGTCGCTCGCCGAGATCCTCACGGCCGGCCCGCTGGCCGTCAACAACCTGGCCCGCGCGTACGACCCGATCAGCGGCACGATCCACACCCGCAACAACTTCCGCCAGTTCCACGACCTGGCCGACTGGGTGTGCTCGCTGGCCTACTCGGTCGGCACGCCCGCCAAGGAGTGCCTCGACTTCGTCGAGCCCTACAACGGCATCGGCAAGGCGCTGACGGGCCTGCACCTGGACCTGTCCTGGATCACCGCGCTGACCACGCACTACGACCCGGTGCCGATCCCGCCGGACGCCTACGGCCCGCAGGGCCCGCCCAAGTCGGCCAACGGCGGCGGTGGCGGCGCCCGCACCGACGCCGCCGCGCCGCAGAGCCGGACCAACGACCTCACCGCGCTGATGCCTGGAGGTGGCCGATGAGCACGACAGGGCGCGTGCGCCGGGCGGGACGCCTGGTCGGCCATCGGGCCGGCCGCCGCGCGCGGCTGCTCGGCGTCGCCGCGGTCGCGGGGGCGGCGGCCCTGTCGGGCTGCTCGTTCAACGGCGTGTCGTCGCTGCCGCTGCCCGGCGGCGCCGACCTCGGCTCGAACCCGACGACCGTGAAGATCGAGTTCGCGAACGTGCTGGACCTCGTCCCGCAGTCGGCGGTCAAGGTCAACGACGTCTCGGTCGGGCAGGTCGAGGA
This sequence comes from Actinomadura sp. KC345, assembly GCF_004348515.1. GTDB lineage: Bacteria > Actinomycetota > Actinomycetes > Streptosporangiales > Streptosporangiaceae > Spirillospora. The sequence goes on along the minus strand of NZ_SMKH01000020.1, from coordinate 14,811 downwards.
GATCGACCTCGCCGGCGGTCCGAGCGGCCAGGGCGGGCGGCGCGGCTGGTACGCGCTGGTCACCGTGAAGGTGCGCGGGGACGTCAGGCTGCCCGACAACGCCGTCGCGACGATCGGCCAGACCAGCCTCCTCGGCGAGAAGTTCGTGCGGCTCGACCCGCCGGAGAACGAGGCCCCGTCCGGGGCGCTCGGCGAGGGCGACCTGATCCCGCTGAACCGCACGACGCGCGGCACCGAGATCGAAGAGGTGCTGTCGGCGATGTCGCTGCTGCTGAACGGCGGCGGGCTGGAGCAGGTCTCCACGATCAGCCACGAGCTCCAGGCCGCGATGGGCGGCCGCGAGTCCACGATCAAGTCGGTGCTGCACCGGGTCGACACCTTCGCCGGGACGCTGGACCGCAACCGGGCCGCGATCACCAGGGCGCTGGACAGCATCGACCGGCTCAGCGGCAAGCTGGCGGCCGAGCGCAAGACGATCCAGGACACCATCGACGAGACGGGGCCTGCGATCGCCGTCCTCAACCGGAACCGCGCCGACCTCACCAAGATGCTCGTCGCGCTGAACAAGCTCAGCCGCACCACCACCAACGTGATCGACCGGTCCAAGGCCGACCTGCTCGCCAACCTGAAGGATCTCGACAAGATCCTGCGGAACCTCAACAAGGCCGGCTCGGACCTGCCGAAGTCACTGGAGACGCTGATCACCTTCCCGTTCCCCGCCACCTTCGAGAACGTCATCGAGGGCGACTACGGCAACGTCCACCTGACCGTCGACCTGGACTTCGAGTCCCTGGGCCGGAACCTGCTCGGCGGCACCGACCTGGAGGGCCTGCTGGGCAGCGGCACGGAGATGCGCGGCATGCTGGAGGTGCCGAACGTGACGCTGCCCGAGACCCCGCTGGGCGTGCTGCCGCAGTCCTCCGGCGGCGGTGGTTCCGGGGGCCTGCCCGGCCTGCCCGGTACGAACCAGCCGGGGAGCCGGCCCGGAAACCAGCCCGGAAACCAACCCGGAAACCAACCCGGAAACCAACCCGGAAACCAACAGGGCCGCCCAGGCGCGCTCGGTCCGCAGTCCGACGACGGCGGCCTGGGGAGCCTGGTGACGGGGGGCCTCTCGTGATCCTCAAACGCGGCATCATCCTCCAGCTGCTCGCCTTCGCGGTGATCACGGTCGTCGGCGTGACGATCGTGCTGGTGAACTACATCGGGGTCGGCCGCGACCTGCTCGGCCGGGAGTACGTCACCTACGTCGACCTCACCGACTCCGGCGGCGTGTTCACCAACGCCGAGGTCACCTACCGGGGCGTCCCGGTCGGACGGGTCGGGCCGATCGAGCTCACCGACGACGGCATCCGCGTCAAGCTGGAACTCGAACGCGGCGAGCGGATCCCGCGCGACGGCACGAAGGCCGTCGTGGCGAACCGGTCGGCCGTCGGCGAGCAGTACGTCGACCTGGTGCCCGCCAAGAAGGGCGGCCCGTACCTGGACGAGGGCGACCCGTACACGATCCCGCGCGAGCGCACGACGCTGCCGGTGTCGACCGCCGAGCTGCTGCAGAACGTCGACTCGCTCGTCGGGTCGGTGAACACCCAGGACCTCGGCATCATCGTGGACGAGCTGAACAAGGCGTTCTCCGGGTCCGCCGAGGACCTCCAGTCGATCCTGGACGACACCGACCGGATCCTGCAGACGATGGACCAGTCGTACCCCGACACCAAGCGCCTTTTGGACAACAGCGTGACCGTTCTCGGCACCCAGCGCGAGCAGGGCGCCAACATCAGGGGCTTCGCGCGGAACCTGAACGAGCTGACCACCTCGCTCCGCGACGACGACCCGGCCCTGCGCAGGACCGTCGACGCCGTGCCGGGCGCGGTGGACGAGACGCACAAGGCGATCAACCAGCTCGCGCCGACGCTGCCCGTCTTCCTGGCCAACCTCACCACCACCGGCCAGGTCATCTCGTCGCGCAAGGCGGGACTGCGCTCGCTGTTCATCCTCTACCCGGTGACGGTCGCGGGCGCGCAGACCGTCACGCCCGGCGACGGGACGCAGCACCTCGGCCTCGCCCTGAACATCGACTCGCCGCCCCCGTGCACCGAGGGCTACGAGAAGGTGGAGCGCCGCTGGCCGCAGGAGACCTCGAAGAAGAAGCCGCGCCTGGACACCGGCTGCAAGGCGCCGAAGGACTCGGACACCGCCGTCCGCGGCCCGCGCAACATCCCGAGCGACGCCATCGCCCCGTACCCGCAGGTCCCGCCCGGGGCCACCGCGGGCGCCGGTTTCCCCGACGGCGGCGCGACCGCGAAGGACGACGAGGACGGTGCCGAGCCGGAGGCCAAGGCCAAGGGCAACGGCCAGGCTCCGGTCGCTCCGACCGCGCAGCTGACGAACGACCGGCTGTACCTGTCGTATCCGGCCAACTCAGTCGAATTCGCTGGATACGATCCAACGACCGGTGCGGTCTACGGACCTGACGGCAAGCGCTATGCGATGCCCCGCAGCGCCGGTACCCGTGAGTTGGGAGAGGAAAACTCGTGGAAGTGGCTCCTGCTCGGCCCGCTGAGCCAGTGAATCCCGGAGGGCGGATCTGATGCGGCGCCGGCTGCCCCTGATCGTGCTGGGCGTCATCGTGACCGGCCTGGCCGTCGCGGCCGGCTGGCTCGGTGTGATCACCCTCCAGAACAAGGGCGAGGCCGACCAGAAGGCGAAGGCGATCCAGTCGGGGCGGCAGATGGGCGTCAACCTGATGTCGCTCAACGCCGACACCGCCCAGAAGGACCTGGACCGCATCGTCGCCGGCACCACCGGTGAGCTGAAGAACAAGCTGGCGTCCCAGTCGAAGGCGTTCATGGACCAGGTCACCAAGGCCAAGGCCAAGTCGACGGTCAACGACGTCGAGGCCGCGCTGGTCTCCATGGACGACGACTCCGCCGAGGTGATGGTGTCGCTGACCGGCACGGTCACCAACGACAAGGTGAAGAACGGGACGCCGCAGTCGTACCGCTATCAGATGGACCTCACGCGGGTCGACGACCGCTGGCTCGTGTCCGGACTGGAGGTTGTCCCGTGACGATGCTCGGCCGGGGCAGGCGCTCCGCCAAGGACAAGAAGAAGTCGGAGACCAAGGGGGATCCGAAGACCAAGGGGGATCCGAAGACCAGGGGGGACTCGGAGACCAAGGCGGGCAAGGCCGCAAAGGAGGCCGCCGAGGCCGCCGATCGCGCGGCGACGGCCGAGGAGCGTGCCGCGAAGGCCGAGGAGGCCGCCGAGGCGGCCCGGCTGGCGGAGGAGGCCGCCGCCAAGGCCAGGGAGGCCGCCCGCCTGGCCCAGATCGCCGCGGACGAGGCCGCCGCCGAAGCCGAAGCCGAGGCAGAGGCCGAAGAGGACGAGGACGAGCCGGACGAGGCCCCCAAATCCCTGGAGAAGTCCGAGAAGGCCCGGAAGGACTCCGAAGTCGCGTCCGACACCGATGACGCGGCAGAGGGAGACTCAGAAGCCCCAGAGGCGACCTCGACCGACATCGAGCCCGAGGCCGAGGAGTCCGGCAAGGACAAGGGCAAGGACGACGACGAGGACAAGGACGACGACGAGGACGACGAGCCGGCGAAGCCGGCCCGCCCGAAGCTCGCAAAGGCCAAGGCGTCGAAGGCGAGCGACGACGAGCACGACGAGCACGACGATGAGGACGAGGACGACGAGGACGCCAAGCCCCGCCGGTCGGTCCGTGCGGGTGGCCTCTCGACGGTTGTCGGCGTCCTGGTCGTCCTGGCGATCGCGCTGGGGGTCGGCACGACGATGCTCGCCCTGAAGGTCCAGGAGCAGAAGGCGACCGACGCGGCGTCCAAGGAGGCCTCGATGGCCTCGTCCCGCGCGGCCCAGAAGCTGTCGTCGTACGACTACCAGACCCTCGACTCCGACCTGAAGGCCGCGTCCGCCACGACGACCGGCGAGCTGCGCGGCCAATACGACAAGCTCGCCGCGCAGCTCAAGACCGCCGCCGTCCAGCAGCAGGCCGTCTCCACCACGACGGTGATGAAGGTCGGCGTCATCAACGCGACCCCGGACAAGGTCGAGACCCTCGTCTACGCCAACCGCTCGTCGGCCACCAAGGACGACAAGCAGCAGCGCCTCCCCGAGCCGCTGCGCATCAAGATGACGATGGTCAAGGACGGCGACAAGTGGCTCGCCTCCGAACTGACCGTCCTCTCCTGACCCGCTTTCCGGCGCACGCGCTCGCCGTGCTCTCCGGCGCTCCAGGCGCCCGGGGGCGCGGCGAAACGCCGCGGGCCCGGGACGGCCGCCGCAGCCGATAAACTATGGCCTTCCTCACTGCAGGTCAGGGCCCGAAAAGTCCAAGTCCGCTCTTGACTGAGAGGCGCTGAGGGGCGATGCTCCATGACAACGTGATGCATACTGCGGCGCTAGAGTTGCGAGCGGTGTACCAGTCGGCTACACTGCCCCTTTGCGCTGCCCTCTGACTATCCGCGTGTGAGAGCACCCCTGCTTTGGCCCTTCTCGGGCCTGTCTGTGCAGGTCTCGGACGTGGATCGTCTGGCGTGCGTGTCACCAGTTACGCCGCGAGCCCTCGGAAGGACCACTCTTGGCAGCCTCGCGCAACGCCTCGAATACCGCAACCGGTCCGAACCGCGTCTCCTTCGCGCGCATCAAGGAGCCGCTCGAAGTCCCGGACCTCCTTGCTCTGCAGACCAACTCCGTTGACTGGCTGCTGGGCAATGAGAGGTGGAAGGCCCGGGTCGAGGCGGCCCAGAAGGCCGGAAGTAAGAGCGTCCCGACCCAGTCGGGGCTGGAGGAGATCTTCGAAGAGATCAGTCCGATCGAGGACTTCTCCGGGACCATGTCCCTCTCGTTCCGCGATCACCGGTTCGAGCCGCCCAAGTACTCCGTCGAGGAGTGCAAGGACAAGGACATGACCTACTCCGCCCCGCTGTTCGTCACGGCGGAGTTCATCAACAACACCACCGGTGAGATCAAGAGCCAGACGGTGTTCATGGGCGATTTCCCGCTCATGACCCCGAAGGGCACCTTCATCATCAACGGCACCGAACGCGTCGTCGTCTCGCAGCTGACACGCTCGCCCGGTGTCTACTTCGACCGCGCCCTCGACAAGGCGTCCGACAAGGACATCTACGGCTGCCGGGTCATCCCCAGCCGTGGCGCCTGGCTCGAGTTCGAGATCGACAAGCGCGACAACGTCGGCGTGCGCATCGACCGCAAGCGCAAGCAGCCCGTCACCGTGCTGCTCAAGGCGCTCGGCTGGGACGAGGCGCGCATCCGTGAGCGCTTCGGCTCCTACGAGTCGATCAACGTCACCCTGGAGAAGGACCACACGTCCGGCCAGGACGACGCGCTGCTCGACATCTACCGCAAGCTGCGCCCGGGTGAGCCGCCGACGCGCGAGTCCGCGCAGACGCTGCTGGAGAACCTGTACTTCAACCCGAAGCGCTACGACGTCGCCAAGGTCGGCCGCTACAAGATCAACAAGAAGCTCGGCCTCGATCTGGACATGCGCCAGGGCACCCTCACCGAGGACGACATCGTCGGCACGATCGAGTACCTCGTCCGGCTGCACGCCGGCGAGGAGGAGGCCACCCTCGGGGCGGTCGCCGTGCCGATCGAGGTCGACGACATCGACCACTTCGGCAACCGGCGCCTGCGCACGGTGGGCGAACTGATCCAGAACCAGGTCCGCCTGGGCCTGGCGCGCATGGAGCGCGTCGTCCGCGAGCGGATGACCACCCAGGACGTCGAGGCGATCACGCCGCAGACCCTGATCAACATCCGGCCGGTCGTGGCCTCCATCAAGGAGTTCTTCGGCACCAGCCAGCTCTCGCAGTTCATGGACCAGACCAACCCGCTGGCCGGCCTGACGCACAAGCGGCGCCTGAACGCCCTGGGTCCCGGTGGTCTGTCGCGCGAGCGGGCGGGCATGGAGGTCCGCGACGTCCACCCGTCCCACTACGGCCGCATGTGCCCGATCGAGACGCCGGAAGGCCCGAACATCGGTCTGATCGGCTCGCTCGCCGCGTACGGCCGCGTCAACCCGTTCGGGTTCGTCGAGACCCCGTACCGCCGGGTCACCGACGGTGTCGTCACCGACGAGATCGACTACCTGACGGCCGATGAGGAAGACCGCTTCATCATCGCCCAGGCCAACTCGCTGATCAACGACGACGGCACGTTCGTCGACGACCGCGTGCTGATCCGCAAGAAGGGCGCCGAGGTCGAACTCGTCCCGCCGCGCGCGGTCCAGTACATGGACGTCTCGGCGCGGCAGATGACCTCCGTCGCCACCGCGATGATCCCGTTCCTGGAGCACGACGACGCCAACCGCGCCCTGATGGGCTCCAACATGCAGCGCCAGTCCGTCCCGCTGCTGCGCAGCGAGGCGCCGCTGGTCGGCACCGGCATGGAGTACCGCGCCGCGACCGACGCCGGCGACGTCATCACCGCCGAGAAGGCGGGCGTCGTCGAGGAGGTCTCCGCCGACTACGTGACCGTCATGAACGACGACGGCACGCGGACGACCTACCGCGTCGCCAAGTTCAAGCGGTCGAACCAGGGCACCTGCTTCAACCAGAAGCCGATCGTCGAGGAGGGCCACCGGGTCGAGGTCGGGCAGGTCGTCGCCGACGGCCCCTGCACCGACAACGGCGAGATGGCGCTCGGCAAGAACCTCCTCGTGGCGTTCATGCCGTGGGAGGGCCACAACTACGAGGACGCCATCATCCTCAGCCAGCGCCTCGTGCAGGACGACGTCCTGTCCTCGATCCACATCGAGGAGCACGAGGTCGACGCCCGCGACACCAAGCTGGGCCCCGAGGAGATCACCCGGGACATCCCGAACGTCTCCGAGGAGGTCCTGGCCGACCTCGACGAGCGCGGCATCATCCGCATCGGCGCCGATGTCGTCCCCGGCGACATCCTGGTCGGCAAGGTCACGCCCAAGGGCGAGACCGAGCTGACCCCGGAGGAGCGGCTGCTGCGTGCGATCTTCGGTGAGAAGGCCCGCGAAGTCCGCGACACCTCGCTGAAGGTGCCGCACGGCGAGCAGGGCAAGGTCATCGGCGTCCGGGTGTTCTCCCGGGACGAGGGCGACGAGCTCCCGCCCGGCGTGAACGAGCTGGTCCGGGTGTACGTCGCGCAGAAGCGCAAGATCACCGACGGCGACAAGCTCGCCGGCCGGCACGGCAACAAGGGCGTCATCTCCAAGGTGCTCCCCGTCGAGGACATGCCGTTCCTGGAGGACGGCACGCCGGTCGACATCGTCCTGAACCCGCTGGGCGTCCCCGGGCGCATGAACGTGGGCCAGGTCCTGGAGACCCACCTCGGCTGGGTCGCCTCCCGCGGCTGGAAGGTCGAGGGCGACGACCAGGACTGGAAGAAGGCCCTCAAGGCGATCGGCGCCGACGAGGCCGAGCCGTGGACGAACACCGCCACGCCGGTGTTCGACGGCGCCCGCGAGGACGACGTCACCGGCCTGATCGAGAGCACGCTGCCCAACCGCGACGGCGACCGGCTGGTCGGACCGGGCGGCAAGGCGAGGCTGTTCGACGGCCGCACCGGCGAGCCCTACAAGGAGCCGGTCTCGGTCGGCTACATCTACATCCTCAAGCTGCTCCACCTGGTCGACGACAAGATCCACGCGCGGTCGACCGGCCCGTACTCCATGATCACCCAGCAGCCGCTCGGCGGTAAGGCCCAGTTCGGCGGCCAGCGCTTCGGTGAGATGGAGGTCTGGGCCCTGGAGGCGTACGGCGCCGCCTACGCGCTCCAGGAGCTGCTGACCATCAAGTCCGACGACGTCCTCGGCCGCGTGAAGGTGTACGAGGCGATCGTCAAGGGCGAGAACATCCCCGAGCCCGGCATTCCCGAGTCCTTCAAGGTGCTCATCAAGGAGATGCAGTCGCTGTGCCTGAACGTCGAGGTGCTCTCCAGCGACGGCATGTCCATCGAGATGCGCGACACCGACGAGGACGTCTTCCGTGCGGCGGAGGAGCTCGGCATCGACCTGTCCCGGCGTGAGCCGAGCAGTGTCGAAGAGGTCTGATCAACTCAAGGGGAAATCTGTTGCTTGACGTCAACTTCTTCGACGAACTACGCATCGGCCTGGCGACCGCTGACGACATCCGCCAGTGGTCGCACGGCGAGGTGAAGAAGCCGGAGACGATCAACTACCGGACCCTCAAGCCGGAGAAGGACGGGCTCTTCTGCGAGAAGATCTTCGGTCCGACCCGGGACTGGGAGTGCTACTGCGGCAAGTACAAGCGCGTCCGGTTCAAGGGCATCATCTGCGAGCGCTGCGGCGTCGAGGTGACCCGGGCCAAGGTGCGCCGTGAGCGGATGGGCCACATCGAGCTGGCCGCGCCGGTCACGCACATCTGGTACTTCAAGGGCGTCCCGTCCCGGCTCGGCTACCTGCTGGATCTGGCCCCGAAGGATCTCGAAAAGATCATCTACTTCGCGGCCTACATGATCACCAGCGTGGACGCCGAGCGGCGCGACCGCGACCTGCCCACGCTGGAGGCCCACATCTCGGTGGAGCGCCAGCAGATCGAGCAGGCCCGCGACGCGCAGGTCGAGGCCCGCCAGCAGAAGCTGGAGGGCGACCTGGCGGAGCTGGAGGAGGCCGGCGCGAAGGCCGACCAGAAGCGCAAGGTGCGCGACGGCGCCGAGCGGGAGATGAAGCAGCTGCGCGACCGCGCGCAGCGCGAGATCGACCGCCTCGACGAGGTCTGGAGCCGCTTCAAGAACCTCAAGGTCCAGGACCTGGAGGGCGACGAGCTGCTCTACCGCGAGATGCGCGACCGGTTCGGCAAGTACTTCGAGGGCGGCATGGGCGCCGCGGCCATCCAGGCCCGGCTGCAGAACTTCGACCTCGACGCCGAGGCCGAGAAGCTGCGCGACGTCATCCGCACCGGCAAGGGCCAGAAGAAGGCCCGCGCCCTCAAGCGGCTGAAGGTCGTCTCGGCGTTCCTCAACACCCGCAACAGCCCGCTCGGCATGGTGCTGGACTGCATCCCGGTGATCCCGCCGGACCTGCGTCCGATGGTGCAGCTGGACGGCGGCCGCTTCGCGACCTCCGACCTGAACGACCTGTACCGCCGTGTCATCAACCGCAACAACCGGCTCAAGCGCCTGCTCGACCTGGGCGCGCCCGAGATCATCGTCAACAACGAGAAGCGGATGCTGCAGGAGGCCGTCGACGCGCTGTTCGACAACGGCCGCCGCGGCCGCCCGGTCACCGGGCCGGGCAACCGTCCGCTGAAGTCGCTGTCCGACATGCTCAAGGGCAAGCAGGGCCGGTTCCGGCAGAACCTGCTGGGCAAGCGCGTCGACTACTCCGGCCGTTCGGTCATCGTCGTCGGCCCGCAGCTGAAGCTGCACCAGTGCGGCCTGCCCAAGCAGATGGCGCTGGAGCTGTTCAAGCCGTTCGTCATGAAGCGGCTCGTCGACCTCAACCACGCGCAGAACATCAAGTCCGCCAAGCGGATGGTCGAGCGGGCCCGCCCGGTCGTGTGGGACGTGCTGGAAGAGGTCATCACCGAGCACCCGGTGCTGCTGAACCGGGCGCCGACCCTGCACCGCCTCGGCATCCAGGCGTTCGAGCCGCAGCTGGTCGAGGGCAAGGCCATCCAGATCCACCCGCTCGTCTGCACCGCGTTCAACGCGGACTTCGACGGCGACCAGATGGCCGTGCACCTGCCGCTGTCGGCCGAGGCCCAGGCCGAGGCGCGCATCCTGATGCTCTCGACCAACAACATCCTGAAGCCGTCGGACGGCAAGCCCGTCACCATGCCCACCCAGGACATGGTCATCGGCCTGTACTGGCTGACGACGCAGAAGGACGCGGCCGAGGGCGAGGGCCGCGCGTTCGGGTCGATCGCCGAGGCGATCATGGCCTACGACCGGGGCGAGCTGGACCTCCAGGCGAAGATCAGCCTGCGGCTCAAGGACGTCCCGCCGCCGCGCGAGTGGATCGCGCCCGAGGGCTACGACCCCGGCCAGCCGTACCGGCTGGAGACGACGCTCGGCCGCGCGATGTTCAACGAGACGCTGCCGGAGGACTACCCGTTCGTCGACGACGAGATCGGCAAGAAGCAGCTCTCGGCGATCGTCAACGAGCTGGCGGAGACGTACCCGAAGGTCGACGTCGCCACGGCCCTGGACGCGCTGAAGAGCACCGGGTTCCACTGGGCGACCAGGTCCGGTGTCACGATCGCGATCGACGACGTCATCACGCCGCCGAACAAGCAGGACATCCTGGCCGGCTACGAGCAGCGCGACGAGAAGGTGCAGCGGGAGTTCAACCGCGGCCTGATCACCGACGATGAGCGCAAGCAGGAGCTCATCGAGATCTGGAACAAGGCCACCGCGGACGTCGCGGTGGACATGGAGGACGCGTTCCCGAAGGACAACCCGATCTGGATGATGATCCAGTCGGGTGCCCGCGGCAACCCGCTCCAGCTCCGCCAGATCGCCGGCATGCGCGGCCTGGTCTCCAACCCCAAGGGCGAGACCATCCCGCGTCCGATCAAGTCGTCGTTCCGCGAGGGCCTGTCGGTCGTCGAGTACTTCATCTCGACGCACGGCGCCCGCAAGGGCCTGGCCGACACCGCGCTGCGCACCGCCGACTCGGGTTACCTGACCCGGCGCCTGGTGGACGTCGCGCAGGACGTCATCGTCCGCGAGATCGACTGCGGCACCGACCGCACGATCCCGTTCGAGGTCGCCGACAAGCTGGCCGACGGCACGCTGGTCAAGCTGGCCACGTCGGAGACCAGCCTGGTCGGCCGCACGATCGCCGAGGACGTCGTCGTCGACGGGACGGTCATCTTCCCGGCCGACACCGACCTGTCCGACTCGGTCGTGTCGCGCCTGGTCGAGGCGGGCGTGGACAAGGTCCGCACCCGCTCCGCCCTGGTCTGCGAGGCCAAGATCGGTGTCTGCGCCGCCTGCTATGGCCGTTCGCTGGCCACCGGCAAGCGGGTGGACGTCGGCGAGGCCGTCGGCATCATCGCCGCGCAGTCCATCGGCGAGCCCGGCACGCAGCTGACGATGCGCACCTTCCACACCGGTGGTGTGGCCGGCGGCGACATCACGCACGGTCTGCCGCGTGTCCAGGAGCTGTTCGAGGCCCGCACGCCCAAGGGCGTGGCCCCGATCAGCGAGGTCGCCGGCAGCGTCAAGATCGACGAGACCGAGAAGTCGCGGAAGGTCGTCGTCGTCCCCGACGACGGCTCCGACGAGATCGCCTACCAGGTGCCGATGCGGTCGCGCCTCCTGGTCAAGGAGGGCGAGCGGGTCGGTGTCGGCCAGCAGCTCATCGCGGGCGCCATCAACCCGCACGAGGTGCTGCGCATCCTCGGCCCCCGCGCCGTGCAGCTCCACCTGGTCCAGGAGGTCCAGGAGGTCTACCGGTCGCAGGGTGTGTCGATCCACGACAAGCACATCGAGATCATCGTCCGCCAGATGCTGAAGCGGGTGAACATCCTCGAGTCGGGTGACACCGAGCTGCTGCCGGGCGACCTGGTCGAGCGTCCGATCTTCGAGGAGCGCAACCGGAACGTCGTGGCCGAGGGCGGGGTCCCCGCCGCCGGCCGCCCGGTCCTGATGGGCATCACCAAGGCCTCGCTCGCGACCGAGTCGTGGCTGTCGGCGGCGTCCTTCCAGGAGACGACCCGGGTGCTCACCGAGGCCGCGATGCACGCCAAGAGCGACCCGCTGCTGGGCCTCAAGGAGAACGTCATCATCGGTAAGCTCATCCCGGCCGGTACCGGCATGCCGCAGTACCGCAATGTCCGGGTCGAGCCGACCGAGGAGGCCAAGGCGGCGGTGTACTCCGTCGGCTCCTACGACGACGGCGCCGAGTACGCCTTCGGCCAGGGCTCCGGCGAGGCCGTCCCGCTGGAGGAGTACGACTTCGGCCAGTACAACCGGTAAGACCCGCACGGTTTGTGATCGGAGGGCCGCCACCCGCATGACGCGGGCGGCGGCCCTTCGCCTGTCCGGAGACCGTTTCGGGACCTGACCGTCGAGGTTCAGCCGGCGACGCCGGGCCGCGTCACCTTTCCACCCCGCCCCGTGGTGGCGGCTCGCTTGTGGGGGAGTGCCGGGGGGTGTGAGTGGCGCGTACCAGGCGGCACAGGGTGGTGGCGGCTCCGGCGGCGGCCGCGGCGCTCGCGGCGATGAGGACGTCGGGTGTCCAGGTCGTGAGCACGTCCATGCCCATCCAGGTGGTCAGCACCACCCAGGCCGCCACGGGCAGCGCGCCTGTCAGGCTCCAGGCGGCGGTGACGACGCGGCTGGGCCGTCCGGCGGGGGCGGGGCGGCGCAGGAGCAGTGCCGAACGACCGGCGGCCAGGAGGAACGCGAGGGCCAGCGCGGTCGTGCCCCAGACGGCCAGGAGGTACCCGGACGCGGAGGGGCCGTCGCCAGGCGTGCCACCCGCGAGCAACGCGGCGGCGCCGAAGCCGGCCTGCATGACGGCGGGGTCCTGGAGGAGGCCGTAGATGTTCTGGTGCAGGACCAGGGCGACGTTCCGCCGTGGTAGCAGGAACATCATCGCCGAGTAGCCGGGGCTCCCGCCCGTGTGCCAGATCGCGTCGTCCAGGGGCGCGTCCAGCCCGCCGACCCGCCAGCCCAGCCCGTAGCCCTGCTGGATTCGGCCGTCCTGGCGCATGAGCCGCACCGAGTCGGCGGTGAGGACGGTGCCGCCGTCGGCGGTCTTCCCCGAACGGAGCTGGAGGGACGCGAACGCGGAGAGGTCGCCGAGGTCGCCGCCCAGGTAGCCGTAGCCGGCGCCGTGGTCGTCGAAGGCGCCGGTCGCGGACGGGAACCCCCAGAGGAGCCGGTGCCCCGGCGGCAGGTTCCGCTTCCTGGCCGAGGCCGAGTCGATGACGGCACCGTCCATTCCCGCCGGGTCGAGGACGGAGCGCCGGACGTGCTCGGCGAACGGGCGCCCGGTGACCGACTCGACCACCGCCGTGAGGACGAGGTAGTTGGCGCTGCTGTAGGCGTACTCGGTGCCGGGGGGCCCGAGCGGTGTCACGTCGTCGAGCGCGCCGAGGCGTTCGGCCGGGCGCGGGCAGTCGGAGTCCAGGCAGTCGGTGACCTTGGGCGTGGCGGACCCGGGGATCCCCGCGGTCTGTTCCAGCAGGTGCCGGACGGTGATCTCGGCGGCGTGCGCCGGACCGCCGAACCGGAATCCGGGGAGGTGCTCGACGACCCGGTCGTCCAGGTAAAGCCGTCCGGACTGGACGAGCGTCATGACGGCGGTCGCCGTGACGGGTTTGGCGAGCGAACCCCACAGGAACGGGGTCTCGGCCGTGACGCGCTCGCCGTTCCCGTCCGTCCCCCAGGCCCGCTGGTGGAGCGGGCCGTCCGGACCGACCACGGCGTAGGCGAGCCCGGGTGCGCGCGTGGCCTCCATCCGTTCGCGGACGTAGTCGTCGATCGCGGTGTACGGGTCGGGCCGCGCCGACGCCGGAGCGACCGGGACGCAGAGAAGGGCCGCCAGCAGGGCCGCGGCGAGCCGCCACGAATGTCGGATGCGCATCGAGTCGTCCTCCGGGGAGCGAATAACCATATCGTCATACGGTTTTACCGTACGACGATATGGTTATCAAGTGCCGAGAACCGCCGATCACGACCAGCGCCGCCGCCAGATCGCCGTGGCGGTCTGCGACCTCATAGCCGAGGACGGGTTCGACACCGTCACCGTCGCCCGCACCGCCGCCGCCGCGGGTATCTCGGTCGGGCTGGTGCAGCACTACTTCCGCACCAAGGACGACATGCTCCTGCACGCGTTCAACCACGTCAGCGCGTCCATCCGCGGCAGGATCGACGAACGGATCCAGGCGGGGATCGAGCACCGGCGGCCCATTGCCGGGGTGCTGGCCGAGGCGCTGGCGGAGTTCCTGCCCCTGGACGGCGAACGTCGCGCGGAGTTTCGCGTCGCCAAGGCGTTCCAGGGCCGAGCCCTGGACGTACCTGCCCTGGCCGAGGTCGACATCGCGACCGCCCGCGCGCTGATCGACGACCTCGCACGGGCGGTTCACAACGGCAAGGAATGCGGGGAGGTCGAGCCGGACCTGGACCCTCGCCCCGCGGCCATCCGCCTCGCCGCCGTGACCGACGGCCTGGCGACGCACGCCTACCGCGACCCCGCGGAACTCGCCGAGATCGCCCCTGCGATCATTGAGACCGAACTCGCCGCCGTCTTCACCGGTGAATGCCGTCAGTACTCCGGCGCGGGTCGCACGTGACGGCGCGATGACCTGGGCATTCACCCGTTTTATTTACCCTGACGGGTGGTTTTGTCGCGATATGCCCCGGGCATGGTGACCGCCGTTGGCTGATGTGCACGACGGGGGAAAAGCATGATGAAGAGGGCAATGACGGGGGTCCTGATCGCCGCGGCCGTCGGGTTCACCGGAGTGGGCGGCGCCACCGCCGCGCAACCGTCCAACGAGCCCGCGCGGCAGGACTGCCGCACCTATTCGAGCGTCAAGGAGTGCGGCCAGCCGAAGCTGAACGAGAAGCAGCGGCAATGCGTGACCGCCGCGACCCAGCAGGGCATGACCGAACGCCGCGCCACGGTGGAGTGCCGCACCTTCGCCTGAACCCGCCGCACGGCCTCTGCCGCGGACCGGGTGACCCCATGATCACGACGATTCGCGTACCGCCTCCACCGCTTCCCTGACGTCGGGGTGCGGGTCGTCGGCGAGAACGTCCAGCAGCTCGGCGACCCCGGGGGTGGTCCAGCGGGCGACCGCCCACACCAGATCCTCC
>NZ_SMKH01000209.1 GCF_004348515.1 Actinomadura sp. KC345 | reverse complement strand
CCCACACCCCCCGAAACAGCGCGGAAGGCCTCGTCGGCCGCGGCGGCCTCGCCCGCTATCTGCTCGGCGCGGCGCATGTGGCGCGCCAGCGAGTCGTCGGTGTGGTCCCAGGCCGCGACCTCGCCCGACGGCAAGTGGTGCAGTTCGACGCGGTGGCAGGGGCGGCGCAGGACGCGGGACGCGGCGACGGCGTAGATCGCGAGGGCGAGCGAGCCCCGGGCGTCGTCGGAGGTGAGGGGGCGGCGCCCCGTCTTGTAGTCGACGACGGCGAGTTCACCGCCGCGGGCGTCCAGGCGGTCGATCCGGCCCGACACGGCGATGCGGTCGGTGCGGGTCGCGACCGTGCGCTCGACGCCGGCCGGCTCGTCGGACGGGTCGAGGCCCGCCGCGTAGCGCTCGGTCATCGCGCGGGCGCGGTCACGCCATTCGAGGGACTGGGCGTCGTCGCGGAAACCGTCCGTCAGCCAGCCCCTGGTCAGGAGGGTTCCGGCGGCCTCGGGGGTGCGCTCGTGGACGGGGAGCCGCCACCATCCCGCCAGGGCGTTGTGGACGCTGGCGCCGACGCTGTTGTGCGCCCACGGCGGGCCCTTCGGCGGCATCGGACGATCGAGGTAGGTCATCCGGTAGCGGCGCGGGCAGTCCAGCCACGTGTTGAGCCGCGACGGCGTGCACGCGTACAGCCGCCGGGGCATCCCCTCGAAGCCCAACTGCTCGGCGTTCAACGACGCCGTCAGTCCTCGTCCTGGGCCAGCTCGCCCCACGTCTCCCAGCGGGAGTCCTCCTCGCCGACCGTGGTCTCCTCGCCCTGGCCGGGAAGGATCTTCAGCTCCTTCGGCAGCGGGGTCAGCAGCGCGCCGATCGAGTTCAGCTGCTTGCGCAGGTCCTCGTAGACGCCGCCGATGGAGCCGGGACGGCCGCGGTGCAGGGTGTCGCCTGAGAACAGGGCGCCGAGCTGCTCGCTGATCACGCAGACGCTGCCGGGCGTGTGGCCCGGGGTGTGCATGATCTCCAGCTGGGCGTCGCCGATCTCGAAGACGCCGCCGTCCTCCAGCCAGATGTCGGGTTCGAGGGACCGCAGCGCCTTGGCGTCGTCCTCGTCCTCCTCGTCCTTGGCGAGGCGGCCGAAGTAGTCGCGCCACAGCAGCCGGTCGGCGCGGTGCATCGCGATCGGGGCCCAGTTCTCCTCGTCCTCCTCGCCCGCGGCGGCGACTTCGAGGACCACGTTGAGGTGGTGCTCGTTCCCGTCGGTGAGCAGGACGGCCATGACCTCGCGGTCACCGACCTCCTTGAGGATGGCGTCGGCGTCGTACGCCGGGTCGATCACGATGACCTCGTCGTCGTCGCCGACGATGTAGGTGTTGTTCTCGACGTCGTAGTCGGTGTCGTCGAGGGTGAGCTGCCCCGACGTGGTCACCTGTTCGATGCGCGCGTCCACCCTTGGCACCCTATCGCGCTTCGGGGAACGTTTCGGGCAGTCGGAGATCATCGCCGGAGGCGCCCGCGCGCAGTTCCTCGAAGGCGTCCGGGGCGGTGGTCTCGGCGCCGAGGCGGTCGCCGGTCAGCGCGCCGTGGTCGTCGCTGGAACCCGTCACGGCGAGGCCCAGGGAGGCGGCGAGATCGCGCAGGCGGGCGCGGTCCTCCGGGACGTGGTCGGGGTGGTCGACCTCGATCCCGGCCAGCCCCGCGGCGGCGAGCCTCTCGATCGTCGCGTCCGCGAAGACGTAGCCGCGCCGCCGTGCCCTCGGGTGCGCCAGGACGCACACTCCCCCGGCCGCGCGCACGAGACCGATCGCCCGTTCCGGGTCGAGCGCGTACCGCTCGACGTAGGCGCGGCCGTCCTGCGCGATCCACCGGGCGGAGAACGCCTCCTCGGTCGTGCGGATGGCGCCCGCGTCGACCATGGCCCGCGCGATGTGCGGACGCCCGACCGCCTCGCCCTCGGCCAGTGCGCGGACCATGGCCCACGTGACGTCCACGCCGAGGTCCCGGAGCCGGTCGACCATCCCCCGCGCCCTGATCACCCGGTCGTCGCGGACCCGTGCGAGCTCGGCGGCGAGGTCCGGTTCGTCCGGGTCGAACAGGTAGCCGAGCAGGTGGAGGCTGCGGCCGTCCTCCTTGCACGACAGCTCGATGCCGGGGACGAGCGTCAGGCCGGCGGGCAGCGACTCGGCGGCCTCGTCCCAGCCGGCGACGGTGTCGTGGTCGGTGAGCGCCAGGACGTCCAGCCCCCTCTCCCGCGCCCGGCGGACCACTTCGGCGGGCGGGCGGGTGCCGTCGGACCTGTCGCTGTGGCTGTGCAGATCGATCCGCATGCCCCGTTCATATCAGGGCAACTGATCGTCTAGTCGTCGATGCGCGGGCTGTGGGCCCCGTAGGGAAGGTCCAACTCCATCCCCGGCTCGCGCAGATCGAGGAGGTTCTGGCGCTCCAGCATGAGGACGCCGGCGTCGGCGGGCCACAGCACCGCCCAGAGCCAGTCGCCCATCGCCTCGCCCACGTAGGCGGCGCGGTCGGGTTTCCCGTCGACCGCCCACATCGGCACCGAGTGGCCGCAGGTCGCCGCGGGGCCGCTGACGTCGAGCTTCACGTGCGGCGGGCTGCCGTCGAACACCTCGCCGGGGTCGGCGCCGTCCAGGCCCGCGTAGTGGGCGCCGAGGCCGACTCCGGGCTGCTCGGCGATCAGCACCATGTCGGCGGGGCCGCTGAGCAGGCCCGGCCCGGACACGGCGACCGCCGTCGCCCGCGCGCCGCTGCGGTCGTCCCCGACCGTGGCGAAGCCCGTGACGAGCCAGCCCAGCGGAAGGGGCCAGGGCGTCCAGACGGGGACCCTCGCGTCGCGCAGTACGGCGGCCAGCCCGTCCGGGCCGGGTCGCTTGGACGGCTGCCGCGGAAGTACGGCGCCGTGCACGCCACAGGCCCAGTCGCTCGACCAGGGGCCCGGCGCGGAAACAGGACCCGCACAGCGCGGGCATGTGGGCTCCGCCCTCATGATTAACCACCCTGCGCGGCGACGTCGGGGCCCGTCAAGGTCGCGCAGGTCGCCGCCTGGAAAAGGGCCGGACAAAATGGAGTCATGAGGGTGCGTTGCGTCGGCGGGATCGTGCGGGACGGGGACGGGCGGCTGCTCATGGTGAGGCGCGGGCGCCCGCCGGGCGAGGGCCTGTGGTCCGTTCCGGGGGGACGGGTCGAGCCCGGTGAGGACGACGCGGAGGCGGTCGCGCGGGAGCTGAAGGAGGAGACGGGCCTGGACGTCGTCGCCGGCGCGCTGGCCGGAACGGTGGAACGTCCAGGGCCAGGCGGCGTCACCTACGAGATATACGACTATGCCGCGACGGTGACGGGCGGGGCCCTTCGTGCCGGTGACGACGCGTCCGACGTCCGGTGGGTCACCCCGGACGCGCTGCGCGGGCTTCCCGTCACGCCGGGGCTTCTCGACGCACTCGCCCTGTGGGGAGTGCTATGAGATGCGCGCGGGCTGGGTGTCCGCCGTCACCAGGACGTCGTCCTCCCCGGGCCCGGACGTGACGGTCTGGATGCGCATCCGCCGCGCCAGCCAGACGGCGGCGAGCGCGAACAGCGCCATGGGGATGATGTCCGCCACGACGACCTCCCACGGCACCGAGCCCTGCACGATCTCCAGCTGGCCGACGGCGGCCGAGATGAGGAAGGCCATCAGGTTGTTGAACACGTGCAGGGCGATGGCCGCCTCAAGCCCGCCCGTGCGCACCGTCACCCACGCGGCGATCATGCCGAAGACGAAGATGTCGAGGATTCCCCAGCCCGTGTAGCCGTGCCCGGCCGTGAACAGCGCCGAGCCGACCACCATGCCGGGCCAGGGCGTCCGGAACACCACGCTCAGCGCGCGTCCGGCCTTCCTCTTGGCGTTCTCCAGCGTGCAGGCGCCCACGGCTTGGAGCATCCAGCCGCGGAAGACGTACTCCTCCGCCGCCGCCTGGAACGGCACCAGCAGGACGATGAGGACGGCGGGCAGGAGGAACTCTCCCCACCCGACCCAGTGCTCGTCTCCGCCTGCCTCCTCGTCCAGGCCCGCGCCCGCGATGAGCGACGTCCCGAACGACACGATGCAGAACAGCACCGCCAGGCCGCAGCAGGCCGCCATCCACTTCCAGCGCAGGCGCCCCACGACCGACGACAGCGTGCCGGGCCTGCGCCGCTGGATCCCCCACGCCGCGAACGCCGCCACCGGCAGGAACACCGCGAGCGCGACCAGGTTGAAGGCCAGGTCGGCCGTGGCGTTGCCGAAGATCGTGGTGGTGTCCGACTCGGCCGCATCGGGCAGCTCGCCGGTCACGGCCACCTGAATGATCATCCCGACGAGCAGGAGCCCGACCGCCAGGCTCATGCCGATGCCTAGGATCGCCAGGCTTCCCAGCAGCGGACGCCACCACCGGTGGACATCGGTGCGCGCCATCCTGTGGAACGGGACCCCCGCCGGGGACGCCACCGTCCAGGACGTCTTTACCGGCTGTGCCCCGTACGGGACGTATGGCCGTCCATAGGGGTCCTGCCACTGGGGCCCGTAGGGACCGGCCCCGTCCTGCTGCCCCCACCCGGGCGGCTGCGCCGGGGCGTCCTGCCAGTACGGCATCCCGGCGGCGTAAGCCTGCTCCTGGTAAGCCTGCTCCTGGTAAGGCCGGTCCTCGTGGGACTGGCCCGCGTAGGGCCGGCCATGCTCGGGGCGGGCCTCCGGCGGCTGCGCCTGGCCGGGCTCGGGTCGCGGCGGTGCGTCGTCCTGAGGCCGCCGCTCCGGAGGGCGGTCGCCGGAAAGGTCGGGGTCAAGCGGGGCCCAGCCGTCGGCTTCCCCTCGTTCTGACACGTTCGATCCTCCCGGTAACCGTCACGTCCGTGGGACGAATCGTATGGGGTGTCAGTTCCCCGCCGGGTCGAAGCGCCGGGTCCGGGCCATTCCCGCGGCGCGTCCCTTGGCGGCGATGACCAGCGCCATCTTCCGGGACGCCTCGTCGATCATCTCGTCGCCGAGGGTGGCGGCGCCGCGCCCCTCGACGGTGACGTGGTGCTCGTAGGCGTCGAGGATCAGCTCGGCGTGGTCGTAGTCGTCCTGGGACGGCGAGAACACCGCGTTCCCGGCCTCGATCTGGGACGGATGCAGGACCCACTTGCCGTCGAACCCGAGCGCCGCGGACCGCCGCGCGACCCGCGTGAACGCCTCCACGTCCCGGACGTTGAAGTAGGGGCCGTCGATGGCCTGCAGATCGTGGGCGCGGGCGGCCATCAGGATCCGCATCAGGATGTAGTGGTAGGCGTCGCCCTCGGTGTAGCCGGGCGGCTGCTCCCCTACGACGAGGGTCTTCATGTTGATCGACGCCATGAGGTCGCCGGGGCCGAGGACCAGCGCCTCCAGCCGCGGTGAGCACGCGGCGATCGCGTCGATGCCGACCATGCCCCGCGCGTCCTCGATCTGGGCCTCGATGCCGATGCCGCCCACGGGGAGCCCCGTCGCCCGCTCGATCTGGGTGAGGAGCCGGTCGAGCCACTGGACGTGGGTCGCGTCCTGCACCTTCGGCAGCATGACGGCGTCGAGGTTGGCCCCGGCGCCCTCCACGATCTCGATCACGTCCCTGTAGGCCCAGTGGGTGTCCAGGTCGTTGACGCGGACCACCCGGATCTTTCCGGCCCAGTCCCCCTCGTTGAGGGCGGCGACGACGGTCGCGCGGGCCTCCTCCTTCGCGGAGGGCGCGACGGCGTCCTCGAGGTCCAGGAAGATCTCGTCCGCGGGGAGTCCCTGCGCCTTCTCGATGAAGCGGGCGTTGCTGCCGGGGACCGCGAGGGTGGTACGTCGGGAACGCATGGCCCGCATGCTAGCCAGCGGTGTGAGACGCTTCGGGGCATGGGTGAGCTGAACCGGGCCCTGGTGGAGGAGGCGGCCAAGAAGTCGGACCTCCTGTGGCTGGACGTCCCCGGCCTCCCGCAGCCGAGGGCCGCCTGGCACGTGTGGCACGACGGCTCCGCCTACGTGCTCACCGGCGGGGAGGGCGAGCAGCCGCTGCCCGGCCTGCCGGAGTCCGCGCAGGTGACGGTGATCCTGCGCAGCAAGGACAAGGGCGGCCGGCTCATCTCGTTCGTCGCCGACGCCGAGCCGGTCGAGCCGGGCTCCGAGCTCTGGGACGCCGTGACGCCGCTGCTGGCCAGGGCCCGCCTGAACGCCGCGTCCCACGAGCGGCAGGTGGAGCGCTGGGCCACCGAGTCCTGGATCATGCGGCTCACCCCCGCCCTGGAGGCCGCGCAGGCGCCCGGGGACTACGCGACCGTCCGCCCGGTCCCGACCCCGGCGACGACCGCGGGCGCGCCGCCCCGCCTCCACGGCGGCAAGCGCCGCCGCGTCGACCGCTAGGCGTCGACCGGCCGCCGGGCGTCACATCGGCAGCCGGCGCCCCTCGGCGATCGAGCTGAGCTTGTCGGGGTTGGCGACCATGTAGACGGCCTGGATCCGGCCGTCGTCGTTCAGGTCTATGGTGACGGTGCCGATCGGGCCGGCGGGGCCCTCGATGACGAGGGCCGGCTCGCCGTTGAGGTCGACGCGCCGCATCCGCATGTCGGCGGGCTCGACGCCCACGTAGGGCGCCCCCGTGACCGCGCCGATCCAGCGGCTGATCTTGTCGGCGCCGTGGATGACCCGCCGCGCCGCCTTGACCTTGCCGCCGCCGTCGGTCCACAGCGTGACGTCGGGGGCGAGGACCTCCATGAGCCGGTTGACGTCGCCGCCGAGGACCGCGTCGAAGAACCGGTCGGTGGCCTCCCGCCGCTCCGCGCCGCCGGCCGCGAAGCGGGGACGCCGCGCCTCGACGTGCTTGCGGGCGCGGGTGCCGAGCTGCCGCACCGACGCCTCGGTCCGGTCGAGCGCCTTCGCGATCTCCGCGAACGGGTAGCCGAACACCTCCTTGAGGACGAACACGGCGCGTTCGAGGGGGCTCAGCGTCTCCAGGACGACGAGCATCGCCATCGACACCGACTCCGACATCTCGACGTCCTCGGCGACGTCCGGGGCGGTCAGCATCGGCTCGGGCAGCCACGGCCCGACGTAGGTCTCGCGCTTGGCCCGCGCCGACCGCAGCCGGTCGAGCGCGACGTTGGAGGTGATCCGCACCAGGTAGGCCTTGGGGTCGGCGACGTCCGACCGGTCCGCGGCGGACCAGCGCAGCCACGCGTCCTGGACGGCGTCCTCCGCGTCGGCGGCCGTGCCCAGCATCCGGTACGCCACCGCGAACAGGAGGTTCCGGTGCTCCTCGAACGGATCCTCGAACGCCTGGCTCATGATCTCCAGCCTCTCACGCGGGTCCTCGCACGTCCTGTCGCCCCCCGGGACGGGACGGCGGCGCGAGATGTGACACGTCCCGCCCGGGCGCGTCCCGGATCACCCGTCCGGCACCGGGTCAGGAGGGAGATCATGGGTAGTGTCCTGGCCATGAGCGCAGCCTCGTCGCGGGTGTTCATCGCCCGGCTCGCGGGCGTCGCGGTGTTCGATCCGTCCGGTGACCAGGTCGGAAGGGTCCGCGACGTCGTGGTGGCGCTGCGGCTGGCACCGCGGCCGCCGCGGGTGCTGGGGCTGGTGGTGGAGGTCTCGTCGCGGCGGGCGGTGTTCGTGCCGATCACGCGGGTGTCGGTGATCGAGGCGGACGCGATCGTCTTCGACGGGCGGCTGAACATGCGGCGGTTCAGCAAGCGCGAGTCGGAGACGCTGGTCATCGCCGAGATGCTGGACCGCACGGTCCGGTTCCGCGACGACGGGGAGCCCGTCTCGGTCGTCGACGTGGCGATGGAGCCGACCCGTACCCGGGACTGGCTGGTCGGCAAGGTGGCGGTGCGCCGCAGGAGGGGCCGGGCCCTGCGCAAGCGCGGCGAGAGCATCGTCGTGGACTGGGACGCCGTGGAGGGCTTCTCCACGGTCGAGCACGGGCAGGGCGCGGCCGGGCTGATCGCCGCGTTCGAGCAGATGAAGCCCGCCGATCTCGCCGGGATCGTGCACGAGCTGCCGGAGAAGCGGCGGACCGAGGTCGCGCTGGCGCTGGACGACGAGCGGCTCGCGGACGTCCTGGAGGAGCTCCCCGAGGACGACCAGGTCGAGATCCTCGGCAAGCTCGGAGTGGACCGGGCCGCCGACGTGCTGGAGGCCATGGGTCCCGACGACGCCGCCGACCTTCTCGGGGACCTGCCCACCGAGCAGCGGGAGCAGCTGCTGACGCTCATGGAGCCGCAGGAGGCGGCGCCGCTGCGCCGGCTGCTGACCTACGAGGAGCACTCCGCCGGCGGCCTGATGACGACCGACCCGGTGATCGTCGCGCCGGACGCGACGGTCGCCGAGGCGCTCGCGCTGATCAGGAGGCCCGACCTGAACCCGGCGCTGGCCGCCCAGGTGTACGTGTGCCGGCCGCCGACCGCCACGCCGACCGGCAGGTACCTCGGGACGGTCCACTTCCAGAAGCTGCTGCGCGAGCCGCCGCCGACGCTCGTCGCCGGAATCCTGGACACCGAGCTGGATCCGCTGCGGCCCACGATGTCGCTGGAGGCCGTCGCGATGTTCCTGGCCACCTACAACCTCGTCGCGGGCGCCGTCGTGGACGAGAACGGGCACCTGCTGGGGTCGGTGACGATCGACGACGTCCTCGACCATCTGCTGCCCGTGGACTGGCGGGAGGCGCTGATGGACGCCGGCGCGGAGGAGTCCGCGGATCCCGAGGAAGAGGCTCTCCGGGGGAACATGTGATGACGACACGCCATATGACCGCGCGCCTCGACCAGCCGAGGGAGATCCGCCGGACGTTCGTGCCGCGCGTCCACTACGACCCGGAGTCGTTCGGGCGGCTGTCCGAGCGGATCGCGCGCTTCCTGGGGACGGCCAGGTTCCTCGTCTACCTGACCGCGTTCATCGCGGTGTGGATGGTGTGGAACTCGTTCGCGCCGGCGTCCCTGCGGTTCGACCCCTACCCGTTCATCTTCCTGACGCTGCTCCTGTCGGTCCAGGCGTCCTACGCCGCGCCGCTGATCCTGCTCGCCCAGAACCGGCAGGACGACCGGGACCGCGTCCAGTACGAGCAGGACCGGTCGAGGAGCGAGCGCACCATCGCCGACACCGAGTACCTGACGCGGGAGATCGCCGGGCTGCGGGTGGCGCTGAACGAGGTCGTCACCCGCGACTTCCTGCGCTCGGAGCTCCAGCAGGCCATGCGGGAACTCGACGCCAAGGACAACACGGTTCGAGGATGACGCGGTTCAGGAACGGTGCCGCCTAGGGACAGGCGCGGTCAAGCCTGGACGGGGATCTGCTCGTCGGCGAGCTTGTCCAGGATGTGCTGGAACGTACGCAGTTCGGAATCGTCCAGGCGGCTCAGCATGTGGTCGCGGACCCCCTGCCGGTAGGTGGGGGCGGCCTCGTCCAGCCTGGCCCGCCCGGCGGCGGTCAGGACCGCGTACAGGCCGCGGGCGTCGCTCGGGCAGGTCTGCCGGTCGACGAGGCCGTCGCGCTCCAGCCGGTCGACGAGCCTGGTCAGGCCGCTGCGCGACAGCAGGACCCGGTCGGCGAGGTCGTTCATCCGGAGCCGCCCGCCCGGGGCCTCGCCGAGGTGCATGAGCACCTCGTAGGGGGCGAGCGCGAGGTCGTGGCCGGCCAGCAGATCGGCCTGGAGCCGGCGGGAGATCTGCGCCTCGGCGCGGAGCACGGCGCGCCAGACGATCAGCTCCGCGGCCGAGTTCATGCTGCTTGTCACGCGTTGATGGTACGGCGGCGCCGCGTACGGCGTGCGGGAGACGCACACGCGGTGTGAGGAGCGGCACCTTGATTAGGACGTTCTTGCTTCGGGTTCATACCATGGAGGCATGGCCTCCCAGTTGACGACCGAGCAGGTGACCGCGGCGCTCGCTACGGTGAACGACCCCGAGATCCGCAAGCCCATCACCGAGCTCGACATGGTCAAGAGCGTCGACATCGAGACGGACGGCACCGTCCGCGTCGGCATCTTCCTGACCGTGGCCGGATGTCCGATGAAGGACACCATCACCAAGAACGTCACGGAGGCCGTCTCCAAACTCGACGGCGTGACGTCCGTGGGCGTCGAACTCGACGTGATGAGCGAGGAGCAGCGCAAGGACCTCCAGACCAAGCTGCGCGGCGGTGAGCCCGCGAAAGAGATCCCGTTCGCGCAGCCGGGCTCGCTGACCAAGGTGTACGCGGTGGCGAGCGGCAAGGGCGGCGTCGGCAAGTCGTCGGTGACGGTGAACCTGGCCGCCGCGCTCGCCGCGCAGGGCCGCAAGGTCGGGGTCGTGGACGCCGACATCTACGGCCACTCCGTGCCGCGCATGCTCGGCGTGGACGCCTCGCCCACCAAGGTCCACGACATGATCATGCCGCCGACGGCGCATGACGTGAAGGTCATCTCGGTCGGCATGTTCACCGCCGGGAACCAGCCGGTCGTGTGGCGCGGGCCGATGCTCCACCGCGCGCTGCAGCAGTTCCTCACCGACGTCTACTGGGGCGACCTGGACATCCTGCTGCTGGACCTGCCGCCCGGCACCGGCGACATCGCGATCTCCGTCGCGCAGCTGATCCCGTCCGCGGAGATCCTGGTGGTCACCACGCCGCAGCAGGCGGCCGCCGAGGTCGCCGAGCGCGCGGGCGCGATCGCCGCGCAGACCCACCAGCAGGTCGTCGGCGTCATCGAGAACATGTCGTACCTGACGTGCCCGCACTGCGGCGAGCAGCAGTTCCTCTTCGGCGAGGGCGGCGGCCAGACGGTCGCGGACGCGCTGACCAAGACGCTCGGGACCCGCGTCCCCATGCTCGGCCAGGTGCAGATCGACCCGCGCCTGCGCGAGGGCGGGGACGAGGGGAAGCCGCTGGTCCTGTCGGACCCGGACGCCGGCGCCGCCAAGGAACTGCGCACCATCGCCGACACGCTGGGCGGGCGCACCCGGGGCCTGGCAGGCATGCCGCTGGGCATCTCCCCCAAGGGACGGTGACGGCGACCAGGGCTCAGGGCGCCGCCCGTTGGGCTGGGTCGCCTTGCCCTACGTTCTGCCCTACGTCGCCTCTCTGTCGAACGGCGGGCGTTCGTCGTAGTCGAGCTGGCCGTTGCCGGGCGCCGTCACGTACGAGGACTCGTCGTCGAAGAGGCCGTTCTTGGTCAGGGAGGTGTCGTCGTCCTCCAGCAGGTGCTTGCGGACGAACGTCTTCGGGTTGAGGTCGTTGAGGTCGAAGTCCTTGAACTCGGGGCCGAGACCCTCCTGCAGATCCGCCTTGGCGGAGTCGGCCATCTGGCGGAACTGCCGCAGCATCCGGCCCGCCTGACCGGCTACCTGGGGCAGCTTGTCCCCGAAGATGACGAGGGCGAGGACGACGAGAACCGCCATCTCACCGATCCCGACGTCGAACACCACGTCCTCCACATGCGGCAAGGGGGGCCGGTCCTGACACGGACCGGCCCCCTCAGCGTATCCCGAGCCCGGATGGGCCGGACCCGGACATCCCCGCCTAGTTGGACGCCAGCGTCACCTTGACCGTGCTCTCCTGGCCACCGCGCTGGTAGGTGATCGAGACCTCGTCGCCGGGGGCCCGGCTCCGGATCTGCGCGATCAGGTCGGTGGCGTCCTCGATCGGCTTGTCGTCGACGCGGGTGATCACGTCGCCGGGCTTCAGGCCGGCCTTCTCCGCCGGGCCGCCCTTGGTCACCGGGTCCTGCCCGTTCACCGGCTGCGGCATGATCCGCGCGCCGCCCTCCTGGTAGTTGGGGTCGGGCAGGACCCCCAGGATGGGCTGGCTGCTGCTGCCGGTCCGGATGATCTCCTCGGCGATCCGCTTGCCCTGGTTGATCGGGATGGCGAAGCCGAGGCCGATGCTGCCGCTCGACTGCTCGCCGCCGAGGCCCTGGCCGCCGAGCGTGGCGATCGCCGTGTTGATGCCGATCACGCGGCCCTTGGCGTCCACGAGCGGCCCGCCCGAGTTGCCCGGGTTGATCGCCGCGTCCGTCTGGATCGCGTTGAGGAAGGACGCGTCGCCGTCCTCGCCCCGGGTCGGCACCGCACGGTTCATCGAGCTGACGATGCCGGTCGTGACCGAGCCCTGCAGGCCGAGCGGCGAGCCGATCGCGATCACCGGGTCGCCGACGGCGATCTTGCTGGAGTCGCCGACCGTGAGCGCGGGCAGCGAATGCTCGCCCTCGGGCTGCAGGACGGCGACGTCCGAGTTGGGGTCGGCGCCCTTGACGGTGGCGGGCAGCGTCTTCTTGTCGTTGAAGACGACCTCGATCGAACTGCCGCCCGCACCGGCGACGACGTGGTTGTTGGTGATGATGTAGCCGCCGTTGACGATGAAGCCGGTGCCGCCGACCTCTCCCTGCGCGGACTCCACGCGGATCATCACGACGCTCGGCAGCACGCGCTGCGCCACTCCCGCGACCGAGTCCGGCGGACGGGCCTGCGCCTCGGAGCCGCTGTCGCCGTCGCCGCCGCCGAGGCTGACCGACGAGCCGCCGTCGCCGTTGGTGGCGACGACGCCGATCCCGGCGCCGATCGCGCCGGCCACCAGCGCGACGATCACCGTGATGACGGCGAGGAGGCCGAGTCCCGGGCCGCCGCGCGAGGACGACGGCACCGCACCGGGCACCGGCGCCCAGTTCGGGCCTCCGCCGGGCGGCATCCCGAACCCGGCCATCGGGCGAGGGCCGCCGGAAGGCGGGCCCATCGGCGCGGGCGGCGGCCCCATCGGGGCGGGCGGCGGGCCTCCGGGGCGCGGCGGCCCCTGGTGGGCGTGCTGCCAGCCGCCGTAGGGCGCGCCGTGCTGCGCGGCCCGCGGGTCCTGGTTGTGCGGGACGAACCCGGGCCGCCTGCGGTCCTCGGGGCTGTCCGTGATGGGCTTGTCGAGCGGCACCGGGGGCGGAGGCTGCGGCATGTCACTCGGTGACACGTCCTGCAGCGGCACCTCCTGAGGCCCCAGGTCCGCGGCCACGCCGGACCGCTGGATCACGTCCTCGCTGGTGTCGGGCGGCTCCGCGAGCGGCGAGTCCGGTGGCGCGAACCCCCCGGCCACCAGCCGGTCGGTGCCCTGATCCGGCCCGCCCGGCTCCGGGTCGCGCCCGGGCTCGGCGTCGTCGTCCTCCGACCGCGCCTCGGCCCCGGCTTCGGGCTCGGACTCGGGCTCGGGGTCGTCCGCCGGCTGCTCCAGGGGGATCTCCTGGTCGGTCACCGTCTCGGGAGGAGCCGCCGCCTCCTGCCGTCCGGGCTCCTGGCCGGGGACGACGTCGTCATCCTCCAGCGGTGCCCTGACCGGCCCGCGGTTGTCTTCCGTCATCCCCATCTCTCCTGCCGAGCATGGTCCTGGTCATCGGTGCTCATCGTGCCCGGAAAGGCATGTGGCGAGCATAAGACCTACTGTCGATACGCTCATCCCGGACGATCTCCCCATACATGAGCGTTTCCCATTTCGATGCCGCGCACTCCGCGAAGGTTCCGGCGACGGGCGCCGGATGATGGTCAGTCGAAGGGGTCGACGGCCGAGGCCAGGCGGCGGGCGCCGCGCCACAGCCGCGGCCAGAAGGGTTCGGCGGCGCTCCCCTGCAGCCGCGCCGCCACCGCCTCGGCCGTGCTCTGCGGGGCGTCGGTCAGGACCGTGACCACGTAGCCGTCTCCCGCGGAGACCGCCCAGTGCCGCAGCGACTCGCGGCGGAACACCGTCCGGTCGTCCTTGACGACCTTCTGCCAGCCGCCGAGGGCGTCCTCGTCCAGCACGCCGGGCTGCACGAACACCGAGACGGCGGCGAGGCCGTCGGAGTAGCTGAGGTGGACGGGGCCGGCCCCGTTCTCGCGGCGGGCATCGTGGAGGGTGAGGCGTCCGGGCAGGTCCTCCGGGACGGGCCAGCCGCGCTCGCGCAGTTCTTCGAGTTCGGCTCCGTCCAGCTCGTCGCCCCACTTGGCCGCGGCGCCCCGGCCTCCGCTCGCGGACCCGCCGGTGTCGGGGAACCGCGCGAGGCCCCTGCGGGGGCCGTCGACCACCACCGGCGCCGGGGGCGGCTCGGTGAAGCTGATCTCGCTGAAACCGGTGGCCACCACGGCGTGGCCGCGGGCGTCGATCAGCTCGCGGTGCAGCATCAGCCCGGTCTCGGCGTCGATCCAGAAGCGGCCCGCGGGGGTGCCGTCCGCCCGGCGGGCCTCCACGACGCGGGCGCGCCTGCCGCAGACCGACGAGTCCGCCGCGCGCACCACCGAGTAGTTCTCGGTCAGCAGGGCGAGCGTCTCCCGCGTGAAGCCCGTCGTGTCGCCCGCGGCGGACTCGGGCCGATAGCCCTCCCCGGCCTGGTTCTCTGTGGAGGGACGACCCCCCACACCCCCCGGAACCGACCCGTTCTCTGTGGGGGGACGACCCCCCACACCCCCCGGAACCGACC
>NZ_SMKH01000208.1 GCF_004348515.1 Actinomadura sp. KC345 | reverse complement strand
GCCACATGGAACGCCCCACTTCCCTACTCCACGCCCCTCAAACGCCGCGCAGGCACAGGTAGGCGGCGCGATCGGCGTCAACGCCCCGCGAGGACCCGGCCTGCACCGCCCGTCATCCTGATCCGGCTCACAGGCACCGGAATTTCGGGAATGCGCCTAGGACCAACGAAGGTGGGGCGGATATGCAGAAAACTGCGGTGATCTACGAAGGAACGGTCGGCTCCAAATTGGAGACGACATCGTTGACGGTCGTCGGGGTCGACCATTCCGGCCTGGTCGGCGAGGCATTGCGGCTCGCCGAAGCCGGTTGGGAAAGGATCGAACTGTGCGGCGGCGTCGGCGTCGAGACCAGCGCCGAGGTCCGAGACGCGCTGCCCGGCCACGTACGGATCGGCCTGAACCGGTACGGGTTCGAGTCGCTGGAGCTCGTCGCGGATTACAAGCGCGCCTTCGCCGAAGGCGACGAACGGCCCGCCGCGTTCCTGGTCCCCGCCGACGCGGGCGTGGACCGCGCCGAGCACCCCGGCGTGTCCATCATCGGTGTCACCTCACCCGAGCACACCGCGGAGGTGGCCGCCGGCCTCGCCGAGGCAGGTATCGGCCTCATCGAACTCTACGCAGGTCTCGGAACCGAACACGCCGCCGCCGCGGTGCGCGGAAGCGGAGGCCGCGTCCCGGTCGGCTTCGTCGGCTACGACGACTGACCTGGGCCTTCGCCGTCGGGCGTCAGCCTCACCCCTGGAACGACGAGGCCGTCGGCGTGGCGCTGGACGGCAAGGCCGGAGGCGTGATCAAGGCCGAGCTCACCTGGCTGTCCGGTGTATCGGGCGGCTCCGACCTCGACCTGCCGACCGTCGACGTTCGCCGCTGTAGGCGAGGTGTTCGGGAGAAGGCGACCCGCCGGGCAGCGGCGGGAATGCTCGGTTAGGGGCGGTTCCAGGTTGTGGAGGTGACGCCTTGTTCGCGGAGGGTGGCCTTTCGGACCTTTCCCGTCTCGGTCATGGGGAGGGCGGGGACGAAGTCTATGTAGCGCGGCACGGCGAAGGGCGGGAGTTCACGCTCGCAGTGGCGGACGAGGTCGGCGGGGTCGGCCGCGTGGCCGGGGCGGACGACCACGGTCACCATGACCTCGTCCTCGGCCAGGTCCGACGGGACGGGGAACGCGGCGGCCTCGGCGACGGAAGGGTGCGTGCGGACGGCGGTCTCGACCTCGTGGGACGAGACGTTCTCCCCGCGCCGCCTGATGACGTCCTTGATCCGGTCGACGAACCTGTACCGGCCGTCGGCCTCGCGGACGACCCGGTCGCCGGTGCGGCGCCACGAGCCGGGCGGCTCGGCGGGGTCGCCGACATAGCCGGTGGAGAAGGCGTAGGGCTGCCCGGTGCGCACGACGAGTTCGCCCGGCGTCCCGTCGGGGACCGGTGCGAGGTGCTCGCCGACGACCCGCGCGGAGAAGCCGTCGCGGAGGGTGCCCATGAAGCCGGGACGGGACTCGTCGACGCCGGTCCCGATGACGAGGTTGGTCTCGGTCGAGCCGAAGCCGTCGACCAGCGTGACACCGAACCGCTCGCGGAAGTGTTCCCACAGGTGGGCCGGGGTGGCGGGTGCGAGGGCGCGCCACGCGCGATGCGCACGGTCCTGCGGGCCGGGCGGCTGCGCCATCAGCATGGGAACCATCGCGCCGAGCAGGTAGAGCACGGTGGCGTCGGCCTCGGCCACCCGCCCCCAGTAGCGGGACGCGGAGAAATGGGGGCCGAGCGTGTAGGACGCACCCGACACCAGAGCCTGTGCGAGGGCGTTGAGCGCGTTGGTGTGGAACAGCGGCAGGCAGGTGTAGAGGACGTCGTCGCAGTCGAGCCGGAGGGAGTCGGCGACGTTGGCGCCCCACCATCCGAACTGGGCGTGCGGGCAGCGCACCCCGCGCGACGCCCCTGTGGTGCCCGAGGTGAAGAGGATCGCGGCGGTCTCCTCGGGACGTACCGGAGCCGGGCGGCAGGGCGGCGCCTCGCGGGGTGACGGCTCGTCCCGCCCGATGAGCCAGAGCGCTCCGCGGTACCCGGCCTCGGCGAGGCGGGCCGCGTGGCCGGGCTCGGCCACGAGGTACGGCGGTTCGGCGACGTCCAGCGCGTGCCGGAGCCCCTGGCGGCGCAGTCCCGTGTTCAGCGGGACGAGCACCGCGCCGAGCCAGGCGCACCCGAACACCAGGTCCAGGAACTCCGGCCGGTTCTCCGCCATGACCGCGACCCGGTCACCGCGGCGCACGCCTCGTGCGGCGAGCGCCCCGGCCGTACGGGCGGCGGCCTCGGCCGACTCCCGGTAGGTTCGCCGGACGTCGCCGGAGCGCAGGAAGGGACGGTCGCCGAACCGCTCCGCCGCCGTGACGAGGAGGCCCGGAACGGTGGTCGGGGCGTCCGTCACCGCAGGGTCCCGGCGTCGCGGAGCCGCCGGATCCGTTCCTCGGGCAGACCGGCGACCTCGCGCAGCACGGCATCGGTGTCGGCGCCCAGGAGCGGCGCGGCGTCGCGGACCCCGCCGGGGGTCCGGCTCAGGCGGATCGGCGTCCCCTCGTGGAGGAACGCGCCCGCCACCGGATGCTCGCGGCGGACGTAGAAGCCGCGTGCACGCAGGTGGGGATCCTGCTCGACCAGGTCCTGGCCGTTCTGGACCGCCCCCGCCGGGATCCCCCGCTGCTGGAGCAGCTCGGCCGCCGCGTCGGCGGGCATCGTCCGCGCCCACGTCGCGAGCGCCTCCTCCAGATCCGCGTCCGAACCCCCGACCACCGCGCGCAGCGCGTCCCGCTCGGTCGCGGAACGGACGCTGACGGCCAGCCACCGGTCGGGCCCCAGGCACCGGTACACGCCGTGCGGGCGCCACGTCGGATGGGAGTTGCCGCGCGGCTCGGGCGGGACCGGGGCGATCACGCTGGTGCCCATGTGCGCGGTGATGGCCTCCAGCTGCGACAGGTCGATGTGCTGCCCGCGTCCCGTCAGGTCCCGGTGCTCCAGTGCGGCCACGGTCGCGAGCGCGGCCTGAAGCCCCGCGACGATGTCGCCGTGGCCATAGATGACGCCGACCACGTCGTCGGCCGCCCAGCCCGTCAGCCCGGTCAGCCCGGAGCTCGCGGAGACGGTGTCGGCGTAGGACACCCACCCGCTGCGGGGCCCGGTGTGGCCCATCCCCGACATGCTCACGTAGACGATGTCCGGCTTGATCTCGCGGAGCGCGTCGTAGCCGAGCCCCATCTTCGCCATCACCGTGGCGCTGAAGTTCTCCACGACGACGTCGCTGGCGGCGATGAGCTCGCGCAGCACGGCCAGGCCCTCGGCGGTGCGCAGCCCGAGCGCCACGCTGCGCTTGTTGCGGTTGACCTCGTTGAAGTAGCCGTTGCCGTTCGGGTCGGTGTGCCGGCCCCTGGACAGGTGCATGAACGGCGCGAACCGGGTGGGGTCGGGACGCGTCTCCGACTCCACCTTGATCACGTCCGCCCCGTGGTCGGCCAGGACCTTGGTGCAGTACGGCCCGGCCAGCACCCAGGTCAGGTCGAGGACGCGGATCCCGGTCAGGGCGGGTGCGTCCGACGTTCCGCCTGCCCGGCCGGGCAGGCGGGGCGTCTCGAGCAGTGCCTGGTCGGCGCCCCGGTCGGCGGCGGTGAGGGACGCGACGCGCCGCCCCTCCGGGAAGGCGAACGGGAAGCCGAGGTCCGTCCGTTCCCCAGCGGCCGTCCGCGCCGTGAGGAAGAAGTCGCGCGCACGGAGCTGCGGGTTGCGGGGGAGCTCGTCCGGACGCTCCACCGCCGCCCACGGCAGCTTCCTGGACTGGGCCGCCTCGGCGAAGGCGGCCTTGGGCCACCTGCCGAGGAAGTCCTGCACGACCTCGAAGACATGCGTCTGGTGCTTCGTACGCTCGACGGGATCCTGCCAGCGCGGCTCGTCGAGGTCGGCCTGCGCTTTCTCCTCACGGAGCCAGGCCAGCAGCGCGTCCCACATGCGGGGGCTGCCGCCGAGCCCACCGCCGAGGTGGCCGTCGGCGGCGCGGAACAGCCCGTGCGGGACCAGGGGATGCACCCGGCCGGGACGCGTCGGGACGCGGTCCTCGTGCAGGTAGGCCAGCGTGCCCGCCTCCAGGCTCGCGGCGACGCACTCCTGCGCGGAGACGTCGATGAGCTGGCCGGGGCCGTTCCGCCTCGCCCGCAGTCCCAGCAGGACGGCGATCGCCGCGTTCACGCCCGCGAGCTGCTCGGCCTGGTTCTCCGGAAGCGCCAGCGGCGGCCCGTCGGGGTCTCCGACCTGCGCCAGCATGCCGCCGAGCGCCGCCACCACCAGGTCGGTGCCCTGCCAGGAGGCACGCGGGCCGCCGCACCCGAACGGCGTGACGCGCACGTGCACGAGATGGTCGAGGGAAGGCCCGCCGGACGGGGTGCCGTCGAGCAGGACGTCGGCGCTCTCCAGCAGGCGCCGGAGCGCCACCGCGTCCGCGGGGTCCAGGACGACCGACCGCTTGCCCGCGTGCCAGTGCGCGAACGACCAGCCGTCCAGCTCGTCCCGGGTGGGGTCGCCCTCCGGCGGCTCGACCAGCACCACCTCGTGGCCGAGTCCCACGAGCAACCTGCCCGCGAACCGCGTGAACGGGCTGGACAGTTCGACGACCCGTACCGGCGACGCCATCTCAGTGCTCCTGGTTCAGAAAACCGGTCACGACGCTGTAGTAGTCGTGGGGGCGTTCCTCCTGGAGGTGGTGGGAGACGCGGTCCATGACGTGCAGGTTCCCCTTCGGAATCATGCGGGCCAGCATCAGCGGGTAGTCGGGGGTGAGGAACGCATCGTGCATTCCCCACATGAACAGGGTCGGCGCCTGGATCGTCTCGATCACACCGGACAGATCCTGCCATTCGCCACGCGGGTCGTCGGACGCACTGGCCAGCGCCATCTCGCCGGGGTCGAGGCTCTGCTCGTAACGCATGGTCACGGTGTCGTCGGGGATGGCATCCGCGTCGTACCACTCCAGGCGGGCCAGCAGCTCCCGCATCTTTTCCCAGGACGGGCCGGTGCCGCCGAAGTAGACGTCCCGGGCCTTGCGCCCCCGGTGGCCGCGCTCCGGCAGCGGTGCCAGCGGGCCGTGCCAGACCGGCTGGCTGCCCGTGATCACCAGCGACCGGACGCGCTCGGGATAGCGGGCCGCGAGGTTGAGTGCGATCGAGCCGCCCCAGGAGTTGCAGACGAAGTCGGCGCGGGGGAGGTCCAGCGCGTCCATCAGCGCCACCGTTCTGGCGGCGTGGAAGTCCCACATCGGGCCCTTGATCACGGTTTTCTCGGACTTGCCGTACTGCAGGATGTCCACCAGGAAGACCCGCCGGTCGGCGGCGAACAGCGGTGCCACCTGGCCGAAGTCGGACCAGCCGGTACAACCCGGCCCACCGCCGTGCAGGAAGATCGTCGGGCTTCCCTGACCCATCTCGATGTAGTGGTAGGCGACATCGCCGGCCTTCGCGTACGCGCCCTCCGGCGCGGGCCGGATCCGCATGAGGTCCATGATCCCGATCGTGGCCGGGCGGCGGGACGGAGGCCAAGCGCACCGGTCCGCTGAGCGGGCCGGTGCCGTGGCCCGCACGGGCGCGCGGGCCTAGCCTCCGACGGGAGAACCGCCCTGATCAGGACGGTCCGCCCCGGATGAGAGGGAGCCGGCTCATGACGGTCACCGACGACGTCCCGGAGAATCTGGCGAACATCCCCGCCCCGCCCGCCTTCCCGACGGCCGACGAGGAGCGGGAGCACCGCAAGCGGCGGACCGCCGCCGGCTACCGGGTCCTCGCCCGGTTCGGCCTGGACGAGGGGATCGCCGGACACATCACCTGCCGGGACCCCGAGCTCACCGACCATTTCTGGACCGCCCCCTTCGGCCGCTACTTCGGCGGCATCCTGCCCCGGGACCTGATGCTGGTGAGCGGCGAGGGCAAGGTCGTCGAGGGCGAGGGGCGGCTCAACCGGGCGGCGTTCGCCATCCACTCCGAGGTGCACGACGCCCGTCCCGACATCGTCGGAGCGGTCCACGCGCACGGGCTGCACGGCAAGACCTTCTCGTCCCTGCACACGACGCTGGCGCCGCTCACCCAGGACGCCTGCGCCTTCTACGGCTCGCACTCCTTCCACGAGGACTACACCGGTGTGGTGTTCGATCCGGAAGAAGGGCGGCGCATAGCCGCCTCGCTCGGCGACGGCAAGGCGGTGATCCTCGCCAACCACGGCCACCTCACCGTGGGCCGGACGGTGGACTCGGCGATCTGGTGGTTCGTCACGATGGAGCGGTCGTTCCAGTCCGAGCTGCTGGCCCGCGCCGCCGGAGATCCGGTGCCGCTGGACGACGAGACCGCGCGGCTGACCGCCGGGCAGGTGGGCGGCGAGGACGTGGGATGGTTCGCGTTCCAGCCCATCTGGGAGCGGATCCTCTCCGAGCAGCCGGACCTCGCCGGATGACCCCGGCCACCGGCGCCACCGCACTCGATCTGGCCGAGGAGCGGGCTCGGGCCGCCGTCGGGCGGGTCGAGCACCGCTCGCTCGGCACGGTCGGCGCGGCGGCCTCCGCCGAGTTCGCGCGGGCGGCCGGCGAGACGGCCCCGCATCTGGTGGACCCGGGCCACGCCACGTTCACCGTCCACCCGATGTACCTGGTCAGCCTGCTGCGCGGTGCGCCGGGCGCCGATGCGGACGAGTTCCGCCCGGACGGCATGTACCGGGACGAGGTCCCCGGCACCGACGGGCTCGATGTGCGGCTGATGGCGGGCGGCCAGGACGTGCGCTTCCGCGGGCGGGTGCTCCCGGGCGAGCGGGTCGAGGTGCGGCGCGTCCTCGAATCGGTCGAACGCAAGGGGAAGGGGGCGGGCTTCCTGCTGCTCACGGTCGCCAAGACCTACGGCACCGAACGCAGCGAGCTGATCGAGGTCACCGAAAGGTTCATCGTTCGTTGAGACACGACATCCGCGCGGGCACGCCGGTCCCACCGGTCGACCTGGTCCCCGACGAGATCACGCTGCTGCGTTTCGGCGCCGTCACCCGCAACACGCACCGCATCCACTACGACACGGCGTTCGCCCGTTCCGAGGGACTGGACGGGCCGGTCGTCATGGCGCAGCTGCACGGCTGCCTGTTCTACCGCGCCGCCGCCGGTTTCGCGGGCGGCGAGGTCGACGTGCTGTCGGTGGGCTGGCAGAACCGTTCCCCCGCGTACGCGGGGGAACGGCTGGTGGTCTCCGGCGTCGTCGCGTCGGTCGACGCGGCCACCGGGGAGATCACCCTCGCGCTGGAGGAGCACCGCGGCGACGCCCCCGGCACCCTCTGCTGCCGGGGCCAAGCCACACTGACCCTCCGTTGACTTGCGGCGTTGGTGTTATCCGGCCTGCCATGACAACAACACGCCGCAAGTGAACGGGGGCGGGTTAGAAGTCGAGGGCGATCTTTCCGATGGCGGTGCCGGTGCGGAGGCTTTCGGCCGCCTCGGCGAGCCGGTCGGCCGGGTACCTCTCGATCGGCAGCGTGAGCTCGCCCGTCGACAACTCGGCCAGGAGCCGGTCGGCGTCTGCCGCGACCTCCGCTCCCCGGGTCATCAGGTTGACCGGCAGCAGCGACACCTCGGCCAGCAGGAAGTCCGCGAGGTCGACACCGAACTCGCGCCCGGCCGTGTAGCCGACCAGCGCGACCCGGCCGCGCCCGCGCACCAGCCCCAGCACCGTGGAGAGCGCCGGCCCGCCGACCGTGTCGATCACCGCGTCGAGGGGGCCGCCCACGGCGTCCGCCGACAGGTCCCCGGCGAGCACGCCCTTGGCCGGGGCCGGGACGTGCGCCAGTTTGGCCGGGCGGCCGACCACGCCGACCACCTCGGCCCCGGCGCGGGCGGCCACCTGCACGGCCAGTGCGCCGACCGCGCCCGACGCGCCGGTCACCGCGACCCGCTCTCCGGGACGGATCGCGGCGACGGAGTGGACCGCCACGTGCGCGGTCCCGGCGGGCGAGAAGAAGCAGCACGCCAGCGCGGGATCGGTGCCCTCGGGTACGGGCACGACGGCCGAGTCCCGCACCACCGCGTGCTCGGCCCAGCCGCCGTCCCGCTTCAGCCCGGCGCCGCCGCCCCGGAAGCGCACGGCGAGCCCCTCGGGGTGGACGTCCGAGGCCACCACGACCCCGGCCGCCTCGGTGCCCGGCACGGCCGGCAGATCGGGCAGGACCCCGAACCGGCCGTCCACCACGTTGAGATCGAGGTGCCCGACCTGCGCGGACCGCACCCGGATCAGGGTGTGGCCGGGCTGCCGCTCGGGCACCGGCCGTTCCACCAGCCGGGGCAGCCTGCCGAATTCCTCCAGCACCAGCGCCCGCGAACGCTCGCTCACACCTTCACCTCGTAACGCTTGAGGACGCGGGACGCCGCGAGCCGCAGCACCCGGTCGAAGACGAACCCCAGGATGCCCAGCACGATGATGCCGACGAACACCCAGTCGATACGGCCGTAGTTGCGGGAGGTCCAGATCAGCGCTCCCAGCCCCACCTCCGCCGCGACGATCTCCGCCGACACGATGGTCAGGAAGCTGTTGCCCATCGCCAGCCGCGCGCCCGTGACGATGTGCGGCACGGTCGAGGGCAGGACGACGCTGCGCATGATCTGCCAGCGGCCGGCGCCGAGGCTCGCCGCGGCGCGCAGCTTGGTCTCGTTCACCGACAGCACGCCCGCGATGGTGTTCAGGGTGACGATGAAGACCGCCGTGTAGAAGATCAGCACGACCTTGGACGCCTCGCCGATCCCCAGCCACACCACGGCCAGCGTGACGAACGCGATCGGAGGGATGAACCGGAAGAACTCGATGTAGGGGTCCAGCAGCCTGCGGATGATCGGGACCTGGCCCATCAGCAGCCCCACCGGCACCCCGACCGCCAGGCCGAGGCCCCAGCCGATCAGGATCCGGCGGCTGGAGGCGATCACCGAGTTGGTCAGCGTGCCGTCCGCCGCCAGCTCCCGGGCGGCGGAGACGGTCTGGCCGGGCGAGGCGACCAGCGCCGAGCCGTACCGCATGGCCAGCAGCTGCCACACCGCGATGCCCGCGGCGATCGACACCGCGAACATGCCGAGCGAGCGCAGCCATCCCGCCAGCGCGCTCGGCTTGCGCCGCTCGACGTCCGGGGTGGCGGGGGCGTCCGCGGAGACAACCGTCATCGTCCCTCCCCGGGTACGTCGGCCGGATCGTCCACGCCCTGCTCCCGCAGGGCCTTGCGCACCTCTTCGCCGATGTCGCGGCGCAGCGCGGCGCGCAGCTCGATCGCCTCGGGCGCCGTGTCGTCGCGGGGCCGGGGAAGGTCCACGGGATAGACCGCCTTGATGGTGGCGGCGGGACCGGCCGTCATGACCGCGATCCGGTCGCCCAGCACGATCGCCTCGTCGATGTCGTGGGTGACGAACACGACGGTGCAGCCGGACGCCCGCCAGATCCGGGCCATCTCCTCCTGCATCACCTGCCGGGTCTGGGCGTCCAGTGCGCCGAACGGCTCGTCCATCAGCACGACGCTCGGTTCGTTGGCCAGCACCCGGGCGATCTGGACGCGCTGCCGCATCCCGCCCGACAGCTGGCCCGGGAACCGGTCGGCGCAATGCCGCAGCCCCACCAGCCCGAGGTACTCGTCGGCGACCTTCTTCTGCTCCGCCCGGGACCGTCCTCGCATGCGCGGACCGAACGCCACGTTCTGCTGGACGCTCATCCAGTCGAAGAGCGCCTCGCTGCTCTGGAACACCATCCCGCGCCCGGGGTCCGGGCCTGTGACGGGCGCGTGGTCCACGGTGAGGCGCCCGTCCCGCACGGGGACGAACCCCGCCAGCGACGACAGCACCGTCGACTTGCCGCAGCCGCTGGGGCCGAGCAGGCACAGGAACTCCCCGGCCGCGATGTCCAGGGAGATGTCCCGGACGGCCACGAAGGACCCGAAGCCGATGTCCACACCTGAGAGGGACACCGCCGCCCCATGGGAGGTGCCGTTCTTCGCCGGAGGCGACTCACCCGGCCGCGGCCGGTGGCCGGTATCAGTGGCCTTGGTCATCCCGTTCCCTTCACCTTGGCGGTCACCCAGCCCCGGAGGACGGTGGCGTTCAGATCCGGCTTGGTCTTGACCTTGCCAGTGCTCAGATACCACTCGGCCGTGCTGGTGTAGCCCTTCATGTCGGCGGTCACGATGTCCCGCACCTTGAAGTCGATCTCACGGACCGCGGTCTCGGTCTGCTCGGCCGGCACCTTGGCGGCCTTCCGCGTCGCCTCGGCCGCCGCCTTCGGATCCGACTCCACCAGCGCGGTCGCCTCCTCCAGCGCCTGGGCGACCCTGACCGCGGTGCTCTCGTTGCCGCTCAGCCACTCCTGGCCGGTGATCAGCCAGTGCTGGTAGCTCAGTCCGTAGTCGCCCGTGGTCTCCTGCACCTTGCCACCCAGTTCGACGCCCTTCGCGGGCCACGGCTCCCACAGCGTGTAGGCGTCCACCTCGCCCTTCTGCAGCAGGGCCGGGATCTCCGGCGGGTCGGCGGTCACGAGTTTCACCGAGTCCACATCGATCTTCTTGGACTCCAGGTACTTGGTCATGGCCAGTTCCGAGAGGCCGGGCACCACCGCCACCTTCTTGATCTGCGACGGGTCGGAGATCCCGGATCCGGTGACCACCTTCAGGTAGCGGCCGGACTCCTGGTAGACCAGCAGCGCCCGCAGGGTGGGGTTCTGCTGGAGCTGGGCGATGGTCGTGGTGTCGGAGCTGCCGGCCATCTGGACCTG
Source organism: Actinomadura sp. KC345 (assembly GCF_004348515.1). GTDB lineage: Bacteria > Actinomycetota > Actinomycetes > Streptosporangiales > Streptosporangiaceae > Spirillospora. Next base: position 3,670 of record NZ_SMKH01000208.1, on the reverse strand, counting down.
GCCGCCGGCGATCGCGTCGACGGCCTCGCCGCCGCGGCCGAACTGGACCAGCTCGACGTTCAGGTCGTGCTTGCCCCACAGGCCCTTGGAGTCGGCGAGGAAGAACGGCGCGTACGCCGCGTCGATCCCGATGGCGATCCGGATCGCGGGTCCGGTGGCCGCGTCGCCGCCAGAGTCGGTGGTGGCGCTGCTGCACGCCGACAGCGTGAGAAGCGCGACGATGAGCGAGAACGCGCCCTGGAGGCGCCATCTCCTGGCCTGTGCGTCCATAACACCTCTTAAGTGGAAGAGGACTGCGGTGAGGCAGGTGAGCGGGATGCAGCCGGATCCGGCGAAGACTAGGCCCGGGTCCGTTGCGTGTGAATGGCGCGGGGTCCACTGAGCGGAACACCTTCGCAGGCGCGCCTCACGCTCCGCGAACGCCCCGGGAACGGCGCGGTCTGCTCAGCGGGACGAGTCCATAGGCGAACGGGCCCGGCCGGACCGATGCTCGGAGACGTGGCATTCCGGCCGGACAGCAGGAGGACTTTCAGATGACGGGTGGGGAATCCCTCGAACCCAAGGCCGCGGCCCCGGAGCGCCGCCCGGCCGGGGCGCCAGGCCGGCAGGACTGGTCGTCATGGCCCCACTACGAGGCGGCGGCCCAGGGCTTCCGCGGCTACTGGTACCCGGTGACCTGGTCGAGTCACATCACCGGGAAGCCCCGCCCGTACACGATCTGCGGAGACCGGATCGTCCTGATCCGGGACGGCGGCACGGCGTACGCGCTCCACGACCGCTGCCCGCACCGGGGCGTCCCGCTGTCGGAGGGCGACCAGCAGTTCCCGGGCACGATCAGCTGCCCGTACCACGGCTGGACCTACGACCTGGCCAGCGGACGGCTGGCGGCGGTGATCACCGACGGGCCGGACTCGCGGATCTGCGGCAAGGTCACCGTGCGGACGTACCCCGTCGAGGAGCGCCTCGGCATGGTGTGGGTCTACATCCCGGTGGCCGCCGAGGAGCCGCACCCGATCGACGAGCAGCTTCCCGAGGAACTGGTCGCCAACGGGTTCGTGATGGGCGGACGGATCGATCCCCGGCGCGGCAACTGGCGTTTCGCCTGCGAGAACGGTTTCGACGAAGGCCACGCCAAGTACCTGCACCGGACCTCGCTCTGGCGGCTGTTCAAGCCGATGCCCACCTGGAACGTGACACGGATCGTCCCCGGCGGCCGGTGGATCTACCGGGTGCAGGACGAGGTGCACTGGGAGGCCCACTTCCCGGGTGTGGGGCGGTGGACCAACAAGCGCTGGTGGAAGATGCGGCCTCCCAAAGAGGCGTTCAACATCGGCAACACCGGCAAGCCCAAGCAGGTGAACCCGACGATCGAGGCCCAGGAGTTCCCCGGATTCGCCTCGGTGTCGATGCCGGGCGTGCTGCGCATCGCCTACCCGAACTTCATCCACTACGAGTTCTACGTTCCCGTCGACGCCGACAACCACCGCTACGTCGGCGTGATGGTCAACTTCATCGAGGGCTGGCAGACCCTCGGCTTCTACGCCAAGTACCTGGGGGCCGTCCGGTGGCTGTTCCACGGCCAGTTCTCCGGCCAGGACGCCTGGATGGTCGACGTCACCGACGCTCCCCCCGAGAAGCTCTACCGGCCCGACGTCTCCCTGACCGCGTGGCGGAGCCTCTCCCAGGAGGAGTACGCCAAGAAGCTCGCCGACTGCGGCGTCGCGCCCGCCCCCAAGCCGAAGAAGAGGTGAGAACGTGAAGCGCTTCCTACCCGCGATGCTCATCGGTGCCGTGCTGGCCGTGTCGATCCCGATGCTCTGGCGTTGGATCGCCCGGACCAGCGACACCCAGGTCCACCGGATCCACCAGTGACCGACGGGCTTTCCGGGCTCGACGACCCGCGCCGCCGCTGGGTGTCGGAGGCGTGGCGGCATGTGACGGCCGAGCGGTTGCGCGAGCTGATCGTCGGCCTGGTGGACGTGCCGAGCCCGACCGGGGACGAGGGGCCGCTGGCCGCGCACATCGCCGCCACGCTGGACAAGGCGGGCTGCGCGGCCCGGGTGCAGCCCCTCGACGACCGGCAGGCCAACGCGTGGGCCCGGTTGGACGGCGACGGTACCGGCCCCGACCTGATGCTGTACGCGCCGATCGACACGCTGACCGCGGGAGAGGCGAGCGAGGACGTCCCGTGGATCGGGCCCGGACTGCGTCCCGACATGCTGCCCCGCGCGGTCGTCGACGGCGACCTGGTGATGGGGCTGGGAGCGTCCAATCCCAAGGGTCACGCCGCGTGCGTGATGATGGCGGCCGAGGCGATCGGGAGCGCCGGGATCCCGCTGACCGGTGACCTGATCGCGGCGTTCGGCGCCGGCGGCATGCCCGCCAACGCGCGCCCCGCGGGCCCACGGCTCAACACCGGGCAGGGCGTCGGCTGCTCGTTCCTGCTGGAGCAGGGCGTGTGGGCCGACTACGCCGTGATCGCCAAGCCGGGCTGGACGGTCTCGTGGGACGAGGTCGGGCTCGTCTGGTTCGAGGTCACGGTGCACGGCACCCACACCTACGTGGGGTCACGGCACCGGCTGCCGTACGAGAACGCCGTCGCGCGGGCCGGGCTGGTCGCGCAACGCCTGGAGGAGTGGTTCGCCGAGTACGCGGAGCGGCACACCGAGGGGACGGTGGCGCCGCAAGGCGTGGTGTCGTCCATCCGGGGCGGCTGGCCGCGGATGGCGGCGGTGACCCCGGCGGCCTGCACGATGCGCGTGGACCTGCGGATCGGCCCCCGGACACCCCCGATGCAGGCCAAACGGGAGTTCATGGCGGCCGTGGACGCCATCCGCGCCGAGAACCCCGGCCTCGCCGTGGACGCCGAGATGATCCTCGCGATCCCCGGGAGCGCGTCCGATCCGGGCGGCCCGGTGTGCCGCAGCGCCATCGCCGCCTGGGAGGCCGTCGAGGGACGCGAGCACGAGGTGATCCGCGGCAACAGCGGCGCGACCGACGCCAACATCCTGCGGAACCGGGGGGTCCCCACGGTGCGGGTCGGGATGCCGAAGATCGCGCAGGCGTCCGAGGAGATCGACTTCTCGCTCGGCATGAACGCCGTGGACGTCCGGGAGATGGAACGGCTCACCCGGCTCCTGATCCGGACCGCCGTCGACACCGTCACCCGGACGCGCGGCGAGGTGACGGCACACGTCGGCGAAGGAGCCCTGCCATGACCGAGATCGTCCTGGGTGTGGGGGCCTCCCACTCCACCCTCATGAACACGCACTGGGAGGAGACCGTCCACAAGGACCGGGCGGAGCGGTTCAGGGACGCGCTGTCCGAGGCCCGCGAGGAGATCGCGAGGGCCCGTCCCGACACCGTGCTCCTGGTCGGCTCCAACCACTTCCGCGGCTTCTGGCTGGACCTGATCCCCAGCTTCACCATCGGGGTCGGCGAGTGCCTGGCCAGCGGCGAGTCCGGGACGCCCGAGGGCCCGCAGCCGGTGGACGCGCCGCTGGCCGGGCACATCGCCGGCGCGCTGGTGGAGGGCGGCCGGTTCGACGCGGCCTTCTCGGCCCGGCTGCAGATCGACCACGGCCAGTCGCACGCGATCCAGTACCTGCTGCACGGGCTGGACGTGGAGATCGTGCCGCTGGTGGTGAACGTCTTCGCCCACCCGCTGCCC
>NZ_SMKH01000207.1 GCF_004348515.1 Actinomadura sp. KC345 | reverse complement strand
GGGCCTGTCGGACGACACGGGGCCGGACACGGCCGCGATCGAGCGGCTGCGCGGCCTCGCCGAGCAGATCCTCCGCGGCCGTGACCGCGTCGCCGTCGAGGACGCCCTCGCCCAGGACTGGGTGACGGCCCGCCGGGTGCTCGCCGACCTGTCGTCCGCGCACCTGCACCCGGAGCTGCCGTACCGGCTCACCTGGTCGGACGGCATGGCCGTACGCCCCGGCGGCTCCCCCACCTGGGTCACCCCGGGTTGGTTCGAGAGGACCGGCGCGTGACCGGCGGCCGGCCCGGAGAGGGCCGCCCCGGCGTGGACCCGCACGTGCTGGCGCGCGCACGCGCCCGGGTGCTGGGCGCGCCGTCCGCCGCGGCGTCCGAGCCCGTCCCGCCCGGCGTCGTGAGCGCGGCCGACGGCACGCGCGTGTGGCTGCTCCCCGCGTGGCCGGACGGGGCGACGCCCGTGCTGCTGGAGGAGTACGAGACCGCGCCGATGCCCCTGGACCGCGCGGGCCAGGCCCGCCGCGTCCTGGCCGCCGCGCTCCGCTGCTGCTGGCCGCGCCTGGAGGACGCCCCCTGGCCGGGCGCCCCGGCCACGGTCGCGGACGTCCTGGAGGTCTACGCGACCATGTCGCGCGGCGACACCGACCTGGCCCGGCGGTGGGCCACCGGCGAGCTGCGCCGCCTCTCCGACACCGGGTGGCTCCTCCTGGACGAGCCCGCCGGAGCCGTCCGCACCGGCCCCCGCACCGCCCTCTGGCCGGAATCTTCCCTGGCGTCCCTCCGAGACCTCCTCCGCCGCCTCCCCGAACCCGCTCGGGAGCCCGCGGGTGAGTGAGCTGTTCGAGGGACTGCTGCGGAGTTACGACGAGCGGCGGCGGGCGGAGCTGGTGGCGGCCTACATGGCGGTGGAGCACGCGGCGGAACCGGTCTCGGAGGTGCGGTTCGCGGGGCTGCGGGAGCCGGCGCTGCGGCGGACGGTCGAGGAGATGCTCGCGCTGAGCGGGCGGACGCTCGTCCGCACCGAGCAGACGCGGTGGATCTCCGGATACCGCGACGACGTCGCCGCGGAGCTGGCCGGGGATCCCGCGTGCGTCCCGCCGGTGCGGGATCGGGCCGTCCTGACGCTGGTGCTCGTCCACTCGGTGGCGATCCCGAGGGCGGCGGGGCTGCTGGAGGACGACTCGTGGCTGTCGCCCCATCCGACGCCGGTGGACGAGCTGCGCCGCCGCACGCAGCTTCCGGTCGGGGAACTGGAGGCGTCACTGCGGCGGCTCCGCCTGGCGGGGCTGGTGTCGCAGGTGAAGGCGGGCTCCGACGACTCCGGCGGTTTCGTGCCGGGGCCGCAGTTCCACCGGCTGACGGAGGCGGCGCGGAGACGGTTGCAGGAAGAGCTGATCCTCGCCGCGGGACCGGACTCGCCGCTCGCCGCGGCCATCCGGGCGCGGCGCAGGAGCCAGGTACGCGATCAGGGGGAGAACTAGATGACGGCCGTCCTCGAACCGATGGTGCCGGGGCACGCGCCGGGCGGCGCCGAGAACGTCGTCGGCGACCGGACGCTCGTGGCGGTGCAGGCGGTGAACATCTCCCGGCTGTCCACGCATCCGGTGCCGACCGTCCCGGGGACGCTGATCGTGGTCGCCGGGCAGGGCCCGAAGGACTCCAACGGCGCGGGCAAGTCGTCGTTCATCGCGGCCGTCACGGCGCTGCTCGGGGACGAGCAGTGGCGGTTCGCGTCGGGGGCGCGTGCGGTGGCGGAGCTGCTGTTCAACGCGGAGCTGGCGGCGCAGGGCGACAGCCAGTGGGCGAGCGCCGCCCACGGATACATCGTCGGCGTCTTCGACCACGCCGAGCCGGCCGGGGAGGACGGCGAGACGGCCGTCACCGTGTGGCTGCGGGTCAACGTGGACGCGCCCCACCTGGAGATCCGCTGGCGGCAGGGCGTCCACCTGGCGTCGGCGCCCTCCGAGGCCGACCGGGTGGCGCTGGCGGACCGGCTGTGGGCGGGCCTGCCGCGCAGCGCCGGACGCCGGGACCTGGTGGCGAAGGACCTGTCGCGCGTCCTGTACGGGGGGCGGGTGCGGTGCGTGTCGTTCCTGTCCACGTCGGTGCGGTCGAAGGTCGCGACGAACCTGCTCTCCCAGCCGCTCAACGAGATCAGCCCCGAGCGGATCTTCAGCGCGATCGCGGCGCTGACGGGGCTGGACCGGGAGCTGGAGGCCGAGCGGAAGTCCCGCGCCGAGGAGCACCGCGAGCGCGCCAAGGCGGCGGAGGCGGCGGAGCGGCTCACCGGGTGGGAGCGGGAGGCGGCGGCGCTGCTGGCGACGTTCGACCGCCGCGACCGGGCCCGCGACGAGGTGGCGGCGGCGCTGCGGCACTGGCGGACGCGGCAGGCGCGGCTGCTGGTGGACGCCGCGGAGGCCGACCGCGCCCACGCCGCCGAGCTGGCGCGGCTGCGCGGCGAGAGCGACGAGCTTGCCGCCGCCGCGAAGGCCGCCGAGCGGGAGATCGAGCAGCTCACCGGAGGGGAGCTGGACGCGCAGCTGCGCGAGGCGGACGCGGCGCTGGCCGAGCTGAAGGGGCAGGCCGACGAGCTCGGCGCGGACAAGGCCGTCGCCCGCAACCGGCTCGACGAGCTGCGCCGCCAGGTGTCGGCGCTGGAGGAGCGGCGGCGGGAGGCGGACGGCCGCGACGGGGACGCCGCCCGCGCCGGACTGGCCGAGGCGGAGGCGCGCCGGGACGAGGCGCAGCAGGAGTTCGGGATGGCGAAGGGCGCGGTCGCGCGGGCCGAGCGGTCCCTGGCCGAGGCGGAGGCGGGCGAGAGCAGCGCGCCGGGACAGATCCGGGCGCTGGCGGCCGAGGGGATCGCCGCGGTCGGCCTCCTGGACGCGGTGGAGCTGGCCGAGGACGTCCGGGAGCGGTGGGAGGCGGCCCTGTGGCCGTACCGGGAGGCCGTCGTCGTCGGGACGGACGACCTCGACGCCGCGGTCGCGGCGCTGACCGGCATGCCCGGCTCGATGATCGTCCCGGCGGACGGCGGGGCGCGGAACGGGCTCCCGGAGGGCGTGAGCTGCGAACCGTCGCTGGGCGGGTTCTTCGCCGCCCTCGGCGGCCAGGGGCCGGGAGTGGTGATCGTCGGCGGGTTCGCCGAGCCGGTGACCGGGCGCGTGGCGCGGGTACGGGCCGCACGGGCCGGGCTGGAGGCCGCGAAGGACGCGCTGGAGCGGGCGCGGGAGGCCACGTCCGACGCCGCCGCCGACGTGGCGCTCGCCGGCCGGCGCCTCGCCGGCGCCCGTGCGGCGGAGGAGCTGGACCAGGTCCGCGCGCGGATGGCGGAGCTGCGGGAGCGGCTGGAGGACCTGGCGGGCGGCGAGGCCCGGCTCGGCCCGCGGCTGGGGTCGGCGGAGCAGGCGCTGCGGCGCCTCCAGGCGAAGGCCGACACGCGGGCGCTGGAGATCGACCGGCTGCGCGGGCGCAAGGACGCCCACGAGCGGGAGCGCGACACGATCCGCCGCGCGTCGTCCGAGCTGGCCGGCAGGCGCGCGGCGCTCGGCCTGGAGGCTCTGGAGAAGGACTGGGGCGGGTCCCGCGAGGGCGCGGCCGAGTGGCTGTCCGGCCTGGACGACGACGAGGCCACCTGGACGCCCGCCGAGTGGTGGCACACCGCCGAGAAGCACCTCGCCGAGGCGCTCCGGCGGGTCTTCCCGGACGGGCCGTCCGAGGAGGACATGCCCGAGGAGATGCGGTTCCTGCTGCGTGAGCGCGCCGAGGGCGAGGGCCGCCGCACCGACCGCGAGCAGGCCACCTTCCCGCGCCTGGCGAAGGCGATGGAGGGCTACCTGCGGCAGCAGGAGGACTACGAGAAGCATCAGCGGCGGCAGATCGAGGTGCAGATGTCGGCGCGCCGCACCGACCTGGAGAAGGCGCAGAAGGGCGCGACGGAGGCGGCGGGCGCCGCCGAGGCGCACCGCACCGCGCTGACCGCCGCGATCCGCACCCGCCTCCAGCGCGTGTCGGACGAGTTCGAGAAGCTGGACGTGACGTACGGCGGCTACGGCGCGACGCTCGAGTTCCCCACGCCGGAGCAGCCCGGCGACCCGGAGCAGGAGTGGCGCTGGCGCGTCACGCCGAAGTGGCGGCGCTCGGACGGGCAGCGGTACGTCCCCTACAACCGGCGCGCCAACACCGCGCTCATGGACGAGAAGGCCGTCAAGCTGGTGTGCGCCGCGGCGCTGGCGAGCTCCGGCGGCGGACGCCTCTGCTTGGTCTTGGACGAGCTGGGCCGCAACCTCGGCAAGGAGCACCGCAAGGAGGCCGTCGCGCTGTTCCGCAAGATCGGCGAGACCCACGGCATCACGGTGATCGGGGCGCTGCAGGACGACATGGAGCCCTACGCGATCGACGCGTGCGGCCAGTACGTGAAGCTGCGCCGCTCGTCCGACACGATGCCCTACAACGAGCCGCCGGTCGTCGTCGGCTACGACGAGCACGAGCCGCGCGTCCGGAAGCTGGCGGAGCAGGTCACCGCGTCCCGCCCCGGGCATGAGGCCGCCGAACCGGTGTAAATCCGGGTGAAGCGGGGCGCCGATCCGGCAGGATGGCGCACCATGCGCGCCGACGACCTGCTGACCGAGATCGAGCCCCTGGCGTTCAAGGACCGCTGCCGCCGGCTGGCGGATCTGCGGAGCCTCTCCGGCGATCCCGCGCTCGCCGCGCTGCTGGACGAGCTGGGCCGGCGCGGCCACTACGAGCGGTCGCTGGCGCTGTTCACCGCGGCGGCGGTCCGGGACGAGGCGTCGCTGGCGCACCTCGTGAGCGCGACGCGGGACCCGGACGCCGAGCTGGCGACCCTGGCGACCCGCTCGGCGGTCCGGTACGCGCCCCGGACGGAGCGGTTCCCCGGCGGGCTGGAGGACGCGCCGGCGGCGGTGCGCGCGACGTTCTACGAGGCCGTCCGGGCGCGGCGGCGCGGCGACCTGGCCGACGCGCTCATCGGGCCGGTCGCCGAGCGGTGGGGCGACCACGAGGCGGCGGTGCTCCTGCCCGCCTGCGCCCCGCACGTCGTCGCCGCGTGGATGGACCGGCTCGCGAACGCCGTCGGGAACTGGGCCCGCGCTGGGCCGCTCCCACCCGGGCATCATGCTCGACTACGCGGAGCGGAGCCTCGACGACCTCCCCGAGGTGACGCGGGGCGCCTGGTGGTTCCGCCACGCGCCCGGCGTCGCCGCCGCGCTGCGCCACGACCCCGGCCGGGTCGTCCGGCTGCTGGAGCGGCACTGCGCCGTCCTGCCGCTGCCGCAGGCGCTGCACCCCCTGGCCGGTGCGCTGCTGGACGCCGAGCCGGAGCGCGTGCTCCGCCTGCTGCTGGCCGAGGAGCATCGCGGTGACCTGCGCGCCCTGCTGTACCGCAGGTCCTTCCGGGAGCGGCTGACCCGGTGCGGCGACGACGGCATCGGCGCGGTGGCACGCGCCGTCCGGGAGGACGAGAGCGCGCTGCGGCAACTGCTGAAGGCGTTCCCGCCGAGCCGCCGGGAGGCGGTGTTCGAGGCGGCGATGCGCGGTGTCGACCGCGGTGCGGCCGAACTCGGCGCGAGCCTGCTGGAGACCCTCCCCCGCGCGCTGCGGTTCCGGGAGGCGCGCCGGATGATGGGGCTCCGCAAGGTCGCCGAGACGCCTCCGCGGATGTGGGACGTGGCGTCGTTCCTGCCGTACGACGAGGCCCGGCCGATCCTGGGCGAGCTGACCCGCAGGCCGGACGCCGAGGAGCGCGCCACCGCCTATGCGCTGCTCGTCCGGTGCGCCGGCCGTTCCGGCGATCCCGCGACGCTGGCCGCGGCGCTGGAGTCGTTCGGACGGCTGCGCAACGAGCAGGATCCCGTCCGGTGCGCTGCGCTGGACGCGCTGGCGGCAGTCCCGGAGGGCCTGTGGCGCGCCGGGCACGCGGCGGTGGTCCGGCGGCTCGCGGAGGACGCGCTGACCGCCCGCGACGTGTCCCACCCGACCCGCTACCGGATCGGCCGGATCGCCACGGCGCTGTGCCGCCAGGGCGCGTCGCGCGACGACGCGGAACTGCTGCTGGGAGGCCTGGAGCTCATCGACCGGCTCGCCGACAGCACGCGCTCGCTCCCCCTCGGCCGGCTCGATCACGCCCTGCGGCGCGGGCAGGAGCACCGCCTGGCGGCGACGCTGGCGCCCCGCCTGGAGGCGGGCGCACGGCGCGACGACCACCGGCTCGCACTGCTGCTCGCCAGGGCGCTCGGCCGACGCGCCTACCACGTCCCGGTCCTGCAGGACGCGCTGGAGGCGGCGCTGGACGCCCGCGAGGACGACGTCCTCAAGCACGCGATCGTGTTGTGGCTCGCCGCCCCCGGAATCCGCGCCGAACGGGTGGGGCGGATCCTGGACCGGGACCCCTCGGCGATCGCCGTCCCGGCGGTCCTGGCCGCCGTCGCCGGGGAACGCACCGACCTGCTGCACCTCGTCCTGGGCGCGGACAGGCCGTCCGGGCGGTTCCAGCGCCCGGACGTCACCTACGTGCCGCGCGTGGAGGCCGCCTGGGCACGCCGATGGACCGGCCGCCAGCGCGACGCCTACCGCGCTCTGCTCGAACGGCTCGCGGCGGACCCGGACACCCCCTCCGTCGAGCGGGCGAGCGCCATCGCGGCCATCGCGCGGTTCCCCGGAACGGAGGCGGCGCGGCTGCGCAGCCACTTCACGTCCGATGACCCCTACATCCGGCGCGTCACGCTCACCGCTCTGCCCTGGACCCGCTCGCCGCAGGACGTCCTGCCCGAACTGCTCGCCCGCACCGAGTCGGACGACGCCCACGTCGTCATCCATGCGGCGTCCCGCGCGGCGCGGTTCATCCCGCCGTCCGCGCTGACGGCGATGCTGCGGCCGGTGCTGGCGGACGGCAAGATCACCGCACGCAAGGAGGGCGTGCGGATCCTGCTGCGCAACCGGGTGCCGGGCGCCCTTGACATCATCGCGGCGGCGTGGGACGACCCGGACCAGCACCGCGACGTGCGGGCCGCGATCGCCTCGGCCGCCCGCGAGCACCTCCAGGAGCCGGTCGCGCAGCGGATCCTGGCCGAGGCCGCGCAGGGCCCCCGCGACCTGGCACGGCAGGTGCTGGGGACGCCGCCCATGCACGTGGAGGAGCGGTTCCGCGCCCGCTACGCCGGGCTCGTGCTCCAGGTGGCGCGCTCCGGCGACCCGGAGGCCCGCGAGGCGGCGGTTCCCGCTCTGGCCGCCTGGGCGCCCTGGGAACCCGGCATCCCGGCGGCCCTGGCCGGTCTCATCACCGATCTGGACGAGACCGGCCCCTGGCGTGCGGCGCTGAGGGCCCTCGTGACCTGTGTGGGGGGCGGCATCGGCGCCGGCGAGTTCGGCGCCGCCGCCGCCGAGCTGGCCGCCGCGCCGCCCGCGCCCGACGCGGACCACGAACGCGACCTGCCGGCGTTCCAGCGGCTGACCGCGCTGGCCGGCGCCGTCCGTGAGGCCGCCGTGAACCGCACGGCCGGGGAGCGCGCGGTCCGCGCGGTGGAGGGGCACCTGCCGGGCCCGCTCGCGAGCGAGCTGGCCGCCGGGACCCTCCGCTGGGACGACCCCGGCGCCGCGGAGGCCGTCGACGCGCTGGCCGACCGGTGCGCCGGGCTCGCCGTCCTGGCCGTCGTGGACGTCGCGGACGCCCTGGCCGCCGGACCGTCCACCTTCCCCGCCTGGGGCATGCCCGACCCCGGGGAGCGGTACCCGCACGCGGCCCGGCTCGCGGCGCGCGGAGATCTCGCCGGCGGGCTGTTCGCCTGCGCGCTCGCCGAGGGGCACGGCTCGCGCGCGGGCTGGCCCGGGGACTGGCGCGGCCTGCTGCGCGGCCTGCGCACCCACGCCGACCCGGACGTCGCCTTCTGGGCGCGGCGGGTGCACACCGCGGAGGAGTGACCGTCAGCGGCCGGCCATGCGGTCGAGGGCGAAGCGTCGCTGGAAGGCGAAGGCGACCGCCATCAGGGCGGCCGGCACCACCGTGATGCCGATGAGCAGTGCGGTGAGCGCCGAGTCCGTCTGCGCGACCCGGTGGCCCTCCGTCGTGGACACGAAGCCGCCCAGGGCGAGGGTCGCGGAGTACACGTAGGGGCCGATCGCGGTGCCGGTCGCCTCGGTCGCCGTCCACACGCCCGTGTAGGCGCCGGCGCGGGCCGTCCCCCGGGATTCGGCGGCGGCCACGATGTCCGGGATCAGGGAGAACGCGAAGAGCTGGAGACCGGCGAACGCGCAGCCGAGGACGGCGATCCCCGCGACGATCGGGCCCACGCCGAGCGCCTCGCCCGGCCACAGGGCAAGGGGCATGACGACGAAGACCGCCTGGCAGATCAGCAGCGCGCGCTGCTTGCCGGTCCGCTGCGACACCTTCTTCCAGATCGGCCCGGCGACCACGGCGGGAACGAGGAACGCGCCCATGAACACCGCCGTGAGCCCCTCGTCCTCGAACTTGTACTCGGTGTAGAAGGGCACCGCCGCGAGGAAGATGTGGGTGGTCGTGCCGGTGAACAGGTAGGACAGCGTCAGGGTCCGGAAGTCGCGGTCCCGCCAGGTGATGCGGAGGTCGTCGAGGACGGAGTGCGCGTGGCCTCCGTCCGGGATCCGGAAGCCGGAGCGGTCGGTCAGCCTCCGGATGAAGACGATCGCGAGGACGCCGGTGACGACGAGGAAGCCGGCCAGCACGACCGACATCCGGGCGTAGTCGCCGCGGCCGCCGTCCGCCACCAGGGCCGGAGCCGCGACACCGGCGCCGAGCAGGCCGACGGTCAGCACCAGCATCCGGTACATGAACACGCGGGTGCGCTCGTGGTAGCCGATCTTCAGGTCGGACGGCGTCGTCAGGTAGGGCACCTGGAAGCACGCGTACAGGACGTTGCCGAGGATGTAGAAGCCGCCGACCCACAGCGCCGCCGACCAGCCGTGGACGCCGGACGGCACCGAGAACAGCCCGATCCAGGCGAAGGCGAGCAGCAGCCCCCAGCGGAGCAGCCCGCGCCGGTGCCCGTCGCGGCGCGCCCGCCGGTCCGACAGCGAGCCGAACCACGGATGGACGATCGCGTCGAGGATCTTCGGCAGCAGCAGGGTGAGGCCGGCCAGGAACGGGGACACGCCGAGCGTGTGGGTCATGAAGTAGAGCAGCAGCAGGCCCGGGACGGTGACCCACACGCCCATCCCGAGCGATCCGGAGGCGTAGCCGAGGAGGTCGCCGGCGCGCGGGACGGCCGCGGCGTCCTTCCGCGTCGTCTCGGCGGTGCTCACGGCCGCCCCGCGTGGCGGCGGACCGCTCCGGCGGCCAGCTCGGCGCCCTCGAACGCGCCCTCCCGGACGCGCCCGGCGAACGTCCGGGCGACGATCCGGTCGGTCAGCGCCGGGAGATGCCTGGCCAGGAAGAACTCGACGCCGCCCCGGCGGGTCGTCGTCACGTCGCGGCGCGGGCGGCGGGACAGGGCGGCGTGGAGCGCGGCGTCCACGACGCCGTCGAGGGGCTCGTAGCGGCTCACGCCCTCAAGGGACAGCCCCGCCGCAGCGGTCGAGTCATGAATCGGGCTCCGCACGGCCGAAGGGTTCGATACAGCAGGTGGTCGGGTTTCCATGATTCTCCATAGCCGTTCGTGAGTTGTGCGGTGTGGTCGTGAAGCTGGCGCAACGATGGGTGGACGGAACTCTGCGCGCTTGTCTTCCCTGTCCTTGAGGACATGCCGCCGGTTGCCACAGGAGGCGAGCAGCCAAGTCGATTGCATGTTCGAATTGCATGACTTGAAGTGTCTGCCATGCCACCGTCCGCTGCCATGAATGAAGTGGGCGCCGTCCCCACAATGGCCGCCCACCCCGACTCGGGCGATGCCGCTTGCAAGGTCGGTCCTGCCGCGTGTCGGTGTGGGCGGCCGCAGCGGCTGCGGCCGATCAATGCGCCGTTCGTGGCCGACGGGTCGTCGGGAGTGGCGGTCCGTACCCGGCTCAAGGGCCTGACCTCCCAGGACGAGGCGGTGCTGCGGGAGGTGGGCGCGCACCTGGGTTCACTGGCCGGCCGTGACCTCAAGGACCGTTGCCAGGCCGGGACGACGCACACCACCGACCAGTGGGCCACCCGCAAGCGGGAACTGACAGGGCAGTCGTCGGCGCGGTGGGCAGGGAGCATCACCAAGGCCACCCATGACCAGTGGGCGTTGGCGCGCCGCTCCCAGCTTGCCCACCTGCGCAGCCTGGAGGCCGGGATCAGCACCATCGAGCGGCGGCTGTCCCTGCCGGTAGGCCAGAAAGGCTCCAGGCGGATGCCGGGTGGGTACCGCTCCAGGCGTGAGTGGTTCGCCAAGTCCCGCCGCCTGCATGCCCTAAAGGATCGACTCGCCCACGTGCAGGCCGACTGGGAGGCCGGGAGGGTCCACGTGGTTCGCGGCGGCAAGCGGCTGGCCCGCCAACGCCACCATCCAGAGACCGCCGAACTCACCAAAGAGCACTGGCGGACGCGGTGGCAGGCTGGACGGTGGTTCCTCCGGGCCGATGGCGAGAGCGGGAAGCGGTACGGCAACGAGACCATCCGCATCACCCCTGGCGGCGAAGTGGCCATCAAGCTGCCCGCCCCACTGGCGGGACTGGCCAACGCGCCGCACGGCCGGTACGTGCTGGCCGCCCGAGTGCAGTTTGCACACCGGGGCGCCGAGTGGGCCGACCGGATCGGGGCCGACCGGGCGGTGGCCTACCGCATCCACCTCGATCCGGACCGGGGCCGCTGATACCTGACCGCATCATGGCAACGGCCCGCCGTCCCCACCGTCCCGTCGGAGGCCGCCCGCGCCCGCGGCTTGATCGGGGTCGACACCAACGCCGACCACTTCGCCGCCTACCATCTCGACGTCCACGGCAACCCGGTCGGTGACCCGCACCGGTTCTCTTACGACCTGTCCGGCACCACCGATCACCGGGACGCACAGATCCGGCACGCCATCACCGGGCTCCTGCACTGGGCCCGGCGATGCGGCGTCGCCGCCATCGCCATCGAAGATCTGGACTTCGCCACTGAGAAGACCCGGGAGAAGCACGGCCGCCGCAAGCGGTTCCGGCAAGTGATCTCCGGCTTCCCCACCGGGAAGCTCAAGGCGCGGTTGGTGTCGATGGCCGCCGAGATCGGTCTGAGCATCGTCGCGGTGGACCCTGCGTACACCTCCAGATGGGGCGACCAGCACTGGCGCAAGCCCCTCACCGGCAACAACCGGACCATGACTCGCCATGACGCCGCCGCAGTGGCGATAGGCAGACGCGCCCTCGGGCACCCGATCCGGCGACGGACGACACCGCCCCCGCAGCACCAGAGCGATGCCGCGGGGCATCGGACCGCCCAGGCCGAACCGGAAACCCGCAGGTGTGAGGGAACCCGCCCACCAGTCACGGACCGTGCACGGGATGCACGTCCCCGGACCGGGACACAGCAGCGAACGCGGGGGACCAGCGCATCCAACACCGTTCGGGATGCGCGCAGTGCCGGGATGTGGGTCCAAGACTCACTCCTGATCACTGATCTAGGGACGGTACACGCATGTCACGCCACTCCTGGGGCAGAAGTTCAATGGTGAGGTCCAAGCGTATTCGGCGCCAACCTGGCCGATCATGGATGGCACCACGATGGTGGCTTCGCTCGTAGTGCACCGCAATTGTCGCCTTTCCGGGATGACGCCCGCTGGACGCCGGTGATCGACCTCATCGAGCGCATCACCGGCGAGAGGGACCTGCTGCCGTCGGTGGTCGCCGGCGTGTCTTCCCTGGTACGGGAGGTGTCGGTGCTGCCGCCCGCCGACATGGCGGGCACACCCGCGCCCTGCTCGCCGCCGCGACCCGCGCGATCGCGGCCCCGGCGCGGCCCCACCGATGCAGAACTGTCCTGCGCCGCCTCCTGGACGGCGGCTCGGCCGCCGCCTTGGCCGCCTCCGAAGCAGGCCTCCCGCCCAGCACCCCGCTGGGTCCTGACCACCCGCCCGGCCAGCACGAACACCCCCACACCCAACGGACCGGACAGCGCCCCAGTGGCGGCACCGGCCGAGCCACCACCGGCACCCCGCCCGGCACGGCCGACGGCCCCGGCCGCACCGCCGGCGGGCCCGCCGACACAAGGCGCAGTACGCGCGGTGGTCCCGGGCTCGGGTGGCTGCGCGGATTGGGAGTCGGAGGGCCGGGGAGTATCGGCGCTGGTGGACGGGCTGCTGGTCGCGGTGGCGGTGCGGGCGCCGACGTCCGGAGAAGCCGGTCACGCGGTCGGGGTCGCGGGGCCGGCGGAGGCGGAGAACCTCGCGGCCGCGCGCCGGCTGGCCGTGTCCGCGCTCGCCGCCGCCGAGGCGACCGGGCGGACGGGGCCGGTGCACGCCGCGGACGTCGCCGTCCTGGCCGCGGTCGCCGACCGCACCGACCTGGCCTCCGTCCTCCTCGAACGCCACCGGTCGGCCTGGACCGGCCTCGGCGCGAGCGGCGAGCCGGTCGCGCGGGCGGTATGCGCCTGGCTGGAGGCGAGGCGCGACGTGACCGCGGCCGCCGGACGCCTGTTCGTCCACCCCAACACGGTCCGGAACCGCGTCCAGCGCTTCACCGAGGCCACCGGAATCGACCCCTCCGACACCTTCGGCGCCGTCAACGCCTGGTGGCTGTGCCGAACCTGGCTGACTCCCACCTGACGGGAGTCGCCGGACCGGGCACGATGGGCGCCCGACGGCCATCGGGAAGAACCGGCCCGAAACGATCAACCTTCCGGGCTCCCGCCACGTCAGACTTGTGGGGACGCCGGAACGAGTCGGAGGAGCGGCCTGTGACGCGGTGGCGGGTGTCGGGGTTCGAGGAGATCCGGGAACTGGGGGCCGGGGCCCAGGGCCGGGTCGTGCTCGCGCGGCACACCGAACGCGGTACCCCCGTCGCGATCAAGTACCTGCCGGCCGGGGCGGACCCGGGCGCCCGGGAGCGGTTCCGGCACGAGGCGGTGATGCTCGGCCGGGTCGACGACCGGCACGTCGCGCGGCTGTACCGGCTCGTCGAGCACGACGGGGAGCTCGCCATCGTGATGGAGGCGGTGAACGGCGTCTCGTTCAAGGAGATCCTCGGCCGGTACGGCACCCTGGAGCCCGAGGCCGCGCTCACCGTCCTGAAGGGCTCCCTGCTCGGCCTGGCCGCCGCCCACGCCGTCGGCGTCGTCCACCGCGACTACAAGCCCGCCAACGTGATCGTCCCCGCCGACGGGCGCAGCAAGCTCATCGACTTCGGCGTCGCCACGCCCGAGGGCACCGCGTCGGGCGCGGGCACGCCGCTCTACATGGCGCCCGAGCAGTGGCGCGGCGAGCCCGCCACGCCCGCCACCGACGTCTACGCCGCGACCTGCGTGTTCTTCGAGTGCCTGACGGGCGGCCGCGCGTACGGAGGCGGCGACCGCGCGTCGATCATGGCGGGGCACCTGTCCGGGGACGTCCCGGTGGACGAGGTCCCCGAGCCGCTCCGCCCGCTCATCGCCGCCGGCATGGCGAAGGACCCCGCGGAGCGCCCGCCCGGCGCCGCGGAGTTCGTCACGTGGCTGGACGAGCTCGCACGCGACGCCTACGGGACCGGCTGGGAGTCCAAGGGCGTGCGCGCCCTGGCCGGCGGCGCGGTCGCGCTCAGCGCGCTGTTCCCGCTCGCCGCGGGTCTCGTCCCGGCGGGCGCGGGCGCGGCGGGCGCGGGCGCCGCGACCGGCGCGGGATCGACGGGCCTGATCGGCTCGCTCGGCACGAAGACGGCCACCGCCATCGCGGGCACCGCGGTCGTCGGCGCGACGGCCGGGGGCATCGGCGTCTACCAGGCGTTCGCGTCCGGACCCGATGAGCACAGGGCCGTGGTGAGCGCGAGCCCCACCCCGTCCGGTGAGCCGCTGCGGATCGGGCCGGTCACGGTCCGCGCGCCGGCCGCCTGGAAGACGCACCCGATGCCGAACCGGGACACCTCCCCGGGCGAATCGACCCCGCCCGACAGTTACTACGTGGCGACCGCGAACAGCTGCGACGAGGTCGTGGAGCGGGGCGGCATCGCTCCCAGCGCCTACATGTGCCGGGGGTTCTTCGTGCTGGGTCCCAGCTTCTTCGACGTGCCCGGCGCGTACATCGCCAGGCCGTACAGGACCGGCGACAGCTACGGGGTCCTGTTCAACCAGGACGAGGGGATGAGCTGCCCCCGGCACGCGAACCTGCGGGCCGTCGGCGTCGAGCACGGCGCCACGCGGACGGCGCAACGGCTCGCCGGCATCGGCCCGAGGAAGGCGGAGTACAACCAGTGGCACGTCCCCTGCTACACCCGTGAGGCCACACCCGACGACCCGATCGGCTACGGCCCCACCCGCAGGACGCGATTCGCCTATACCGAGCGCCTGTGGCACCTCCCCCAGTCGAAGATGCTGGTCGTCGACCTCTGGGACACCCCCAACCTGGAACAGATCCTGACAACCGCCACCTGGACCTGACCCGCCCGCCCCGAGCA
>NZ_SMKH01000206.1 GCF_004348515.1 Actinomadura sp. KC345 | reverse complement strand
TCCCTCCCGCCCGGGTCGTCGGCCGGCGGCTGGGCGAACGGATCCTGGCCTGGCACGACGAGGCCGGTGTGAGCCTCAGGCTGGGCAGGGTCGTCCGGACACTGGAGCATCGCGCAGACGGGATCAGGGTCCGGCTCGACGACGGTGAGGAACTCCGCGCGGACCACGTGCTGGTGGGGATCGGCGCGGAGGTCGACGTCGGGTGGCTGGCCGGGTCGGGCCTGGACCTGGAGGGCGGCATCGCCTGCGACCGGCACGGCCGCGCCCTGGGCGCCGACCATGTCCTCGCCGCCGGCGACATCGCCCGCTGGGCCGCCGCGGACGGATCCGCCGGGCGGCGGGTCGAGCACTGGAACTCCGCCCTGGAGCAGGCCAGGTGCATCGCGGCGACCCTGCTGGACCCCGGGCATCCGCGGGCGCCGGGCGACGTGCCCATGGTGTGGAGCGACCAGCACGGCCGGACCATCCAGGTGCTCGGCACCGTGGACACCGGCGCCGAGCCGCGCGTGGTGGAGGACGGCGAGCGCCTCCTCGGCCTGTGGGACTCCGGCGGACGCGTGGTCGGCGCGGTCTCGCTGGGGTGGCCGCGCGGCGCCCTGGCCTCCCGCCGGGCCATCGCGAGCGGCGCGTCGGTGACCGAGCTCCTCGACGCCGTGGCGCCCTAGGAAGACCTCGCCCCCCGGCATCACCCGACCCGGCAGAACCCTTCGACAAGGAGTCGCGTTGTCCGATCACATCACCGACATCACCCAGCTCTACGCGCGCTACAGCCACTCCATCGACCCCCGGGACCTCGACCGGCTGGTCCGCACGAAGGCCGGATGGCGCTTCGCGGCGCGGCGGATCACGTTCACCTGGCGGGCCTGACGCGCCCCGACGCGGGCCCGGTGCGAGCTCCGGCGCGGACCTGACTCGGGGCCGTTCCGGGTGCCCGCGGGCCCGGCCTCCGGGAAACGCGCTGGCCACGGCTTCTCCAACTTGCAGAGCTTCTCTCTTCTAATTCTGTTTAGTCTGGTCTAATCTTTGTGAGCCGTGTCACCGAGACGCGGGTCCCGAGCAAGAAGGACACGAACCCCATGCTCAAGAAGCCTCTGACCGCAGTGGCGGTCGCCTCACTGCTGACACTGACCGCATGCGGCAACGGCTCGGGGTCCGGCGATGCCGAGACCGGCGCCGACGGCGTGGCCATGGGCCCCGGCGTCACCGACGACAAGATCAACGTGACCGTCATCAGCGACTTCTCCGGTCCCATCGCCCAGGGCGGCATCGCCGGCTCCCTCGGCGTCGAGGCCAAGATGGACCAGATCAACCGCGAGGGCGGGATCTGCGGCCGCAAGGTCGTGGTCGACAAGCGCGACACCAAGTACGACCCGCAGATCACGACCCAGCAGTACCGGGCCGCGGCGCCCAAGAACCTGATGGTGGCCCAGTTCGTGGGCACCGCCGGACTGAACGCCGTCCAGGCCAGCATCAAGCGGGACGACATGCCGACGCTCTCGGCGTCCATCAACACCCAGACCCTCGACCTGCCCAACGTCTACGTCGCCATGCCGCCCTTCGAGGTCGAGCTGATCAACGGCCTGACCTGGGCGGCCCAGAAGGCCGGCGCCTCGGCGAGCAAGACCGTGAACGTGGGGTTCGTGACGTCGGCCGACGAGACCGGCGAGGTCTACCTCGACGCCCTCGACCACGCGGCGAAGTCCATCGAGGGCGTGAAGGTCGTCGCCAAGCCGACCTACACCAATGCCGACACCGACTTCACGGCCCAGATCAACAGCCTCAAGGACGCCGGGGCCGAGATCGTCATGCTGGGCGTCACCCCCGCCCAGACCGCCGGCCTCATCGGCCAGTCGGCCCAGTTCGGCTACAAGCCGACGTTCGTGTCCTCCTCGGGCGCCTGGTCCTCCAGCCTCGCCAAGCCCCTGGACGGCCTGCTGGCCGACTACTACGTCTCCGGCGGCTACGGCACCCTGAACGACGACAACGCCGGCATCAAGGCGCTGACCAAGGCCCGCGAGGCCTACGCGCCCGACGCCAAGCCGGACAACTTCGAGGTCGGCGGCTGGATCAACGGAACCGTCGTCGTGGAGGCGCTGCGCAAGGCGTGCGAGGCCAAGGACCTCACCCGCGGCGGCGTCAAGAAGGCGATGACCGACCTCAAGGTCCCCTTCGACGACATCCTTCCTCCGATCGACCTCGGTGACGGCGACTCGATCGTGAGCTTCCAGTCCCGCATCAACAAGATCGGCAAGGACGGCGTCCAGGTTCCGGTCGCCGGCTTCTTCGAGTCCGAGGCCGCCAAGTCCTGGGACGAGTCCAGGGGCAAGTGACACCCCGGGGCGCGGGGGCTCGGCCGAGTTCCCGCGTCCCGGCCCCATTCCCACCTCCTCGACCCAGGATCTCCAGATGACCCTCTTCCTCCAGCTCGGCTTCCAGGGCGTCGCCCTGGGGCTGGTCTACGGGCTGATCGCGCTCGGGTTCGTGATCATGTTCAAGGGATCGCACACCTTCAACTTCGCGCACGGCGAGTTCGTGGCCATCGGCGCCTACCTCGTGCTGCTCCTCATGCCCCGGATGCCCTACCCGCTGGCCTTCGCCGGCGCCGTCGCGATCACCGTCGGCCTCGCGCTGGTGGTCGAGCGGATGCTGATCCGCGGCCTGATCGGGCGCTCGGTGACCGTCGTGGTGCTCGCCACCCTCGGCATCTCGACCATGCTGCACAACGCCGTCCTGATGGTGTGGGGCGTCGGCAGCCACGACTCGGTCGGACCGGTCGGCTCCGGCACCACCACGGTGGGCTCGGTCGTGCTGCCCGACAGCGCCCTGGCCACCGTGGTCGTGTCGGTCGTCATCCTGGCCGCCGTCGCCTTCTTCTTCCAGCGGACGCGCCACGGGCTGGCCCTGCGCGCGACCGCCAGCAGCCAGGAGGCGGCGCTGGCCCAGGGCATCGACGTGGGGCGCATGTTCGCGCTCTCCTGGGCCCTGGCGGCGTTCCTCGCGGTGACCGCGGCGATCTTCCTCGCCTCGTTCCCCCGCGTGGTCTCCCCCGGCATCGGCGACCTCGCCCTCATCGCGATCCCGGCGATCGTCATCGGAGGCATGGACTCCCTGATGGGAGCCGTGGTCGGCGGCCTCGTCGTCGGGCTCACCCAGGTCCTGGGCTCCAACTACCTCAGCGACATCGGCGGGGGCCGCCTGCACGACGTGCTGCCGTACGTCCTCATGCTGCTGGTCCTCCTCGTCCGGCCCTACGGACTGTTCGGCAGTCGAAGCATCGAAAGGGTCTGAGCCTTGCCGATCCCCATCAGCCCGCCGGCCCCCCACGACGCCGCGATCCCCCAGCCGCGACCGCAGGGCCTCCTGACCCGCGGACGGGTCGGCGTCTGCCTCTGGATCGCCGGAATGCTCGTGCTTCCGCTGGTCGTCCGCTCCGAACTCTGGCTCGGCATCGGCATCCTCACCCTGATCGCCGCCGTCGCCGCGCTCGGCATGCAGGTGATCACCGGGCTCGCCGGCCAGATCTCGCTGGGCCACGCCTTCTTCATGGCCATCGGCGCCTACAGCTCGGCCTGGCTCGGCGCCGACCAGGGCCTGCCCTGGTGGCTCTGGCTGCCGGCGGCCGGCCTCGCGGCGGCCGCCGCGGGCGCCCTGGTCGCGCCCATCGCCGTCCGCATCCGCGGCCTCTACCTGGCCGTCGCCACCCTCGCCCTGGTCTTCATCGGGCTCTACGTGTGGGAGACGTGGACGGACCTGAGCGGCGGCGTGAACGGGCGCCCGGCGGCGCCGGTCCTCTTCGGCGACCAGGACCTCAGCCTGGGCGTCATGTCCGGCGACCAGGTGATCCTCGACAGCTTCCAGGCCTGGTGGTACTTCGCGCTGGCGATCCTGCTGCTGGTCATGCTCCTCACCCACAACCTCAAGCACTCGCGGCTCGGCCGCGCCTTCATGGCCGTGCGGGACAAGGACGTGGCGGCCGCGGTCGTGGGCGTCCCGGTGACCCGGACCAAGACGACCGCCTTCGTCATCTCGTCCTTCTTCGCCGGCATCTCCGGGGCGCTGCTGGTGTCCTACATGGGCTACTTCACCCCCGGCCAGTGGCACCTGATGCTCTCGGTCGACTTCATCGCCATGATCGTGATCGGCGGCATGGGCACGGTCTCCGGCGCCCTGCTGGGGGCCCTGTTCGTGCGGGCGATACCCGAGGTCGTCAACCAGGCCTCGGACTTCCTGCCCTTCGTCCGCAAGGAGGCGAGCACCGACGGCGGCGTCACGGGACCGCTCCTGTCCGGCTTCCTCTACGGCCTGGTGATCGTGCTGATCCTGCTCTTCGAGCCCAACGGCATCCGGGCGCTCGTGCTCCGGGTCTGGCGGCGCCTGCGCGCACCGCTGGGCGGCTCACGCGAAAGGCGGAAGACCTCATGAGCGGCAACGCCCCGAAAGCCCCCGACGGTCCCCCCGCCCTGCGGACCACCGCCATCAGCGCGAGCTACGGCGCCGCCGAGAACGCCGTGACGGACCTGACCCTGCGGGTGTCCCAGGGGCAGGTCGTCAGCCTGCTCGGCCCCAACGGCGCGGGCAAGAGCACCTCGATGCGGGCGGTCTCGGGCCTGCTCGGGCTGCACCGCGGACGCCTCACCGGCGGCCGGGTGGAGATCTTCGGCCAGGACGTGACCGGGGCCCGCGCGTCCCGGCGCGTCCGCGCCGGGCTCGCGCAGTGCCTGGAGGGCAGGATGGTGTTCCCGGGGCTCACCGTCGCCGAGAACCTCGCCAGCGGGGGGCATGTGCGCCGCTACCGCGGTTCCGCGCTCGCCGAGGCGCGCGACGAGGTGCTGACCCTGCTGCCGCGCCTGCGCGACCTGCTGGACCGCAAGGCGGGCTACCTGTCCGGCGGCGAGCAGCAGATGCTGGCGATCGCGCGGGCCCTGATGTCGCGGCCGAAGCTGCTGCTCATGGACGAGCCCAGCCTCGGGCTCGCGCCCCGGATCGTCGAGCAGGTCCGCGACATCATCGTGTCCATCAACGAGCAGGGCACCTCGATCCTGCTCGTGGAGCAGAACGCGCGCATGGCCCTGTCGATCTCCGGCTACGCCTACCTGCTGGAGGGCGGGAGGGTCTCCGCGGAGGGCACCCCCGCGGAGCTGGAACAGGACAACGACATCGCGGCGGCCTACCTCGGCGTCGGCGCGCCGCCCGCCGCCTCCCGAGGAGACGACTCATGAGCCCCGCGCTGCTCGAGGTCGAGGACCTCACCCTGTCGTTCGCGGGAGTCCGCGCGCTGGACGGGGTCTCCTTCACCATCGACGAGGGCGAGTTCTTCGCCGTGATCGGGCCCAACGGCGCGGGCAAGTCCACGCTGTTCAACTGCGTCTCGGGGATCTACCGCCCGCAGGCGGGGAGCATCAGGTTCGACGGACGGGAGATCCTGGGGCGCGCCCCGCACCGGATCGCGCAGGCCGGGATCGCCCGCACGTTCCAGAACGTCGACGTCTTCCCGGCCATGACCGTGCAGGAGTGCCTGCTCCTGGCTCGGCACCAGCATCTCCGCTCCGGGCCGGTGGCCGGCATGGTCCGGTGGGGGCGCAGTGCCCGCGAGGAGCGCTCGGCACTGCGGAAGGTCACCGAGGTGGCCGACCGCCTCGGGCTCGGCGGCCTGCTGCAGCAGACGGTCGGCCCGCTGCCGCACGGCGTGCAGAAGCGGGTCGAGCTGGCGCGCTCGCTGTGCATGGAGCCGCGGCTGCTGCTGCTCGACGAGCCGGTGGCCGGAATGAACCACGAGGAGACCGCCGAGATGGCGGCGACCCTGAGCGAGGTGAACGCCGACCTCGGCATCACGATGCTCCTGGTCGAACACGACATGTCAGTGGTGATGGGCATCTCGACCCGGATCTGCGTGCTCGACTTCGGACGCCGCATCGCCCTCGACGCCCCGGCCAACGTCGTCCGCGACGAGGCCGTCATCGACGCCTACCTGGGAGGAGCACTGTGAGCGCGGCGGACATCACCGTCTACGGGATCGCCGGAAGCCTGCGCGAGCGTTCGTGGAACCGGCTGCTGCTGGAGTCCGCCGCGCGCCTGGCCCCGGACGGGGTCACGGTCGCCATCAGCGACCTGGTGGGACGGCTCCCGCTCTTCAACGAGGACCTGCTCGGCCGGGAGCCGGAGGCGGTCACGCGGATGCGCGCGGAGATCGCCGCCGCGGACGCCCTGATGATCGCCACTCCGGAGTACAACGGCGGGGTCCCGGGCGTGCTGAAGAACGCCTTCGACTGGATCTCCCTCCCCCTGGGCGCCTCGGTCCTCCAGGAGAAGCCGGTCGCGCTCATCGGCACCTCCCCCGGACGGCTGGGCACCGCCCGGGGCCAGTTCGAGCTGAGGAACATGTTCGTCTTCTCCCAGTCGCCGGTGATGGCCGGCCCCGAGGTCGTCATGCCCTTCGCCCCCGAGTGCTTCGACGAGGCCGGGCACCTGACGGACCCGGTGGCCACCGAGCGCATCGGTGTCCTGTTCGAGAAGCTCCGCGGCCACGTGGCCGCGGGCAGGATGGAAACGGCGGTCCGATGATCACGCGCACCTTCATCTCCCGTCCCTCGGCCGGCGCCCCGCGGGCGGGTGCCGGCGGGCACCCCTGCCAGGGCCTCTACCACGCGCCCGAGGGCGCCCGCCCGAAGGTGGGGATGATCGCCACCCACTACCAGATCGATTTCGCCGAGCACTACCTCGCCGACCTGATGGCCCGGCGGGGCATCGGCTTCCTGGGGTGGAACACCCGGTTCCGCGGCTACGAGTGGAACTTCCGGCTCGACCAGGCGCTGGTGGACATCGGCGTCGGCGTGCGCTGGCTCCGCGAGGAAGCCGGGGTCGACTCGGTCGTCCTGCTGGGCAACTCGGGGGGCGGCTCCCTGATGGCCGCCTACCAGGCGCAGGCCGTCGACCCGACCCTGCGGCCCCCGATCGACCACGAGCCCGTCCCGGGCGTGGACGAGCTGCCGCCCGCCGACGGCTACGTGTCCCTGGCGGCGCACCTGGGCCGCCCCGACGTCCTCACCGCCTGGATGGACGCCGCGGTGGTGGACGAGTTCGACCCCGTGGCCACCGACCCCTCCCTCGACCTGTTCAATCCGGAGAACGGCCCGCCGTACAGCGCCGAGTTCATCGAGCGCTACCGGCGGGCGCAGGTCGACCGCAACCACCGGATCACCGCCTGGGCGAAGGCGGAGCTGGCCCGGCTCACCGAGGCGGGCTACCACGACCGCCACTTCACCGTGCCCCGGACGTGGGCCGATCCGAGGATGGTCGACCCCGCCCTGGAGCCCACCGACCGGAAGCCCAACAGCTGCTACCGTGGGCTCGTCGAGGCCGCCAACCGGGGCGACCGCGGTATCGCCGGGGAGACGACGGTGCGCAACTGGCTCAACATGTGGAGCCTGAGCGAGTCGCCCTGCCGCGGCGAGGGCAACCTGACGAAGATCACGGTCCCCTCACTGGTCATCAACCCCACCGGGGACACCGGGGTCTTCCCCAGTGACGCCGACCGGATCGCCGGCGCCCTCGCCGCCGAGGACAAGACCCGCCGCGACCACGCCGGGGACCACTACTTCCTGACGCCCGACGGCGCCAGGGACACGGTCGCCGACACCATCGCCGGCTGGGTCGCCGCGCGCTTCTAGCGCGGGAGCGGGCGATGGCGGCGTTCGCCGAGCAGCGAGAGGGAAGAACCGATGGCAGCGTCCCCGGATAAGATCCGCTGGGTGGACAGCTCCTCCCCCGCCCAGCCTCGCAAGCCGCAGTACCCGATCGAGTCGGTCGACAACGCGCTGCGCATCCTGCTGCTCCTCGGGGAGCGCAAGAGCCTCCGCCTGACCGAGGTGAGCGAGTACCTCTCGGTCGCGTCCTCCACCGCGCACCGCGTGCTGGCGATGCTGCAGTACCGGGGGTTCGTCCGGCAGTCGAGCAGCTCACGGGCCTACGAGCCGGGCCCCGCGCTCACCGAGGTCGCCTTCTCGGTGCTGCGGCAGATCGACGTCCGCGAGCAGGTCCGGCCCATGCTGGAGGAGATCGCCGAGAACTACGGCGAGACCGTCCACCTCGCGCGCCTCGACGGGTCGCTGGTGTCGTTCGTCGACGCCGTGGAGAGCGACCGGGCCGTGCGGGTCGTGTCGCGGATGGGCAAGACCCTCCCGGCGCACGTCTCGGCCTCGGGGAAGGTGCTGCTGTCGCTGCTGCCGGACGAGGCCGTCGTCGCCCTCTATCCCCGGGAGGAGCTGGAGGCGCTCACCCCCCAGTCGCTGTGCACCCGGACCGCGCTCCTGGAGGAGCTGGACCGCATCCGCAAGCGGGGCTACGCCACCGGGCTGCAGGAGAGCGAGGACGGGGTCATCGCGGTGGCCGTGCCGCTCGGCACCCACGCCGGCGCCCGCTACGCGGTGAGCATCTCGGCGCCCAGCCACCGCAGGCAGGACTTCACCGAGGTCGCCGTCGCCGAGGACCTGCTGCGGTTCGCCGAACAGAGCCGGAGCATCTTCTCCTGAGCGGGCCCTGACGGACTCGGCCCGTGATGGTTCGGGGCGGTGTCCTGCCCGGACACCGCCCCGAACCGGCACCGGGCCGGATGCGGCGCTCAGGCCGCGATGACGACCTCGAGCTTGCTGCGATCGAAGTACTCCTCGATCCGCCGGATCCTGCCGTCCTCGACGTACACGCGCAGGATCGCCGGGATCGAAGCCGACGTGCCGTTGCGCTCGACCTCGATCACGTGCTGGCGCAGGAAGCCGTCCTCCAGCGCGACGTGGCGGGGCTGGGCGTAGCCGAACTTGTCGTAGCGGCTGGAGAGGCTCCCCAGGGCGGCGAGGTTCTCCTCCTTGGTCTGGTCGACGTCGTCGTAGTTGTGCCAGACGGTCACGTCGTCGTGGTAGAGCCGAGAGACCGCCTCGATGTCGCCCGACTCGACCAGCCGGAAGAACTTCTCGGCGTACTCCACCATCGCTTCCCCGCTCATGCGGAAACCCCCTCACCGGCCGGGACCCCCGCGGCGGTCATCGGCGCGAGATTGACGTCGTCCTCGTTCAGCTCGCGCGTCCAGGCGGCGAACTCCAGCAGCACGCCGTCCGGGTCGAAGAAGTACATCGAACGGACAAAGACGCCCTCGTGGTACTTCTCCGCCACGCCGCGCGGGCTGTCGTCGTGCTCGAGGACGGGACCGGTCCGGACCCCCTTGGCGTCCAGCTTGGCCTTGTACTCCTCGAACCTGTCCAGCGGGATCTTGAACGCGACGTGGTTCATCGAGCCGTGGGCCGTGGCGATGTCGCCGAGGCCCGGCAGCTCCGCGGCGGACGCGACGCCGGGGGCCCGCTCGGGCGCGTTCGGGAACCAGAAGAAGGCCAGGAACTGCTCGCCGCCCATGTCGAAGAAGAAGTGCTGGCCGCCGTTGGGCAGCCGGATCGTCTTGCTCAGCTTCATGCCGAGGACGTTGGTGTAGAAGTCGACGGTGCGCTCCATGTCCTCGCAGACCAGTGCGAGGTGACAGAGCCCCTGGAGTTCGAACTCGGAGTTGGTGCCCATCGTGTTCCTCTCGTGGGGGTGGCCCACCGGCACCGTAACAGAATGTGTTTCTGGCCACCAGACTTTTCCTCGAAAGGTATGGACTAATAAGCCAGGGCCGCCGCGGCCGCCCGGCGGCTTCAGCCGCGGTCGCGCTCCAGGTCGACGGCGTACTCGAACCGCTCGGCGGGGTGCATCGAGACCGTGATCTCGAAGGGCTGCCCGGCGCGGTCGAGGTAACGCCGCGTCATCTGCAGCACCGGCGAACCGGGGGCGGTGCGCAGCAGGTCGACCATGGCGTCCGGCACCGTCGCCGCCCGCATCCGCTGCTCGATGGTGTGCACGGTGCGGCCGGTCGCCAGCTCGACCATCTCGGAGATGAGCCGCTTGGGGTCCAGCACCTGGTCACCGACGGCCTCGGCGATCTCGGGTTCGAGGTAGACGTCGGTGCAGCACAGCGGCCATCCGTCGTCGGCGGGATCGATGCGCAGCATCCGGATCTTGGTCCAGCGCTGCCCGGGGCGGCAGCCCAGGACCCGGGCGTCGACCTCGTCGATGACCACGTCGGCGATCGACAGCACCTGGCGGTCCGTCTCCACGGAGTACTGCGTCAGGTCGTCCAGCGAATGCAGGGAGCGGGCGAAGACCGAGTGCGGCTTGAGGCGCTCGACGCGGGTGCCCCGCCGGGGCCGGCGGGAGACGAGGCCCAGCTCCTCCACGATGTCGAGCGCGGCCCGGATCGTGCCCCGGCTCACGGCGAACTCCGCCGCCAGGTCCACCTCGGGCGCGAACCTCCCACCGATGGGCCAGCGTCCCGACTGGATCTGCCGGACCAACTCCTCGGCGACTTCCTCGTAACGCCTCATCGTTCTCCCGCCCTCGGGCCCGCCGTCCGCGGGCCAAGGGACATTGTGGCCCGCAGAAGCCGGGCGGGGGCGCTCCGCCGCAGCCCCGGCCCCCACCGGGCCCCGATTCCGGGCACCTCATTAGACTAGACAATTCGATTAGTCTAGATCATACGCTAGGACCCATGCGCATCATCGACGTCCGCGAGGTCGCGGTCCCCCTCCACGGCGCCATCGCCAACTCCGTGGTGAACTTCGCCGAGCACACCGTCTCCCTGGTGGCCGTGCGGAGCGACGTACGCCGGAACGGGCGTCCGCTCACCGGTGTCGCCTTCAACTCGATCGGGCGCCATGCCCAGGGCGGCATCCTGCGCGACAGGATGATCCCGCGGCTGCTGGCCGCCGACCCCGAGTCCCTGCTCGACCCGTCGACCGGGCTGCTCTCCCCCGCCCGCGTGCTCGACCGCGCCATGCGGGACGAGAAGCCCGGCGGGCACGGCGACCGCGCCGCGGCGGCCGGCGCCGTCGAGCTCGCGGTGTGGGACCTGCTGGCAAAGCACCACGACGAGCCGGCCCATGCCACCATCGCCCGGGCCTTCGGCCGGCGGCCCGCGCCCACCGGTGTGCCGGTCTACGCCGCGGGCGGCTACTACCACCCCGGCGACTCCCTGGACCGGCTGCGCGACGAACTCGCCGGCTACGTGGACCAGGGCTACCCCGCCGTCAAGATCAAGATCGGCGGCCTGCCGCTCCCCGGCGACCTGGCCCGCGTCGAGGCGGCCGTCGAGGTGATCGGCGACGGGAGCGGGGTGGCGGTCGACGCCAACGCGCGCTTCGACCGGGACCAGGCCATGGCGTACGCCACGGCCCTCGCCGGTCTCGGCCTGCGCTGGTACGAGGAGGCGACCGACCCGCTCGACTACGCGCTGCACCGGGAACTGGCCGAGGCCTATCCGGGCGCGCTCGCCACCGGCGAGAACCTCTTCTCCCTCCAGGACGTGCGCAACCTGCTCGCCTTCGGCGGGGTGCGGCCCGACCGGGACGTCCTCCAGATGGACGCCGCGCTCAGCTACGGGCTGACCGAGTACGCGCGCATGATCGAGGCCATGGAGGCGCACGGCGTCAGCAGGTCCCAGGCGTTCCCGCACGGCGGCCACTTGATCAACCTGCACATCGTGGCCGGTCTGGGGCTGGGCGGCTGCGAGTCCTATCCCGGGGTGTTCGAGCCCTTCGGCGGCTACAGCCCGGACTGCCGCCTCTCCGGCGGCCTGATCCATCCCGGCCAGGCGCCCGGGTTCGGCCTGGAGGCCAAGCCCGGCCTCGGCGACGAGATCACCGCCCTCCTCAAGGAGATGGCCTCATGAAGATCTGCGTCGTCGGCTGCGGCGCCATGGGATCGGTGTACGCCGCGCGCCTGAGCCGCGCGGGCCACGAGGTGTCGGTGGTCGACGCGTGGCAGGCCCATGTAGAGGCGATCGCCCGCGACGGGCTGCACGTCACCGGGCCTGACGGGGAGTTCCGCGCCGCCGTGGCGGCTCACACCGGCGTGCCCGACGATCCCGTCGACCTCGTGGTACTCGCCGTCAAGGCCGCCGACGTACCGGGGGCCGCAGCGAGCCTGGCACCACTGCAGCGGCCGGGGACGACCGTCCTGACCATCCAGAACGGCCTCGGTTCGGCCGATGTCGTGGCCGACGCGGTCGGGGGTGAACGCCTGGCCATCGGCATCGCCAGCGGCTTCGGCGCCGGCCTGCGAGGACCGGGCCGTGTGCACCACAACGCGATGCGCGCCCTGAGGTTCGGCGCCCACAGTTCGCTGCCCCCCGGCCGGGTCGAAGAGGTCGCGGCGGCCTGGCGCACGGCCGGGTTCGACGCGGAGGCCGTGGACGACGTCATCGCGATGCAGTGGGAGAAGCTCATCTGCAACGTGGCCTACAGCGCTCCGTGCGCCCTGACCGGGCTGACCGTGGGCGAGATCCGTGACCACCCCGAGCTGGCCCTGACGAGCCAGGCCGCGGCGACCGAGGCGTGGGAGACCGCCCGGTGGCGGGGGGTGGCCGTCGACGTCGCGGACCCCGTGGAGCTGGTGCGCGAGTTCGCCGCCCGGATGCCGGGCGCCAAGCCCTCCGCCCTGCTGGACCACGAGGCCCGCCGGACCAGCGAGATCGATGTGATCAACGGTGCGGTTCCGCGGGAGGCGGCGAAGGCGGGCCGCACGGCGCCGGTGAACCAGACGCTGACCGCCCTCGCCCGCCAGCGCGAGGCCGCCTGGCGGTGAACTCCCTCGGGGACACGCGGCCCTAGAGGTCCGGCAGGGGGTCCTTGGGCAGGCTGCCGCGGTCGAAGACCTCGGCGTCGGCCGCGTTGACGACCGCGACGTACTCGTCGTCCACCTCGAACACCACGCCGGCGAACTCGAACGAGGCGCCCGTACCCGTCTCCAGCGGCCCGATCCGCGTGCCGCGTGGATAGCTGCCCCAGACGGTCTTCGGATTGCTGCGGCTCATCAGGCTGGTGGAGATCACCGTGACCTGGTCGTCGGTCACGACGAAGATGAACCCCGCGCCGCCGCCGTAGGAGGTCGCGGGGAAGATGTAGCGGATCGCCGCGTCGATTCCGAGGAACTCCCGGCAGCGTTCGCGCAGCGGGCGTGGCACCGGCATGGCGGTGGAGGCACCTCCCGGGCGGGACGTCGTCTGCCCTCACAATCATGCCCCGGTTCGGCAAAGCGTCGCCAGAGTCAGACGGCCGCGAGGGCCGTGGTCGGCGGCAGCCGCGCCGCGCGCATCGCCGGATACAGGCCCGCGGCCGTCCCGATCGCCAGGGTGGCGGCGAGTGCACCGCCGAGCGCCCACCCGGGCACGACCGGCGGCCAGCCCTTCCACAGCGCGAACCCGACCGTCACCGCCGCGCCGAGGACCACCCCGGCGGCACCGCCGAACGCCGACAGCAGCAGCGACTCGGCGAGGAACTGCGCCCGCACCTGCCCCCGCGTCGCCCCCAGCGACCGGCGCAGACCGATCTCGCGGCGCCGCTCCAGCACCGAGACGACCATGGTGTTGGCGACACCGACCCCGCCGACCAGCAGCGCGACGGCCCCGAGCCCGAGCAGCAGCCCGGTGAACGCTCCGTCCGCCGCGGCCTTGGCCTCCAGCGCGTCCGAGGGACGGCTGACCTCGACCTCCTCGGGGTGTTCGGGATCGATCGTCCGGGCGAGGACGTTCTGGACATCGTCGACCGAGGCGTCCGTCGACCGCTCGTAGATCGTCGTCGGATGCCCGTCGAACCCCAGGTACCCCTCCGCGGCGGCCCAGCCGACGAGGACCGACCGGTCGATCTCGGGCGCCAGGTCAGCGGGCCGCAGGACGCCGAGAACGGTGAACCACCGCCCCCCGATCCACACCTGCCCGCCCACCCGGTCCAGGCCGAGCCGCTCGGCCGCCTCCGAGCCGAGCACCACCGCCGGATAGCGGGCCGTTCCCGCGTTGAGCCACTCGCCCCTCGCCGTCTCCACCTCGAGCGTGCCCAGCAGCTCGATCGTGGCGGCCTGTACCGCGATCCCGTGCGTGATCTCTTCAGGGATCCTGTCGGTGCGTCGGACGGTCGTGTC
Organism: Actinomadura sp. KC345; assembly: GCF_004348515.1. Lineage (GTDB taxonomy): Bacteria > Actinomycetota > Actinomycetes > Streptosporangiales > Streptosporangiaceae > Spirillospora. The sequence continues at coordinate 575 of NZ_SMKH01000206.1, read as the reverse complement.
CACCGCGCCGGTCGCCCCGACCGCCGTGACGGGCCTGATCCTCCGCACCATCTCCGGCGCCCCCTCGGGCAGTTCGGCCTTCTCGCCGAAGAGGGTGTCGCCGGGCTTCGCCGTCAGCAGGTTCGTGCCGAGCCGGTCGAGCCGCCGCAGCAGATCCTCCTTGCCGGACGACGAGATCCCGATGACCGCGACCATCGTCGCGATCCCGATCGCGATGCCCAGCGCGGACAACACCACCCTGGTAGGACGAGCCCGCAACCCACCGAGCCCGACCCGCAGCACATCGCTCGCGCTGAGCCGCGCGGGCGTCAGTGAAGCGCTCATCGGCTCCCGTCCCCCGCCCGCTCATCGGCCACGATCTGGCCGTCCCGCATCCTCACCCGGCGCGGCGCCCCGGCCGCGACCTCCAGATCGTGCGTGATGATCACGACGGTGGTCCCCGCGCGGTTCAGCTCGTCCAGCAGTTCCAGCACGCCGGTGCCCGCGGTGGAGTCGAGGTTGCCGGTCGGCTCGTCGGCCAGCAGCAGATCCGGCTCCCCCACCACGGCCCGTGCCACCGCGACCCGCTGCTGCTC
>NZ_SMKH01000205.1 GCF_004348515.1 Actinomadura sp. KC345 | reverse complement strand
CCCTGACCCCTTGCCTCCCCCTCGTTGACTTGCGGCGTGTTGTTGTTATGGCAGGCCGGATAACAACAACACGCCGCAAGTCAACGTGGCGGCTCAGTCGCCTGAGCCCCATTGGCCGGGCTGGTAGGCGCCGGCGGGCTGCTGGGTGATGACGTTCATGCGGTTCCAGGCGTTGATGAGGGCGATGACGGAGACCAGGGCGGCGAGCTGTTCGTCGTCGTAGTGCTTGGCGGCGTTCGCCCAGGCTTCGTCGGTGACGCCGCCCGCGGCGATGCTGGTGCCCTGCTCGGTCAGTTCCAGGGCGGCCCGCTCGGCGTCGGTGAAGACCGTCGCCTCGCGCCACGCCGCGACCAGGTGGAGCCGCTGCGAGGTCTCCCCGGCGTGGGCGGCCTCCTTGGTGTGCATGTCGACGCAGACGGCGCAGCCGTTGATCTGGCTGGCACGGAGCCGCACCAGCTCCTGCGTCGGGACGGGCAGCGTCGAGCCCATCAGGGTCTTGCCCGCCGACTGCATGGCCTGCATGAACTTGGCCGCGACGGACGTGTCGTAGTAGGTGAAACGGGCGTCCATGGTCATCTCCCTCGCTGTGCGGACGGCTACACGTCATTGACGATGCGGCCCGGCGAGATGTGACCGACGGACGAGTCCCTCCGCACCGCCTAGGGGAGGCGGGCCATCAGGTGGGCGTCGAGGAAGCCCCGTTCGGAGGCCGGGTCGTGGACCAGCCGGGCGAACGGGACGAGCCCGGCCCCGGTCATGAGCTCGGCGAACCGGTCCACCGGCCAGCTGTAGGCGGGCGCCACCTTGTGGTCGAAGCGCACCGGCTCGGGTCCCTCGGTCGCGAAGAACGACGCCAGGAGCAGCCCTCCCGGCGCCAGGGCGCGTGCCTGCTCGGCGAGCAGCGCGGGCAGCTCCCCGGGCGGGGTGTGGATCATCGAGTAGTGGGCCAGCACGCCGCCGAGCGCGCCGTCCTCGACCGGCAGGTCCTCCATCCGCGCCTCGTCGAACCGCAGCTCCGGGCGGGCAAGCCGGGCGTGGGCGACCATGCCCGGGGACAGGTCGAGGCCGAAGGCGTCCAGCCCGAGGTCATGCAGCATGACCGTCAGATGTCCCGGACCGCACCCGACATCGGCCGCCCGCCGGTTCTCCGTGCCGCGCACCAGCTCGGCGAAGGTGCCGATCATGGCCCGCGCGAACGGCTGCGTCTCCAGCCGGTCGGCGAACAGCGACGCGTACAGCTCCACGACCCCGTCGTAGCCCGCCCTGGTCTCGTCCTGGTGATCCGTCACGGGTGAAGAAGCTAACACCCGCACACCTATGGAGCGGGGCGGCCCGGGGCGGCGGTGGCGAGGGTGCGGCGGGCCAGGCGGATCACGGCCGGGTCGATCAGGCGGCCCCCGGCGTCCAGGACTACGCCGGAGCCGGTCGCGGTCGCCGCCTCATACCTTGCGAGGACGTCCTTGGCTTGGGCTATCTCTTCCGAGGACGGGGTGAACGCCGTGTGGACCACCGGGATCTGGGCGGGGTGGATGCAGGCTCGGCCTACGAAGCCCTGGCGTCGGACGCGGTCGGTGGAGGCCGCGAGGGCGTCCGGGTCGGAGGTGATGGTGGAGACCGGGCCGACCGGGGGGTGGAGGCCGGTCGCGGCGCTGGCCATGACGGTCATGGTGCGGGCGAACGCCAGTTCCGACTCGTCCGGGCCGGGGTCGAGGCCCGCGTCGGCGGCGAGGTCGACCTCGCCGATCTGGAGGCGGTGGACCCTGGGCGCGCGGGCGATCTCCCGGACGTCCAGGATCGCTCCCGCGGTCTCCAGGAGAGGCATGAGGCGGGTCGTCACGTCTCCCAGGTCGGCCAGGAGGGCGGCGACCGCCGCCACCTGCGCGGCGTCCTCGGTCTTGGCGATCACCAGGCCGGTCAGCGCGGGCAGGCCGGCCAGGGCCCGGACGTCCGCGTGCCCCGCCTCGCCGCCGTTGATCCGTACCCACAGCTCGGCGCCGCCGGTCTCCGGGGCCGAGCGGAGCCAGTCGGCCACCGAGCGCCGCGCGGCGTCCTTGGCGCCCGGGGGTACCGCGTCCTCCAGGTCGACGATCAGCGCGTCGGCGCCGCGGGTCAGCGCCTTGGCCAGCTTGTCCGGGGCGTTCCCCGGGACGTACAGGTAGCTGCGGGGCAGCCTGCCGGTCATCGGACGACCGTTTCGCCGCGCAGGAGGGACTTGGCGACGACCGTGCGCAGGACGTCGTTCGTGCCCTCGCCGATGCTCATCAGGATCGCGTCGCGGTAGAGGCGCTCGACCTCGTACTCGGTGGAGTAGCCGTAGCCGCCGTGGATCTTCATCGCGTCGATCGCGGCCTGGAGGGCGACCTCCGAGCAGAAGATCTTCGCCATGCCGGTCTCGCCGTCGGCGCGGCCCTGCCGGACGGCTTCCGCGGCGAAGTAGGCCATCAGCCGGGCCGCCTGGAGCTGGGTCGCCACCGTGGCGAGCTGGAGCTGGACGGCCTGGAAGTCGCCGATCGTCTGGCCGAACGCCTTGCGCTGGCCCGCGTAGGCGAGAGCCTCGTCGTGGGCGCGCTGGGCGATGCCGACCGAACGCGCGGCGATGTTGACCCGGCCCCATTCGAGCGCGGAGAGGGCGTGCTGCATGCCCTTGCCCTCGACGCCCCCGAGCAGGTTCTCCTTCGGCACCCGGACGTTGTCCAGGACGATCTCGCAGGACTCCGTGCCCTTGTAGCCGAGCTTCGGGATGTCCTTGGTGATCTCGTAGCCCTTGGTGTCGGCGTCCACGAGCAGGATGCTCATGCCCTTGTGCGCAGGGGAGGCGGTGGGGTCCGTCTTGACCAGGACGGGCAGCGGGTCCGCGTAGCGGGCGTTGGTGATCCACATCTTGGACCCGTTGACGACGTAGTGGTCGCCTTCCAAGCGGGCCGTGGTGCGGATGCCCTGGAGGTCGGTGCCCGCGTCCGGTTCGGTGAGGCCGATGCCGGTGCGGCGCTTGCCGGTCGCCAGGTCCGGAAGGTACGTGCGCTTCTGCTCGTCGGTGCCGCGCATCGCGATCATGCGGCAGGCCAGCGAGTGGCTGCCGAGGATGCCCGCGATCCCCATCCAGCCGCGCGCGATCTCCTCGAAGACCAGCGCGAACGACACGGGGTCCAGGTCGAGGCCGCCGTACTCCTCCGGGATCGTGATCCCGAACAGCCCCATGTCCGCCATGCCCTTGACGATCTCGGTGGGGTAGCGGCCGGACTGCTCCCAGTCGCGCGCCACCGGGATGATCTCGTTGTCCACGAAGTCGCGCAGGACGGAGCGGAACTCGCGCTGGTCCTCGTTGAGCTGGAAGTCCACTTAGCTGCCTTTCTCGGTCTCAGGGGACGACGGGGTGAATACCGGGAGCGCTCTCCCGTCGTCCAGGTCGACCCAGGCGACCTGAACCTTGTCGTCGATGTGCCATTCGTCCGGTTCCCGCCGCGTGAGGCGGGTGAGGAGGACGACCCCCTCGTCCAGGCGGACGCGGGCGATGACGTACGGGACGGTGAGGTCCGGACGCGGGGCACGGTGCACGACCGTGAAGGAGTCCACGACGCCCGTGCCGCCGGAGGTGGCCCACTCCAGGTCGCCCGACCCGCAGTGGACGCAGATCGGGCGCGGCGGATGCTGCCTTCCGGCGCAGCGCGCACAGGTCTGGAGGACGAGCCGGTGCTCCCGGGTCGCCTCCCACCAGGGGCCGGTGATCTCGTCAGGTGCCGGGACATCGGGCTCGAAGCCGTCCGGGCCGGTCATCCGTCCACCCCCAGAACCACCGTCGCGTGCGTCGAGAGGATCCCGCCCGTGCCGTGCGCGACGGCGAGCCGCGCGTCCGGGACCTGCCGGTCCCCGGCGTCGCCGCGCAGCTGCTTCACCGCCTCCACCAGCAGGAGGATCCCGAACTGGCCCGGATGGCAGTAGGACAGGCCGCCGCCCGAGGTGTTGAGCGGGAAGTCGCCCCCGGGCCTGATCCGCCCGCCGGAGATCCAGTCCAGGGCCTCGCCGCGGCCGCAGAAGCCCAGCGCCTCCAGCGTCAGCGCGACCGTGATCGTGAACGAGTCGTACACCTGCACGACGTCGATGTCGGCCGGGGTGACTCCCGCGCGGGCGAAGGCGTCCGCGCCGGAGCCGGCCGCGCCCGTGACGGTCAGGTCGGTCACGGCGGTCATCGAGGTGTTGGTCGTCCGCTCGCCGTAGCCGAGCACCTCGACGGGCGTGCGGCGCAGGTCGCGCGCCCGGTCCAGGGACGTCAGCACGATCGCGCCGCCGCCGTCGGTGACCAGGCAGCAGTCCAGCGCGGTGAGCGGGCTGGAGATCATCGCCGAGCCGAGCACGTCGGACGGGGTGAGCGAGCCCTTGCCGTAGCGGAACGCGGCCGGGTTCAGCAGCGCCCACTCCCGCGCCGCCACGGCGACCTCGGCGAGCCGCTCGCGCGTCCCGCCGTAGGCGTGCAGGTACCGCTGCGCCGCCATCGCGTAGTACGACAGCGGGAACAGCGGCCCGTACGGCGTCTCGAACTGCGCCTCGGGCGTGTGGTCCTCGACCACCCCGCCGAGCGAACGGGACCGCGCCGACCGCTGGTCGGACGCGAAGCTGATCACGATCGTCGCGGCCTGTCCCGCCTGGATGGCCTGGGCGGCGCGGGCCACGAACATCTCGAACGCGGAGCCGCCCGCGTACGTCGAGTCGGTCCAGCGGGGTTCGAGCCCGAAGTAGTCGGCGAGCTGGGTCGCCGAGAACCGCGACACCCCGGTCGTCGCGATGCCGTCGACGTCGCGCAGGCTGAGGCCCGCGTCGTCCAGCGCTCGCGTGACCGCCTGCGTCTGGAGCCCGAGGACCGACCGGTTCGTCACCCCGAGGTCGCACTCGGCGGCGCCCACGATCGCGACACCGGTGCTCACGGCTCCCCCGCGGCGCCGGGGCCGTCGGCCGTGCCGAGCAGGACGCGGGCGCGGGCCGGTGCCACGGCGACGCGGTCTTCCTCGCCGCCCTCGCCGACCACGACCACCCGCAGGTCGAGATCGAGGTAGCCGTCGCCGGCCTCGGCGACCGTCCCCTCGCAGCGGACGGTCTCCTCCGCGAACACCAGCGCCTTGAAGCTGAACTCCAGCGTGCGGACGAAGCATTGCGGGCCGAGCCAGTCCTGGATCTGCTCGACCAGCAGCGCGCCGAACACCTGGCCGTCGACGACCGGGCCGGGCAGCTTCGACGCCTTCACGAACTCGGTGTCGTAGTGCAGCCGGTACCAGTCCCAAGTGGCCCCCGCGTAGGCGATCATGTCCGGGAGCCCGATCCGGCGCTCCAGCGGCGGCACGGCCCCCCCGGCCTCATGCACGGCCTGCGCGGTCATGAGCCCGCCTCCAGCGATACGAAAATGATGGTCTCCTCGTTCTCCGCGAGCTTCTCCCCGTCCTGCTGGGTGTAGGTCGCCCGCGACGTGATGATCAGCATCTCCGCGCCCGCCCGGTTGGTCTTGGCGGCGACGCCGACGATCACCCAGGTGGCGGTGACGATGTCGGACGGCAGGATCCGCCGGTGGAACACGTAGCGGTTGCCGCCGCGCACCTTCCGCGTCCCGGGGATCTCGATGCCCCAGTTGTGGCCCGCGTCGCCGTCCGGGCCGATCGGCAGGTTCGCGTACTGGTTGGTCTCGCAGATCAGGGTCGGCGGCGCGGTCACGTCCGCGAGCCCCTGCGCCCGCGCGTACTCGGGGTCGGAGTACAGCGGGTTGTGGTCGCCGACCGCGAGGCCGAAGTAGCGTCCGGCGGCGGCGCCCATCGGCTCGGGCGCGGTGTAGACCTTCGTCCGGCCGGCGAGCGCGCGGATCTCGTCGGTGAGCAGCGTCATGAGCCCTCTCCCGCGGTGGAGTGCCCCGTGGTGGAGTGCCCCGTGGTGGAGTGCCCCGTGGTGGAGTGCGCCGTGGTGGAGTGCGCCGTGGTGGAGTGCGCCGTGGTCGGGGCCCCCTCCGGGTACAGCGCGGTCGGGAACACCTCGAGCAGGAACTCCGGACGCAGCAGCCCCTTGCAGATCGCCCCGGTCGACGCGGGCCAGGGCGGCGACAGCAGCCGTTCCCGGACGGGCGCGACCGCCCGGTAGTCGCGCAGCGCCGACTCGACGCAGAACTCGATGGTCGACAGCAGGTCCGCCGGGCCGAGGCCCGCGTGCTCCAGCAGGTGCAGGACGGCGCCGTAGGTCGCCTCGGCCTGCGCGCCGATGTCGCCCGGGTGCAGGGCCTTCTGCGTCTCCATGTCGAGCGCCGCGAACCCCGACATGAACAGCGTCCGGCCCGCCCGGACGCCCGGCGCGTAGGTCAGCGTGTCGTACCGAGACCAGCCGGGGTTGACCGGCTCCAGCGGGTGCCGCGACGCGGTGACGTCGATCGCGACGAGCGCCTCGGGGTGGTGCAGCCGGCTCATCAGGATGCCGCCCGCGCCCGGGTACACGCCCGCCCCGCCGAGCCGCTCCTTCCGGACGCGGTGGGTCTTGCGGTAGACCTCCCGGGTCTCCGGCGTCGAGTAGTCGTAGGTCGTCACCGCGTCGTCGAGCGACAGGCCCGCCCTGCGGAGCAGCACGTCGGCCTGGTCGAGGCAGTAGGCGTACTGCCCGGCGAGGTCGCCGGGCCTCACGATGTCGCCCGCGGCGTCGATCGGCACCATGGTCGGCAGGTGCACGGTGCCGTCGTGGCCCTCCCGGACCGGGGAGGGCGCCCAGGTTCCGGCCTCGCGCCGCTCGCTCGCCGCGAGCAGCTCGGAGCCGCCGCCCCGCACGGCGTGCATCTCGACCTCCAGCAGCGCGGCGGAGCGGACGAGACGCTCCACGACCACGGTCGTCACCGTGGGCTCGTGCTCGCCGAAGACCTCCTTGCGGACCGCCGCGGCGGCCTCGTAGTCGGCCAGCCCGGCGATCGTGACGTTCTCCGTCACGTGCACGACGTCACCGGGCCCGTACCCGGCCGCCTCGATGATCGTCATGACCTTCGTGTAGGCGATGCGGGCCTGCTCGGCCATCGTCCCGCCGACGGTCATCTTCCCGACCGCCGCGTCGTGCGCGGCGGCGGTGTGCCCGGACGACCACGCGCCGCCGTCCTCGGACAGCCCGAGGCAGAACGTGAACCCCTCGTAGGGGAACCACGGGAAGTCGGCGGGCTTGATCGCTTGCAGCGTCATTCCTTCTCCTGCGCTAGGGGGTGAGCTGGGCGAGCCGCGCGGCGGCCCGCATGACGGAGGCGGCGTCCGGCCGGTCGCCGAGCGTCTCGACGGTACGGGCGAACTCCTCGGCGTCCGCGGCCGGGACGCCCGCGTTGCCCTGGAACTTGGCGAGCAGCGCCGCGCGGCCGAGCGGGCGGTCGCCGCCGCCCTCGCTGCGCCGCACCGAGCCGGCCACCGCGCGGCCGTCGTCGAGCGTGATCGTGACCTCGCCGGGCGCGTCGGCGGCCACGACGCCGGCGGCGCCGGTGACGTCCCAGCGGACGCGGGCGGCGAGCCGGGCCACCTCGGGGCGGGCGATCGACTCCGGCTCGAAGGTCTCCAGGGTCAGCCCCCGGTCGGTGATCAGCGCGGCGATCGTCCACGGCAGCGAGAACTTCGCCGCGTACGGGCTCGCGGGGCGGGTCAGGTCGCGCGAGGTGTCGCAGACGACCGGCGCCGAGTCCGGGTGGACCTTTGCGTGGATGCCGGCGACCCGGTCCGCGCCGAAGTCCTCGCGCGCCATCGCGTCCAGGACGGCCCCGATCGTGGCGTGGGAGAGCTGGCACGCCGCGTACGGCTTGATCCCGATCCGGGTGGTCTCCCAGCGCTCGCCCAGCCCGTCCACGATGGAGGCGGGCTCGGCCGCGTTCGCGGAGAGGGTGTCGAACACGCCGTGCGGGCCGTCGAAGACGGTCTCCGGCCCGGTCGCCCCGGCCGCCGCGAGCCGCGCGGCGATGATCCCGGACTGCGAGGCGAATCCGGGATGGAGCTGCTTGGTGGACGCCCCGGTGCCGAGGAAGGCGAGCAGGCCGCCCGCCTGGCTGCCCGCGATGCCGAGCGCGTTCGCCGCCCGCTCCGCGTCCAGCCCGAGGAGCCGGGCACTGACCAGCGTGGACGAGAAGACACCGGCGACCATGGTCGCGTGCAGCCCGCGCGCGTGGAAGCCGTGCGGCGCGGCGGCCGCGACCCGGCAGGCCGTCTCGTACCCGGCGACCGCCGCCGTCAGGATCTCCCGGCCCGAGGCGCCCGTCTGCTCGCCGACGGCGAACGCGGCGGGCAGTACGACCGCGGTCGCGTGCACCAGCCCGCCCGCGTGCGTGTCGTCGAAGTCGAGCGCGTGGACGAGCGTGCCGTTCGCCAGCGCGGCGGCGGGCGCGGACAGCGGGTCGCCGCCGCCGAGCACCGTCGCCTCGGGCGGGCCGCCGAGGCCGCGCGCCACCTCGATCGCGGGCGTCGCCGCGCCCGTCCGGAGGGCGCCGAGCGCGGTGCCGAAGCCGTCCAGCAGGTGCCGGGTCGCGGCGGCGCTCACCGGCCCGGGGACCTCGGCGAGGCCGAGGGCCCAGGCGGCCAGCTCCCGTGCGATCATCGCGACGCCGCCTCCGGTTCGGTCTCGGGGGCCTTCCCGTCCGGCGCGGGCCTGGCCGCGGGCGGCTCGACGTCCCCGAACGCTCCCCCGTCCCGCAGTTCGGCCACCGTGGCGTCGTCATACCCGGCGATCTCGCGGATCACCAGGTCGAAGTCCTCGTTGCGGTGCGGTGCCCGGCGGTACTCGGGCCGCTCGGAGCCCACCCGGACGGGCGAGGCCAGCTGCTCGACGGTGCCGAAACGCGGGTGCTCGGTCGTCACCCGCAGGCCGCGCGCCTTGGTGTGCTCCTCCTTCATGGCCTGCTCGACGTCGTTGATCGGGCCGCAGGGGATGGACGCGGCGTACAGCTGCTCCAGCCACTCGTCCACGGTCCGCTGCCGGAAGATGTCCTCAAGGAGGGGGATCAGCGTGTCCTTGTTGCGGGCCCGGTCGGTGAACGAGCCGAACCCGGAGTCGGCCTCGGCCCACTCGGGGTGGCCGACGACGGAGGCCAGCCGCGTCCAGAACTTCTCCTTCGCGCAGCCGACGATGAACCAGCCGTCGCTCGCCTCGAACGCCTGGAACGGCACCAGCGACGGGTGCGCCGAGTGGCTCGTCCGCTCCGGCGTGAACCCGGCGTTCAGGTGCCAGGTCGCCGGGTAGGTCAGCAGCCCGATCGCCGTGTCGTACAGGCTGACGTCGCAGTCCATCCCGACGCCGTCGCGGCGGGCCGCGTGCAGCCCGGCCAGCAGGGAGATCGCCGCCACGAACCCGCCGGAGTAGTCGACCAGCGACAGCCCCGACTTGGTGGGCGGGCCGTCCGGCTCTCCGGTCAGGTCCATCCATCCGGCGAGGCCCTGCAGCACGTAGTCGTAGCCGGGCTCCTTGCTGCGCGGCCCGTTCATCCCGAACCCGGTGAGCGAGCAGCACACGATCGCCGGGTTCAGGTGCTTCAGGTCGTCGTAGGTGATGCCGATCTTCTTCGGGACGTCGCCGCGCAGGTTGGAGTACACGACGTCGGACACCTTCACCAGGTCCTCGAAGACCCGGCGGCCCCCCTCGGTCGACAGGTCCAGGGAGAGGCTGCGCTTGTTGCGGTTGAACGTCTCGAAGAACAGCGAGTCCTCGTCCTCGCCGTACGGGGGGACGTAGCGGCCGACGTCGCCGCCCGACCGGGGCTCCTCGATCTTGATCACCTCGGCGCCGAGGTCGGCGAGGTGCACGCTGCCGAACGGCCCGGCGCCGTACTGCTCGACGGCGATGATGCGGACGTCTTCCAGAGGTTTCACGTAGAACTCCCTGTGAGGTCTGGCAGCAGCGACAGGAGCGCGTCCTGGGCCGCGCGGGTCTCGGCGGCGCTGAGGCCGTGGGTCGGGGGGCTGAGCTTCACCGAGTCGGCGACGCCCTCGTAGGCGGCGACGCGCTCGGCGACCTCGTCGCGCCCGCCCGCCATCGTGAGCGCGTCGATCATCTCGGTGGAGACGGCCTCGGCCAGGTGCTCGGCGCCCGTGCCGTTGCGGAACACGTCGATGACGGCCTGCTGCTGCTCCGCCAGCCCGTGGAAGGCGAAGAAGTCGGCGTAGGTGCGGACGCTGGCGTAGAAGCCGACGAGTCCGGACACGCGGCGCAGCGCCGTGGCGCGGTCGTCGGAGACCGAGCAGCAGGCGGACACGACGACGTCGAGGTCCTCGCGGAGCTTGCCCTCGGCGCGGCCGAGGCCGGTCTCCAGCTCGGGCATGACCCGCTCGGCGAGGTAGCGGGGGGAGCACAGCTCGTGGCTGATCCAGCCGTCCCCGATCGTCCCGGCGAGGCGGGTCATGGCCGGGCCCATCGCGGCGATGTAGATGGGGATGTCGGCGCGGCGGACGGGGAAGGGGCGCTGGTAGCCGCGGATCCTCATCGGCTCCTCGTCGCCCGGCAGGTCGATCGGGTCGCCGGTCGTGCAGGTCCTCCAGAACTCGCGGATGTTCCGGACGGTCTCGCGCATGTGCGCGACGGGCTTGCCGAACGGGACGTTGTGCCAGTTCTCGTTGAGCCGCTGGACCCCCGTCCCGAGCCCGAGGACGAACCGCCCGCCGGACATGTCGTCCAGGTCCAGCGCCTCCAGCGCGGTGGTCATGGGGCTGCGGGTGAACGCGAGCGCGATGCCGGTGCCGATCCGGGCCCGCTCGGTCGCGGCGGCGAGCGCGGCGGCGGTGACCGTGGCGCTGCGGTGCAGTTCGGGCACCCAGATGGTCTCGGCGCCCGCCGCCTCCGCGCGGCGCGCCGCGTCGGTCAGCTCCGCGAGCGTCTCGCCCCAGGGGGCGAAGGTGATCCTCATGCGCGCCCTTCCTCGGCTTCGAGGCTGAGGGGCTTCTTCGCTTCGGGGAAAAGGTCGTTCAGCGGCTCGGCGCCCCGCTTGTAGACCAGGAAGCTGCGGCGGAACGTGCAGACCTCGTCGCCGTCCTGGTTGAGGGTCCGGGTGCGGATGGTGACGATGCCGGCGTGGGGGCGGCTCGACGACTCGCGCTTGTCCAGCACCAGCGACTCGCTGTACAGCGTGTCACCGGCGAAGACCGGATGGGACATCCTGATGTCCTCCCAGCCCAGGTTGGCGAACGCGTTCTGGGTGGTGTCGACGACGCTCTGCCCGACCGCGATCGCGACGGTCAGGGTGGACACGACCAGCGGCTTGCCGAACTCGGACTTCGCGGCGTACTCGCCGTTGAAATGCATCTGGTTCGTGTTCATGGTCAGGAGCGTGAACCAGGTGTTGTCGCTCTCGGTGACCGTGCGCCCAAGGGGATGCCGGTAGACGTCGCCTACCTGGAAGTCCTCGTAGAACCGTCCCTTCCACCCGTCCTTGAGCGTCATGGCCGTCCTCTCGCGTCGCATCACATCGTTAAAGTCAGACATATCGATAATAGGGTACGGGCGGGGACGGTGTCCAAGACCGATGACCTTTCGGATGGACACCGACCCTCACCTGTACCTGCACTTTTCCTAGCATGGGGCACCCCGGCTCGGGTCGGCCTGGCCCGGTGGTGGGTAACCTTCGATTTTGAAACATCAGATCTATGGTGGGGACGGCCGCGGGGCCGCCCGGGGGGGACGGCTGTGCCGACGCTGGAGACCATGACCCTCGATGTGGCGGACCGGGTGGCGCGCATCACCTTCACCCGCCCGGACTCGCTGAACAGCCTGACCGTGCAGGCGCTCGACGACCTGGAGGCCGCGATCGACGCGGCCGTGGCCGACCCCGATGTCCGCGTCCTGGTCATCGGCGGGACGGGCCGCGCGTTCACCGCGGGACTCGACCTGGCCCTGCTGGACGAGGCGTTCGCCGATCCCGCCGTCTGGGAGCGGACGGCCAGGCGGCTCGTGGCCCTCACCCTGCGGCTGGAGCGGCTGCCGATGCCGGTCATCGCCTCGGTCAACGGCCTGGCCCGCGCCGGCGGGTTCGAGCTGCTGCTGGCCTGCGACCTGGTGCTGATGGCGGACTCGGCGCGGGTCGCCGACGCGCACGCCGGCTTCGGCCTCATCCCCGTGGGCGGCTCGACGGCGCGGCTTCCCCGCGTCGTCGGCCGCCAGCGCGCCAAGGAGATCTTTCTCACCGGCCGCTGGATCTCCGCCGCGGAGGCCGTCGAGTTCGGCCTCGCGTTGAAGGCCGTCCCGGCCGGGGAGCTCGACGCGGCCGTCGCCGAGCTCGCCACCGGCCTCAGCCGGAACTCACGCGCCGGGATGGCCGCGATGAAGCGCCAGTTCGCCGCGGGCGACGGGCTTCCCCTGGCCGAGGCGGTCACCGCGGAGGTCGAGGAGTTCCTCTCCTACGTCACGGCGCCGGACTCCGACGGCCGGGAGGGCTTCCTCGCCCACCGCGAGAACCGCCCGCCCGGCTGGGCCTGACGGCTCAGCCTTCGCTGTAGGCGTCGCGGATGTGGCGGAGGTGGTCGCGCATCGCGGCGCTGGCCGCCTCGCCGTGTCCCTCGTCGAGGAGCGCGATGATGTGCTCGTGCTGGTCGTCGACCTGCGCCCAGAACTCGGCGGGGGAGTCGGTGTTCAGGAACCGCGTGCGCAGGACGTGGAAGACCGGCTGCGTCATCATCGTGAGCAGCCCGTTCCCGGTCGCCTCCATGATGATCCCGTGGAAGTGCCGGTGCTCCTGGAACTTCATGCTCCGGCCGCGGGAGCGCTTCTCGCGCTCGGTGACCGCGCGCAGCGCGTCGAGGTGCCGCTGCTCGCGCCGCTCCGCCGCGATGGCCGTGGCGGGGACCTCCAGCAGCTCGCGGGCTTCGAGGATGGCCGACAGCGGAAGCGCCGCCGAGCCCGACATCAGCCCGATGCCGGCCTCGAGGAAGTCGCTGATCTGGTCGGGCTCGATGTGCGAGACGAACGTGCCGCCGGTGGTGCCGCGGACGGTCTTGACCAGACCCTGGGACGCCAGCACGCGCAGCGCCTCGCGGACCGTGCTGCGGCTCACCCCGAAGTTGCCGCCGATCTCGCCCTCCGGCGGAAGGCGGTCGCCCGGAGCGAGGGACCCGTCCAGGATCAGCTCACGCAACTGGTCGGCGACCTGCTGGTAGGCCGGGCGCAGCCGGCTGACCGGCAGTGCCGACGCCGTCCCCGCGCCGGAACGGCCCGAGGTGTTGCCTTTGGTGCTGGACACGTTCCGTCCCCCTGGTCGGTCGTTCGAGCACGGTCGAGCATACATCAGACATCGAGGTCACCCGCGCAATACATCGGACCTTAGAGGCCCCGCGCCACCGCACCTCCAGGCGCCGGAACGGGCGGCGCGGAGGGGTCCCCGAACCATCCGACGGCGGGGAGGGCTAGCCGACCAGGCCGGCGTTGTGCGCGGCCAGGCCCGCCTGGGTGCGGTTCTCGCAGCCGAGCTTGACCAGCATCCGGGACACGTAGCTCTTCACCGTCGCCTCGGTCAGCGAGAGCCTCTTGCCGATCTGCGCGTTCGACAGCCCTTCGCCGAGGCAGGCCAGCACCTCGGTCTCGCGTTCGGTGAGCCCGGCGACCAGTCGCCGCGCGTGCTCCCGGTGCTGCTCCGCGGCAGACGAGGAGGCGATCAGCCGCCGCATGGCCTCGGGCGACAGCACGGTATGCCCTCTGCGGGCGGCGCGGACCAGGTCGATCAGATCCTCCGGCGGCGTCGACTTCACCAGGAACCCGGCGGCGCCGGCGCGCAGGGCCCGCATCACGTACTCGTCGGCGTCGAAGGTGGTCAGGACCACGATCACCGGGGGTTCCGGACGGGACCTGAGGCGCTCGGTCGCGGTCAGCCCGTCCATCCCGGGCATCCGGAGGTCCATCAGGACGATGTCGGGCCGGTGCCGCTCGACGGCCCGCAGCGCGGCCTCCCCGTCGTGGGCCGGTTCGACGACGTCGATGTCCGCGGCCGTGCCGAGGATCGTGCGCAGGTGAGCGCACACCATCGGTTCGTCGTCGACGATCAGGACTCGGATCGGGCCGGGGTTCACGGGCTCGGTGCTCCCACGGTGTGCGAGGAGGTGGGCACGTATGCGGGCAGTATCGCATCGATGACGAATCCGCCGTCCCGCGTCGGCCCCGCCACGAGCGTCCCGTCCACCAGCTCGACCCGCTGCCGCACCCCGAGGAGCCCGGTCCCCGAACCCCCGGCCGCCAGCTCCGGGTCACCCGACTCCGGTCGCGCGGCGCCGGGCTTCCGCGTGGGCGGCCTGCCGTTGCTGACCGTGACGCGCACCTGTTCGGGCTCGTACCGAACCTCCACGCGCACGTGCGCTCCGTACGCGTGCTTGCGGACGTTCGTGAGCGCCTCCCCGACGATCCGGTGCGCCGTCCGCGCGATGGCCGGCGAGGGCAGCGCCGGGTCGCCCTCCTCGACGAGGTCGACGGGGACGCCGACCGACGCGGAGTCGGCGGCGAGGTCGGCCAGGCCCAGCGTCCCGCCGCCGGGTCCGGCTTCGCCGGCCGGGGTCCGGAGCGCCCCGACCAGCGCGTGCAGCTCATCGAGCGTCTGCCTGCCCGCCGTGACCAGCTCCACCGAGGCCCGCCCGGGC
>NZ_SMKH01000204.1 GCF_004348515.1 Actinomadura sp. KC345 | reverse complement strand
GCCCCCGCGGCCTCCGCATCGATCCCCCACACCTGCTCTCACAACGCACCCGTCTCCCGGATGCCCCGAAGCCGGACGGAAAAGCGTGGGCGAGAGGACTTGTAAAAGGTATTACCTTTGCTGCAAGGTGTGCGTACGCGCCCGAGACCGGCTGGGCGGCGGGAAGCATCGGAGTTGCCCCGTGGAAGCGATCGAACCCCAGTTCGGCACCGTCACACTGCTGCTGATCGCGGCCGGCGCCGTGGCGGTGCTGCTGTTCCTGATCATGAAGGTGAAGCTGCACGCCTTCGTATCCCTGGTCCTGGTGAGCGTGCTCACGGCCGTCGTCGTCGGGTTCGAGCCCGGCGACATCCCCGACGTGCTGATGTTCGGGTTCGCCGACACCATCGGCGGGGTGGCCCTGCTGGTCGCGTTCGGCGTCATGCTCGGGCGGCTGCTGGAGGTGACCGGGGGCGCGCAGACGCTCGCGGACACGCTCATCGGCCGGTTCGGCGAGAAACGGGCCCCGTTCGCGCTGGGCGTCGCGTCCCTGCTGTTCGGGTTCCCGATCTTCTTCGACGCCGGGCTCGTCGTCTTCGTGCCGATCATCCTCACCGTGGCGCGGCGCTTCGGCGGGTCCGTGCTCTACTACGCGCTGCCCGCGGCGGGCGCGTTCGCCGCGATGCACGCGGTCGTCCCGCCGCACCCCGGTCCCGTCGCCGCGGCGAACCTGATCGGCGCCAACGTCGGGCTCACGCTGCTCGTCGGCATCCCGATCGCGGTGGTGGCCTGGTACGTCGGCGTCATGCTGGTCTCCCGGTTCCTCGCCGCCAGGATCGACGTGCCGGTGTCCGACGTGATCTTCGGCGAGGTGCAGGACGGCACGGAACGGAACGGCGAGAAGGACGGGGAGACGACCTGGCGGGCGCCGTCCTTCGTCACGGTCCTCCTGCTCCTGCTCATCCCCCTGGTGCTGATCTCCTTCAACACCGTGCTCACGACGCTGGTCGAGAGCGGCGTGCTCGCCGAGGACCAGGACTGGGTCGACTTCCTGAGCCTGCTCGGCATCACCCCGGTGGCCCTGATGATCACGGTCATCGCCGCGATCCTCGTGCTCGGCCGTCCCAACGCCTCGATGGCGACCGTCACCAAGATCGTCGACCAGGCCCTCGGCCCGGTGTGCTCGATCATCCTGATCACCGGCGCGGGCGGCATGTTCGGCGGGGTCCTGGAGCTCAGCGGCATCGGCGACGCGCTGAGCGGCAGCCTGTCCGACCTCGGCATCTCGCTGATCCTCCAGGCGTTCATCATCGCGACCCTGCTGCGCGTCGCGCAGGGCTCGGCCACCGTCGCGCTGACCACGACCGGCGGGCTGATCGCCGGCGCGGTCGGCGACGCGAACCTCGGCGACTTCAAGCTGACCCTCCTCGTCGTCGCCATCGCGGCGGGCGCCACCGTGCTCTCGCACGTCAACGACTCCGGGTTCTGGCTGGTGAGCCGGCTGTTCGGGATGGACGAGAAGACCACGCTGAAGACCTGGACCGTCATGGAGACGACGCTCGGGCTGTCGGTGTTCGCGATCGCGTCGCTGCTGTGGCTGGTCGCCTGAGCCCCCTCGGTTCAGGAGGCCGGGGCGCTGCTCCCGTCCAGCTGGCCCATCTCGTCGGTGACCTCGACGCAGATGGCCGTCATCGCGGCCCTGGCGACCTCGGACTCGCGGCCGGCGACGGCCTCGGCGACCACGAGGTGGAGTCGGCGCGCCTCGGGCTTGGGCTGCGGCGGCATCAGGTGGTGGAGCGTGCGCCCGCGCAGCACCTCCTCCACGACGTAGGCGAGGCCGGCGAACATCACGTTGCCCGAGGCTTCGAGCAGGAGCCGGTGGTAGGCGATGTCGTGTTCGAGGAACGTGGCCAGGTCGCCGGCCTCGCCCGCGGCCTCCATCACCGCCCCGAGCTCGACGATCCGGTCCCGCTGGCGGCCGTCCGCGTGCCGGGCGGCCAGCGCGGCGGCGGGCGGTTCGATCGCGGTGCGCAGCTGCGAGAGCTGGTGCAGCTGCGTGCCGCGCTCCGGCCCGTCGAGCCGCCACCTGATCACGGTGCGGTCGTAGAAGTCCCACTCGTCCTTCGGCAGCACCGTGACGCCGGTCCGCCGCCGGCTGGCGACCAGCCGCATCGACGCGAGCGCCTGCACCGCGTCCCGGGCGACCGTCCGCGAGACGCCGAACTCCTGCTGCACCCACTCCAGGTTGACCTTCGACCCCGGCGCGAGGGATCCCGAGATGATCAACGGCCCCAGCTTGCCGAGGACCTCCTCGTGCAGCGTCGACATGCCCGCCAGCGTACCCACGGACGGAGCGGCCCCTTGATCATGAGTGTCCACATCGTGGTGATGGGGGTGGCGGGCAGCGGCAAGAGCACGGTCGCGCGGCACCTCCGGGACCGGTTCGGGCCGGCGATGGCCGAGGCCGACGACTTCCACCCGCCCCCGAACATCGCGAAGATGTCCGGCGGCGAGCCGCTGACCGACGGCGACCGGTGGCCGTGGCTGGAGGCGCTCGCCCGCTGGACGGCCGAGCGGCGGGCCACCAGGACGTCCACCGTCCTCGCCTGTTCCGCCCTCAAGCGGTCCTACCGCGACGTGCTGCGCCGCCCGGCGCCGGACACCTATTTCCTCCACCTGCACGGCGCCGAGGAGCTGCTGCACCGGCGGATGCGCGACCGCGACCACTTCATGCCGCCCGCGCTGCTGCGTTCCCAGTTCGAGACCCTGGAGGTTCTCCAGCCGGACGAGCACGGCGCCACATTGGACGTGGCGCCGCCCGTGGACGAGCTGGTCCGCCAGGCCGTGCGCCTCGTCCAGCCCCTCATCCCGCCCGGACCCGGCACGTCCCAGGCCTGAGCCTCGCCTCGCCGCACGGCGGTTGCGGGAATTTGTCAGCGTGTCTACTTTATTAAGTGGACACGCTGACAAGTTCTTGGGGGCGGCGATGAGCACGGAGGACTCCGGCACGCGGAACCGCTGGTGGCTGGTCGCCGCCACGGGACTGGCGGTCTTCATGGCGCAACTGGACGTGACCATCGTCAACGTCGCGCTGCCCACCATCGAGCACGACTTCGGCACGAGCACGAGCCTCACCGAATGGGTCGTCCTCGGGTACGTGCTGCCGCTGATCGCGCTCAGCCTGCCCGGCGGCCGCCGGCTGGACCGGGTGGGACCTGAACGTCCCGGCGGGCGCGCTGGTGCTCGCCACGCGCTGACCCGTGCCGCGATCGCCGGATCGGGGTAAAGATCATGGTCGCCCGGCTGCCGCTCCGGCCGCCGACGAGGTATAACAATGTCATGTCCAGGACGGAACCGGAGGCGCGCGAGAAGCTGGTCGAGGCCGGGCTACGACTGCTCGAGGAGCAGGGCCCGGAGGCGCTGAACGCCCGCAGGCTCGCCGCGGAGATCGGCGCGTCCACCATGGCGGTGTACACGCACTTCGGCGGGATGGCCGGGGTGTACGAGGCGCTCGGCCGGGAGGCGTTCGCGCGTTTCGAGCGCCATCTGCGGCTCCCCGACACCGACGACCCGGTGGCCGACCTGCTGGCTCTCGGGCTCGCCTACCGGGAGTACGCGCTCGCCAGTCCCGAGCGGTACCGGCTGATGTTCGGACTCGCTCCGCAGGGGTCCCTCCCGTCGTTCGGGCACGATCTCACCACCGAGGGCACGCCGACCACGGTGACCGAGATGAACGACGCCTTCGCGCTGCTGCCACGGCTGGTGCGGCGCGCCATGGACGCCGGGCGGATCCGCGAGGACGACCCGGTCCTCGTGGCCGGGCAGTTCTGGTGCATGGTCCACGGCTACGTGCTGCTGGAGACCATAGGGATGTTCGGCCAGGAGGGGCGCGGCGTCCTGCACATCCTGGGCCCGCAAGCGATCAACCTGCTGGTCGGCCTCGGGGACGACCGCCGGGCCGCCGAACGCTCCGCCGGGCTCCCGCCGCAGGACCTCGGGACGGCCAAGGCCGCCGCGGAGGAGCCGGCGCCCCGGCGCGGGCGGCGCCCGCGCTCCACGCAGTGACGGGCTGACGCCGAAACGTTCCGAACCGTTCACCGCTTTCGCGCATCACATTGTTATAGCGTGCAATCACAACGTTATGCCCGGTCCGCGCGAGCCTCCCCTCGGCGCGCGGACGACCCCGCTCAGCAGTTCAAGAGATCGGTCTGATGATGGCGATGACCTCGGACACGATGCCGGCCCCGGCCCCCCGCCCGCTCGACTTCACCGTGCTGGGCCCGCTCCGCGCCTGGCGCGACGGGACCCGGCTCGACCTCGGCCCCATCCGGCAGCAGGCGCTGCTCGCGGCGCTCCTGCTGCGCCCGGACATGACCGTCAGCGGGCGGGAACTGCTCGACGGCGTCTGGGGCGCCGAACCGCCGGGCTCGGGCAGCAAGATCGTGCCGGTGTACGTCCACCGCCTGCGCCGCCGCCTGGGGGCGGTCGACGACTGCCCCCGCGAGTCGGTGATCGCCCGCGAACGGGGCGGCTACCGCTTCGTCAGCCGCGAGAGCACGCTCGACCTGACGCGGCTCGACCAGATCGCGGACGAGGCGGCCGCGGCGAAGATAACCGGAGACCTGACGGCCGCGGTGAGCGCCTGCCAGCGCGCCCTGGAGCTGTTCCAGGGCGAACCGCTGGCCGGGCTCCCCGGGCCGTTCGCGGAGGCCGAACGCCTGCGGCTGGAGGAGCGAAGGCTGACCCTCCTGCAGGAGAAGGTCGAATGCCAGTTCCAGCTCGGCCGGCCCGTGGACGCCATCGGCGAACTGCACGCCCAGATCGCCAAGCACGCGCACAGCGAGACCCTCACCGCACTGCTGATGCGCGCGCTCTACGGGAGCGGGCGGCAGGCCGACGCGCTGACCGCGTACTCGCAGCTCCGCCACCGGCTGGTGGAGGACCTGGGGGTCGAACCCGGCGAGCGGCTGCGGAGCGTGCATCAGGCGGTGCTGCGCGGCGACGACGCGGCACTGGGCCTCATCCCCCGCGGCGAGCCCCGCGCCGGGGAACGTTCCCAGACGCGGTCCACGCGGCACGTCCCCGACGAGCTTCCGGCCGGCGTCGGGGACCTCGTCGGCAGGCAGGAGGAACTGGACCTGCTCACCTGCGGCGACCCCGCGGTGTCGGCGGTGGACGGAGTCGCCGGCGCGGGCAAGACCGCCCTGGCCGTGCGCGCCGCGCGGCAGCTGTGCCACCGGTACCCGGACGGCTGCCTGTTCGTCGACCTGCACGGGCACAGCGAACACCGGGAGGCGCTGCCCCCGGAGCGCGTGCTGCGACGGCTGCTGCGGGCGATCGGCGCCGCGCACGCCTTCGACGACCTGGACGAGCTGGTCGCGTTCTGGCGGAGCGCGACCGCCGGGCTGCGCCTGCTGCTGGTCCTCGACAACGCCTCCGGCGCCGACCAGGTGCGGCCGCTGCTCCCCGCCGGGGCGGACAGCCGGGTCCTGGTGACCAGCCGCCACCGGCTGGTCGGGCTGGACGTGGACCGCCGGATCTCGCTGGGGCCGCTCACCCGGCAGGCGGCGGAGGAGCTGCTCACCCGGATCGTGGGCGCCGAGCGCGCCGCCCGGGAGCCGGACGCCATGGGCGAACTGGCTCGCCTGTGCGACCGGCTGCCCCTGGCGCTGTGCATCGCGGGCGCGCGGATCCAGAGCCGCCCGGCCTGGGCGATCGGGCACCTGGTGCGGCGGATGGCCGACGACGAGCGCCGCCTGGCCGAGCTCACGGCGGAGGACCGCAGCGTGGAGGCGGCGTTCCGGCTCTCCTACGCCCGGCTTCCGGCCGCCGAGCGGCACGCGTTCCGGGCGCTGGGCACCACGCCGGCCGGGCAGGCCGGCCACCGGGCGCTGGCGGCCACCCTCGGCTGGGCCGCGCACCGGGCCGAGCAGGCGCTGGAGAACCTGGTGGACGCGAGCCTCGTCCAGCAGCCGTCCGTCCACCGGTACCGGCTGCAGGGCCTCCTCGCCCTGTTCGCCCGGCGGCTCGCCGCGGAGGAGCACCAGGTCCCGGGCCGGGAAGGTCCGGTCACCGTCGGAACGGCACCCGCGCTCCTTTAACGCCGTTCGATACCGCCTGGCGTCGGCGGCCGTTCTCAGGCATGTCCAGGCACCGGTTATCCACCCGAGACGAATGCGGAAGCCCGTGATATTCGGGTGTCATCCTAATTTCAACGGGTCTCGCTAGCCTCGCCTCCAAGATCGCGTAAATCCCCTGGAGACCCGAAATGCGAAGTCGGAAGTTCTTTGTCCGAACCGGTGCGGTGCTCGTGGCCGCGGCCGCCACCGCGACCGCGGTGGTGGTGACGGTCCAAGAGCAGGAGGCCGCGGTCGCCCCGGCGAGCGCGACCGCCGGGGCGGACCTCAGCGGGCCGGCCGGGGCCCTCCTCCAAGAGCGCGTGAACAAGGTCCGGACCGACCACAAGCTGCCCGGCATGATCGGCATGGTCCGCAGCGGTGACTCGTACCGCTACGCCTCCACCGGCTGGAACGATCAGTTCC
Organism: Actinomadura sp. KC345; assembly: GCF_004348515.1. Classification (GTDB taxonomy): domain Bacteria; phylum Actinomycetota; class Actinomycetes; order Streptosporangiales; family Streptosporangiaceae; genus Spirillospora. The sequence continues at coordinate 8,067 of NZ_SMKH01000204.1, read as the reverse complement.
GCCGCATTCCGGCCGACCCCAAGTCGCAGTTCCGCATCTTCAGCAACACCAAGGCGTTCACGGCCACGGTGCTCCTGCAGTTGGAGGCCGAGGGCAAGCTGTCGATGAACGACACCGTCGACCGGTGGCTGCCCGGCCTGGTCAACGCCGGCGGCAACGACGGCAAGCAGATCACCATCCGGCAGTTGCTCAACCACAGCAGCGGGCTCCCCGACTACATCAACGACATCCCCACCTCGCTGGAATACGTCGCCGACCTCAACCCGTACCGGAAGCTGGACCCGCGCCACCTGGTGAAGATAGCCATGTCCAAGGGGCAGATAGGGCCGCCCGGCGCCCAGTACTTCTACTCCAACGCCAACTACCACCTGGCCGGCCTGATCATCCAGGCGGCGACGGGACGGCACCCGTCGGCCGAGGTGACCGACCGGATCATCAAGCCGCTCGGACTCAGCAACACCACCTACCCCGAGTCCGACCCCAAGCTGTACGGGAACTGGATGCACGGCTACTTCCTGAGCCTCCGGGACATCTCGTTCTCGAACGTCACATACCTCGGCCCGGGTGGCGCCATCGTGTCCACGCAGGACGACCTGGCCAACTTCACCCGCGCGCTCGCGACCGGGAAGCTGCTTCCGCCCGCGCAGCAGAAGCAGATGATGACGCCCTTCTCGGCCGAGAAGGCAGCCGGGCTCGGCGTGATGCTCAAGCCGACCCGCTGCGGCCCCGCGCTGTGGCACAACGGTGCCGGGCTCGGCTACTTCAGCCAGTGGTTCACCAGCCCGGACGGCAAGCACCAGTCGGTCGTCGCCACCAACAGCTACAACTTCGTGCCCGAATTGTCCAAGGGTACGACGGAGGCCACCTTCAAGGCCGCCGAGGACGGGTTCTGCGCGCTGAAGGGCCAGTGACGAAACCCTGAGGCCATTCCGCCCCTGAGGGGGCGCCTTTACGCCCCCCGACCGGGGCGTACTTCACCCCTGAAAGGAATTCGCAAGTGAGTTCAGGCTCGCATGCCAGAAAATCGGTGATCCAGCGCTACCGCAGACCGGCCACCGTGATCGCGGTGGCCGGAGCGGTCGCCGCCGCCGCGGCGGTGCCGCTGCTGAACTCGGACAACTCGGCCACCGCGGCCCGGGCGTCCGAGGCCATGGCCTGCACCCCGATCAAGTTGATCGTCGTGCCGGGCACCTGGGAGACCACGTCCAACGCCGACCCGAACACGCCGGTCGGCATGCTCCGCGGCGTCACCGAACCGCTGGAGCAGCGGTTCGGCGACCGGATCTCCTCCTACTGGGTCGGCTACCACGCCACCGCGTTCGACCAGGGCAAGACCTACGCCGACTCCAAGCAGACCGGCATCGACGCGGCGAACAAGGCGATGACCGATATCGCCCGTGCCTGCCCCGGAACGCGGTTCGTCGGGCTCGGCTTCAGCCAGGGCGCCCACGTCAACGGCGACGTCGCGGCGGCGATCGGAGCCGGGAAGGGCGCCGTCCCGGCCGGCTCGTACATCGCGGGCGGGAGCGTGGCCGACCCGGCCAGGGGCACCAAGGGCGAGGTGAACCTCGGTGACCCGATGCCCGGGACCAAGGGCATCGCCGGGCCGCGGCCGCAGGGGTTCGGCTCGCTGTCCGGCAAGGTCGCGAACGTCTGCCTCAAGGGCGACCTGTACTGCGCCCTGCCTGAGGAGAACAAGCTCTCCTCCACGCTCGGCACCGTGCTGGGCCAGGTCGGCCTCGCCAACATGCACCAGTCGGCGCAGAACGAGCTCGCCACCGACCTCGGCAAGGTCAACGGCAAGCCGGCCGACCTGTCCACCGTGCCCACCGGCGTGAAGACGCTGGCCGGGCAGGCGCGCGGCAAGGACTCCGCCGCCGCGGCCCGTACCGCGGGCGAGCTGGCCGCGCTCGTCGGCCCGCTGCAGGCGCTCACCCGCGCGGTCGCCAACCCCATGCTGGTGAACTCCCTGCTCCAGGCCCCGCCCGGTTCGCAGAACCACACCGCGGGCCAGGTGCTGCAGGCGCTGAACAACACCGACCTCGTGGGGCTCGCCACCGACCTGGACGGCGTGATCGCCGCCGCGAAGGCCGGGAACACGGCCGGGCTGGCGCAGGCGGCGCTCGCCGCCGCCGCCAAGGCCGCGCCGCTGACCGGGCTGCCCGCCGCCGAGGTGGCCAAGGTCACCAAGGTCATCCAGGGGCTCCAGCCGGTCGCGCTGCTCGCCCAGGCGAGCAACATCATCGGCGGCATCAGCAAGATCGACTACCAGGGGATCCAGCGCGCCGCGAAGGCCCTGCCCGCGTACGTCCAGAAGGGCGACGCGCGAGGCGTGTACCGCTCCCTGGTCGCGATCGAGGACAAGCTGCTGCCGCTGGCCAAGACGGCCAACCGCGTCGACCTCACCCCGCTCGCCGCGCTGCTGTCGATGTGGCCGCCCGGCTCCCCGGAGCGGGCCGTCGGGGAGGCCCTGGTCATCCTCGACCGGGTCGACTGGGTCCGGATCACCCGCAACCTGCGTACCATCCAGGACAAGCTCGACAACTTCGACCCGAAGCGGAAGGTGACCATCGACCCGGCCAACCCGGCCAAGTCGCTGAACGACTTCTACGGCGTCGACCTGCTCTCCATGGCCCCCCAGATCGCCGACCTGGCCGAGCACGGCCTGGGCGTCGCCGGGGTTCCGCTGCCGAAGGGCACCCTCAACCAGCTCCTGAAGACCCAGCTGTCGCCCGCTCATCTGATCAACGAGGGCCTCGACGCCGCCGTCTTCTACGGCACGCGGCGGCACGAGCAGTACGGCACCGCCCCCGTCGACCAGAGCGGACGCTCCGCACTGATCGTCCTCGAGAACTGGCTCGCCCAGCGCATCGAAGCCGCCTGACCTCCAAGGCGCATACCGTCCGTGCCTCCACCGGATCCTGGATCCGGTGGAGGCACGGACTTTCGCTTGTGCGGTGAGCGTGGGGATCCCTCTGACGGGTGAGGCGGTTCGCCTTCGTTGGGGATCCTCCGGGGTCAGCGGAATCGCGATGGTTGAGGGGTCTGCACCCCCTGTCATCACGGAGGACGCGATGTCCATCACACGCTCCCTTCCCGCCACCGCGGAAGGTTCCAAGATCCCGGGCAGCACGGGCGCTCCTCGCTGGGCGGTCTGGTGTGCCTGGGCGACCGTCCTGTGCACGGTGCCGTCCGGCATCTGGCGGATGGCTCTGGGCTTCGGCGCCGATGTCGGGTTCACCGGTCGCCTCGGCGAGATGTACACGGGCATCGACATCATGGTGTACGTGCTGGCCTTGACGGTCGGTTCACAGGCGGCGGCGTTCCTGACCCTGGGCCTGGTCCGGCCATGGGGGGAGACGGTGCCGCGGTGGATTCCGCGCCTCGGCGGCCGGCGGGTCCCGCCACTCGCGGCGATCGTCCCGGCCGTCCTCGGCGGCGTCGCGGTCTCGGGCCTCTGCCTGTTTCTCGCGGTGACTCCGGACGGGCCCCTGGCACACCCCGAGTTCCCGCACGGCACCGCGGGCGTGGTCATGAACATCTCCTACGCGCCCCTCCTGCTGTGGGGCCCGCTGGTCCTGATCCTCACCGCGCACTACGCCCGGCGCCGTGCCCACCGCCCTGCCCACCGCCCGGATCCTCGTCGTTGACAGGATCAGCTAATTGGGTTAGCTTCTAGCTAATGCCATTAGCCATCCGGGAGGACGCCATGACCGAGTACCTGGCCGTCGACGGCGGCACGATCGCTTACGAGGTGGCGGGGACCGGTCCGCTGGTCGTCCTCGCGCACGGCATGGGCGACAGCCGTGCCGCCTACCGCGCCGTGTCCGAGCGGCTGGTGGCGGCGGGCCACCGGGTCGCCGCGGTGGACCTGCGCGGCTGCGGCGAGTCCAGCACCGGCTGGACGGACTGGAGCCGCACCGCCATCGCCGGTGACCTGCTCGCCGTGCTCCGCCACCTGGGCGGCGGCCCGGCCGTGCTCGTCGGCCATTCGATCGCCGGCGGCGCGGCCACCATCGCCGCGGCACGGGAGCCGTCGCTGGTCAGCGCGGTCGTCGAGCTGGCGCCGTTCACCCGCAAGCAGTCGGTCCGCCTCGGCGATCTGCGGGTGAAGCGCTACCGGCAGGGCATGCTGCGGCTCCTCGGGGCGAACCTGCTCGGCAGCGTGCGGCTCTGGCGCTCGTACCTCGACGTCGCCTACCCCGGCGCGAAGCCGGCCCACTGGGACGAGCGGCTCCGCCGCATCGAGTCCCTGGTGCGCGAGCCGGGCCGGATGAAGGCCCTGAAGGGGATGGGCCGGACCGCCCCCACCGACGCCGGCGCGCGACTCGGCGACGTCCGCTGCCCGGTCCTGGTCGTGATGGGCACGCTCGACCCCGACTGGGCCGACCCGCACGCGGAGGGGTCGGCGATCGTCGATGCCCTGCCGTCCGGGCTCGGGCGTCTTGAGATGATCGAGGGCGCGGGGCACTACCCGCACGACCAGTTCCCCGACCAGGTGGTTTCGCTGATGCTCCCCTTCCTCCGAGAGAACGCCGCTCGTGCCTAGGGCCGGCCTGGACCCGGCGGCCGTGGTCGCGGCCGGCGCCGCCCTGGCCGACGAGGTCGGCCTGCCCAACCTGACGATGGGCCTGCTGGCCGAGCGGGTGGGCGTCCGCACCCCGTCGCTGTACAAGCACGTGGGCGGCCAGGAGGACCTCAACCGGCGCATCGCGGTGCTGGCGCTGCACGAGGCCGCCGATGCCGTGGGCGGCGCGGTCCAGGGGTACGCGGGCCGCGACGCCCTGCGGGCCGCGGCGCGGGCCTTCCGCGCCTTCGTCCTGGAGCATCCCGGACGGTACGCCGCGACGATCGGCGTGGAGCCGTCCGGCCCGGACGATCCGCTGACCGCCGCGGGCGGGCGGTTGCTCGGCGCGTTCACGGCGGTCCTGCGCGGCTACGAGATCGGAGAGTCCGACGTGGACCACGCCCTGCGCACGCTCCGCAGCCTCTGCCACGGCTTCGCCACGCTGCAGGCGGCCGACGGCTTCCAGTGGAGCGCCGACGTCGACGAGAGCTTCGAATGGCTGATCACCTTCGCCGACCGGGGCCTCCGCTCCCGCTGAGCGTCAGGGGAACGCGGCGATGCTCACCCGGTTCCAGGCGTTGATGGCGGCGATCGTCCACAGGAGATGGGCCAGGGCGGTCTCGTCGAAGTGCTCGCGGGCGGCGGCGAAGACGGCGTCGGGGACGCCCGCCGGGCCGATCGAGGTCATGGCCTCGGCCAGGCCCAGGGCGGCCCGCTCGGCGCCGGTGAACCGCGGGCTCTCGCGCCAGGACGCGAGCGCGTCCAGCCGGCGCTCGTCCTCTCCCGCCTCCACCGCCGCCCGCGTGTGCGCCGACAGGCAGAACGCGCAGCCGTTGATCCGGGAGACGCGGACGCGGACGAGTTCGGCGAGGAGAGGATCGAGGTCCGCGCTCGCGGCCCTGTCGAGGCCGGCCATCGCGGCGTGGACGTCCGGCGCGGCCGCGTGAAGGTCGATGCGGAACGCGCTCATCGTCGCTCCTGGCCGGGGTGGCCCGCGCCGTCCGCCGTGACGGCGGCCTCGGCGGCGGCGCGGGTGAGGGCGGAGACGTCGACCTTGCCGGTGGGGCCGAGCGGCAGTTCGGGCAGCATCAGGAAGCGTTCGGGCAGGCCGCGCCTGTCCAGGCCGCGTTCCAGCAGGTACGCGATCAGCTCGGCGGGGGACGGCGGCGGGGCCCCGGGGCGCGGTGCCAGGCAGGCGCACATGCGTTCGCCCAGGTCCCGGTCGCTCACCGGGACGCAGTGCGCGTCGGCGACGCCGGGGTGGCCGAGGAGCGCACGCTCCACCTCGGCCGGGGAGATCCCGATACCGCCGCGGATCACGATGCGTTTGAGCCGGTCGAGCACCCACAGCGTGCCGTCGGCGTCCAGCCGGCCGAGATCGCCGGTGCGCACCCAGCCGCCCGGGGCCCGGTACCGGGCGTCCAGGTCCGGCGCCGCGACGTAGCACAACGGGGTCATCGGTCCCAGCGCCCAGATCTCCCCCGCCTGACCGGGAGGCAGCGGCCGTCCTTCCGGGTCGCGGATGCCGATCCGCGCCACATCGGGATCGGGGACGCCGGCCAGCCCGGGTTCCCATCGGGACGGGTCGCGGCCGGTGTGGCAGTTGACCCCGTCGCTGGACCCGTAGATGTTGACCGGCGGCATGCCGAACCGGCGGACGCAGGCGTCGTGGACGTGCCGGTGCACCGGGCCCGCGCTGGAGACGACGGCGTGGAGCGAGGACACGTCCGCGCCCGTGCCGCACTCGCCCATCCGCCACAGCATGGTCGGCACACCGAAGAGGTGGGTGGGACGGTGCCGCTCGACGGCGTCGAGCGCGGCGGCGGCGCCGAAGCGCGGGAGCAGCACCAGCGTCCCGCCGTGCCGCGCGACGATCACCGATGTCGCCAGCGACCCGTACGACGACGCGAGCGAGACCAGCACCAGGGCCCGCATCGGCTCCGGGCCGCGTCTCAGGGCGGCGACGTAGTTGCCGCGCCCGCCCGCCATCGCGTTGTGGGAGTAGGCCACCATCTTCGGCTCCGACTCCGAGCCCGAGGAGACCAGGATGCGGGCCGGTGCCTCCGGGTCGACGCCCTCGGGACGCCAGGCCCGCTCCTCCCCGCCGAGGGCCTCGTCCAGGGAGCGGATCCCCCCGGACGGCGGCGTGCCCGGCGTCCACACGTGGAGGCCGGGGTGCCCCTCGGCCGCCGCGGCCGTCTCCGGGGCGGTGATGAGCGCGGCGGCGCGTGACCGGCCGAGGAGGCTCGCGATGTCGCGCGGCCGGTGCGTGTGGGGAATCGGCAGGGCCACCGCGCCGATCGCCGCGATCGCCAGCTCGGCGACGACGGCGTCGCGCCCGTTCGGCAGCAGGACGGCGATGATGTCGGCGGACCCCCGCCCGGCGGCCCGCAACGCGGCGGCCGCCCGCCGGACACGGTCGTCGAGCGCCGCGTAGTCGAGCGCGCCCGCCTCGTCGATGACCGCCTCGCGCGCGGGTGCGGCGCGGACGTGGTCGCGGAACAGCGCGTAGAGGTCCCGGCCGGGACACAGCCCGGCGGCGGTCCAGGCCGCGCGCGTCTCCGCGGGAACCCGGTCGGCGATGGCGACTCCGTTGGCTGATCTCCATGGGGAGGCGGTGGCGGTTCTCATGCGTCCTCTCTTCGATGCGGGGGCTGGGGAGTGAACGTCCACGGGCTGCGGCTGTAGGCGGCTCCGGCGCCGGTTTCGAAGAGTCTCTCGTAGACGGGGTCGGCGACCATCGCGGCGAGGTCCGTGACGACGGGCGCGGTCGGCGCCGTCGCTCCGGCCCTGTGGTCGGTGTGCGGGTGGTCGGTGTGCGGGTGGTCGGTGCGCGGGTGGTCGGTGTGCGCGCCGAGCAGGAGGCGGGCGGCGTCGACGAGCCCGGTCTCGACGCGGACACCGGTGCCGCCGCGGGCGCGGGCGAGCAGGCCCGCGACCGTCCCCTCGGCGCCGATGAGGGCGCCGAGCACGTCGGTGATCGTCATCAGCGTCGGCGCCGGGGCCTGCCCGTCCGCCGCCAGCGCCGCCGCGACTCCCGTGTACGCCTGGACGAGATAGTCGGTGCCCATGGGCTGGGGCGCGGGGTGGACGTCGGCCCAGCCTCCGGCGTGCGCGTAGACGAGGCCCGGCCGGACGGCCGCCAGGTCGCCGGCGTCCAGCTCGAACAGGCTCGCCCGGCCGGGCGGCCAGTTCTGGAGGAAGACGTCCGACGACGCGAGGAGCCGGAGCGCTGCCTCCCGCCCCGCGCCCGTCTTCAGGTCGGCCTCGACGGCGCCCTTGCCCCGGTTCAGTGCGAGGAAGCGGGCGGAGCAGTCGCCCGCCAGGGGCGGGACGCCGCGCATCGGGTCGCCGCCGGGAGGCTCCAGGCGGACGATCTCGGCGCCGAGCAGGTGGAGCAGGTGCCCGGCGAGCGGCCCCTGGACGCGGTTGGTGGACTCGACGACCCGCACCCCGGCGAGCGGGGTATCACCGCTCGGGGCGCACGGCACGGCGGCGGG
>NZ_SMKH01000203.1 GCF_004348515.1 Actinomadura sp. KC345 | reverse complement strand
GGAGGGGGGCGGGCCGCTGCCACGACTCGGACCGCGCGGCCACCGCGAGCCGGACTCCGGGGTCGGGATCGCCGGCGAGGCGCGCCCGGATCGCGACGGGCGCGTGACCGGTGCGCGCGACCAGCCGCCGCGTCCGCGGATCCGGGTGCCGGGCCGCGGCGTCGTACACGGCGGAGGGCACCCCGGCGCGGTGCAGGAGGGCGATCCTGACCGGGTGCTCGGCTCGCTCCAGGATCAGCAGCAGGAGATCGGCCGGGGCGGCGGGGTTGGCGGCCAGGCCTTCCAGCCGCACCGAGTAGAGCGTCCGCACCCAGATCACGTTATCCGCCGCCGCCGTGTGCCGGAAGGTCGCCGCAGGGGAAGTTCCGCGCAGGCCAGGCAGTGTTGTCACCGGGTAACACCCCCGATACCTTTGCTTGCATGACACGTTCGCGGGGCGGGCCGGGACCACGGCGGGATCCCGGGCGCCGCCGCGCCCTGCTCGAGGCCGCCGACCGGGTCATCCAGCGGGAGGGCCCGGAGGCGTCGATGGCCGCGATCGCCGCCGAGGCGGGGATCAGCAAGCCGATCCTGTACCGCCACTTCGGCGACAAGAGCGGTCTCTACCAGGCGCTGGCCGAGCGGCACACGCGCAAGCTGATCGAGGGCATCCGGGAGGAGTTCTCCAGCGGCGGCCCGATCCGCGACCGCACCCGCTCCACCATCGACACCTACCTGTCGACGATCTCCAAGAACCTCTACCTCTACCGCTTCCTCATGCACCGGGCCAGCGCCGAGGACACCGCCACCCACAGCGCGATGAGCACGATGATCCGCGACGTGAGCCGGGAGCTGGCCGAGGTGATGATCGCCGAGGGGGAGATGGCGGACCGGACCCGCGCCTACGTGTGGGGCCACGCCATCGTCGGCATGGTGCAGACGGCCGGCGACTGGTGGCTCGACCATGACGAGGACGTGCCGAGGGAGGACGTCGTGGACGGCCTCGTCGACCTCGTCCTCGGCGGGCTGCCGGCGGCCGCGTCCGGCGCCCGCGCCCCGCAGACGACCGACGACCCGCGATCCCCGAGGTGACCGTGCAGACCGACGCCCCCGTGCAGACCGACGCCCAGACCGGCGTGCGGCCCGAACCGGTCGTGGAGACCGAGCGGCGGCCCTGGGGAGGCTTCGAGCGCTTCACGCTCAACGAGCCGTCCACCGTGAAGATCATCCATGTGGAGCCGGGGCAGCGGCTCAGCCTGCAGCGGCACCGCGACCGCGACGAGCTGTGGGTGGCGCTCGACCCCGGCGCGGTCTTCGAGGTGGCCGGGCGCCGCATCCTGCCCGAGGTGGGGGGACGGGTTCTGATCCGGGCCGGCGAGACGCACCGGCTCGGCTCGGACGGGCCGGCCGTGCGCGTCATGGAGATCGCCTTCGGGCACTTCGACGAGGACGACATCGAGCGCCTTGAGGACCGGTACGGGCGGGCCTGAGCGATCGGGGACGGCCCGGCCGGCCTGGTGAACGGGCGGTACGAGCCCTCCGCCCCCGCCCGTGGTAGCCTCGCGGGCATGCGAACCGTAGCCTCCCGGTGGTGGTGGCGCCGCTGAGGCGGCGCCGGTTCGAGCACGTGCAGACCCAGGCGACCGCCCTCACCCGGCGGTCGTTCCTCATGCTCTCCGCCTGGGTGCAGGGCCCTGACAACGAGGGGCCACCGCGGTGGAGACCGTCCCACAGCAGCAGCCGCTGACCAGCGAGTTCGTCACGGCCGGAGGCGTGCGGGTCACCCGTACCGCCACGCCGGTCGACCCCGAGCGCAAGTCCGACGTGCTGAACGCCCTCGTCGCCTCCGTGGGGGAGCGGCGCGGCGGCGTCCTCAGCTCCGGCATGGAGTACCCGGGCCGCTACAGCCGCTGGCACATGGCCTACATCGACCCGTGCCTGGAGATCGTCGCCCGCGGCCGGGCGGTCGCCGTGCGGACCCTGAACGAGCGCGGGCGCGTCCTCCTGCCCGCCGTGGCCGGCGCGCTTCGCGGGACCGGCGAGGTGCGGGCCGACGAGCCGGGCCTGTTCGAGGTCGTCGTCCCGCCCGCGGAGGAGTTCTTCCCCGAAGAGGAGCGCAGCCGCCAGCCGACCGTCTTCACCGCCCTGCGCGCCGTCGTCGGCCTGTTCCGCTGCGACGACCCCCACCTCGGCCTGTACGGGGCGTTCGGGTACGACCTGTCGCTGCAGTTCGAGCCGCTCCGGACGAGGGCCGAGCGGCCCGCGGACCAGCGCGACCTCGTCCTCCACCTGGCCGACGAGATGATCGTCGTGGACCGCAAGCGCGAGACCTCGCACCGGATGTCGTACGAGTTCGAGGCCGGCGGGGCGAGCACCGCGGGGCTGCCGCGCGCCACCGCGCCGACGCCCGCGCCGCCGGCGGGCGCCCGGCTGCCGGAGCAGCCCGTCCCCGGCGTGTACGCGCAGATGGTGCGGGACGCCAAGGAGAAGTTCGTCCGCGGCGACCTGTTCGAGGTGACCCCCGGGCACGCCATGTACGCGCGGTGCGACGCGCCCGCCGCGTTCTTCGAGCGGCTGCGCGAGACCAACCCGGCGCCGTACGAGTTCCTGTTCAACCTCGGCGACGGCGAGTACCTGGTCGGCGCGTCGCCGGAGATGTTCGTCCGGGTGAGCGGCGACCGCGTCGAGACGTGCCCGATCGCGGGGACGATCAAGCGCGGCGCCGACGCGCTGGAGGACGCCGAGCAGATCCGCACGATCCTCGCGTCCGCCAAGGACGAGTCGGAGCTGACCATGTGCACCGACGTGGACCGCAACGACAAGTCGCGGATCTGCGTACCGGGCAGCGTGCGCGTCCTCGGCCGCCGGCAGATCGAGATGTACTCCCGGCTGATCCACACCGTCGACCACATCGAGGGGCGGCTGCGCCCCGGGTTCGACGCGCTGGACGCGTTCCTCACCCACATGTGGGCGGTCACCGTCACCGGCGCGCCCAAGGCGTGGGCGATGCAGTTCATCGAGGACCACGAGGAGGCGCCGCGCCGCTGGTACGGCGGCGCCGTCGGATGCGTCGGCTTCGACGGGTCGATGAACACCGGCCTGACGCTGCGGACCGCGCAGATCCGCGACGGCGTCGCGACCGTCCGGGCCGGGGCGACGCTGCTGTACGACTCCGACCCCGACGAGGAGGAGCGCGAGACCCACCTCAAGGCGAGTGCGCTGCTCGGGGCCCTCACCGCGTCCCAGAAGGCGGCCGGGGTCGCCGCCCCCGAGGTGGCGCCGCTCCCCGCGCAGCCCGGCGACGGCCTGAAGGTGCTCCTCGTCGACCACGAGGACTCGTTCGTCAACACCCTCGCCGACTACTTCCGCCAGCAGGGCGCCGCCGTGGTCACGCTCCGGCACGGGTTCCCGGCGCGGATGCTGGACGAGCACGCTCCCGACCTCGTCGTGCTCTCGCCCGGTCCCGGCCGGCCCGCGGACTTCGGCACCGGCGCCCTCCTGGACGCGCTGGACGCCCGCGGACTCCCGGTCTTCGGCGTCTGCCTCGGGCTCCAGGCGATGGTCGAGCACGCCGGCGGCGAGCTGGCGCTGCTGCCCGAGCCGTCCCACGGCAAGCCCGGCCAGGTCAAGGTCACGGCGCTCGACTCCGGGGGCGGGCTGTTCGAGGGGCTCCCGGACGAGTTCACCGCGGCCCGCTACCACTCGCTGCACGCCACGCCCGACCGGGTGAAGGGCTTCCAGGTGACGGCGCTGACCGGGGACGTCGTCATGGGGATCGAGGACCCGGAGCGGCGGCGCTGGGCCGTCCAGTTCCACCCGGAGTCGATCCTCACCGCGGCGGGCGGGGCCGGGCACCGGATCGTCGCGAACGTCCTGGAGCTGAGCCGCTCGCAGAGTTGAACCATTCGTGGAGCTGAACCCGTCCTACTCCTGAAGCAGGAGGGCGGCCGGGCCGAAATGGTCCTGAGGTCGCTGTCGCCGGCGCGGGCGCACCCGGAAGACTTGGTCACCGGCCACCGCGCCGCCCCCGGGCGGTGCGGGTGATCGCCGTTATCCCGGACGGAGGGGGAGGCCGCTCCCCCTCCGTCCATAACGGCAAATATGGACATCCGTACCAGGATGCCGGTTTTGCCGTGAATCTACCGGGGACTCTCGGGCCCATGATGACAATTCTGTGGCTCATCGCCGTCATCCTCGTGATCGCGGGGATCTACGTGATCCTCGCCCGCCGCGACCTGCTCTGGGGGATCGTCCTCATCGTCGTCGGGCTGCTCGTCGGCCCCGGCGGGGTGAGCATCTTCACCTGACCGGAAACCGGGCGACCGGAGACGGAACCCTGACGCAGCCTGTCAGGTTTCGGTGCCAGCATCGTCTCCATGAGCAGTGCGCTGAAAGGAAAGATCGCCCTGGTCGCGGGCGGAACGCGCGGCGCCGGCCGCGGCATCGCCGCCGCGCTCGGCGCCGCGGGCGCGACCGTGTACGCGACGGGACGGACCACGCGGTCGCACCGGTCGGAGATGGACCGTCCCGAGACCATCGAGGAGACCGCGGAGATGGTGACGGCCGCGGGCGGCGAGGGAATCGCCGTCCAGGTCGACCACCTCGACCCGGACCAGGTCACCGCGCTCGTGCGCCGCATCGACGAGGAGCAGGGGAGGCTGGACGTCCTCGTCAACGACGTCTGGGGCGCCGACCACCTGTTCCAGTTCGGCAAGCCGCTGTGGGAGCAGTCCCTCGACGACGGGCTGCGGCTGCTGCGGCTGGCCATCGAGACCCACGCCATCACCAGCCACCGCGCGCTCCCCCTGCTGATCCGGGAACCGGGCGGGCTGGTGGTCGAGGTGACCGACGGCACCGCCGAGTACAACGCGCAGTACCGCAAGGACGTCGGGTACTTCTACGACCTGGCCAAGAGCGCCGTGATCCGGATGGCGCTCGCCCAGTCCGAGGAGATCGGGGAGTACGGCGCCACCGCGCTGTCGCTGACGCCCGGATGGCTGCGCTCGGAGGCGATGCTCGACAACTTCGGCGTCACCGAGGAGAACTGGCTCGACGCCACGGAGAAGGTCCCGCACTTCGCGATCTCCGAGTCCCCCGTGTTCGTGGGGCGGGCCGTCGCGGCCCTCGCCGCCGACCCGGACCGGGCGCGCTGGAACGGGGCCTCGCTGTCCAGCGGGGGCCTCGCGCAGGTCTACGGGTTCACCGACGCCGACGGCAGCCGTCCCGACGCCTGGCGCTACATCGTCGAGGTCGAGCACGCCGGACGTCCCGCCGACGTCACCGGCTACCGCTAGGCCTCCGGCCTCGGGCCCCCGCCGATCCGGCACCTCGGCGGGGGCCTCACCCCGCTCCGCCGGTTTGAATCGATGCTGTCCGGTTATGGCGTTTAACGAGGTGAAAGGAGCAGCCATGCCGATGATCAAGCGCGGGAAGCCGGTGAAGTCGGAGCTTCCCGGGACGCTGCAGCGCTCCACGGAGGAGGCGCAGGAGACGTTCGCCAAGGCCCACGACTCCGCCGCCGAGACCTACGGCGAGGGAGAGCGGGCGCACCGCACCGCCTACTCGGCGCTCAAGCACAAGTTCGAGAAGAGGGGCGACCGGTGGGTGCCCAAGGGCCGCAAGGGCCCGTCCGATCCCCGGGCCAAGGACCCCGACGCACGCCGCGGCCGGGGCCGGACCGCCGGCGGCGTGGACGTCGAGGGCAGCAGCAAGAAGGAGCTCTACGACCGCGCCGCGCGCCTGGACGTCCAGGGCCGCTCGAAGATGACCAAGCAGGAACTGGGCGAGGCTATCGCCCGCAAGCAGGACTAGCGCGGCGGAGCCGCGCCGGGGCGGGGCGCGCTCAGCCGGGCCGCCGCGCCGCGTACAGCCCGGCGAGCCTGGCGGCGGCATCCGCCATCCGCTCGCGCAGCTCCGGGGGAGCCAGAACCTCGGCCTCGGGTCCGAGCCGCATCAGTTCGGACGCCGCGACGTCCGCCGACTCGACCGGGAGCGTGGTCACCACCCACCCCCGCTCGTCGGGCTCGCCGGCGTCCTCGGCCGCCCGAAGCGCCGCGTACGGCTCGACCGCGTACCGCAGGATCCGCATCCCGGCGGGCGACAGCCGGACGGTGACCTCCTCGCGCAGGATCGACCGCAGGAAGCCCTGCGCCTGCTCCCGCCAGTGCCCGGCGAGATCGAAGTCCTCGTCCCGCTCGAAGAGGGCTCCGGTGGGCCGGACGTCCCTCACCCGGTCCACCCGGTAGGTGCGGTGCCCGCCGCCGACCCGCGCGACCAGGTACCAGGTGCCGCTCTTCAGCACGAGCCCGTACGGCTCGGCCTCCCGGGTGACCTCGGTGCCCCCGCGGCGGTAGCGCAGCTCGACGCGCTCGTCCTCCCACACGGCCCGCGCGAGATCGCGCAGCAGCGGCGGCGGCCCGGAGCCGCCGAACCAGCCCGGCGCGTCCAGGTGGAACCGCTGGCCCGCCCGCGACGGCGCGTCCCGCAGCGACGCGGGCAGCGCCGCCAGGACCTTCAGCTCGGCCGCGGCCACCGCGTCGCCGCGCCCCATCTCCCCGGCCGGGCCCGGCAGCCCGGACAGGAACAGCGCCTCCGCCTCCTCGCGGGTGAGGCCCGTCAGCCGCGTCCGGTACCCGCCGACCAGGCGGTAGCCGCCGCCGCGCCCCTGGTCGGCGTACACCGGGACCCCGGCCGCCGACAGCGCCTCCATGTCGCGGTAGACGGTGCGCTCCGAGACCTCCAGCTCCCGCGCCAGCTCGCCCGCGGTCATCGTCTCCCGCGACTGCAGGAGGAGCACCATGGAGATGAGTCGAGCCGCCCGCACGGGACCCATTCTCCCGCACCGCGAGCGCTGCCCGGACGTTTCTGACGTATCCCTGGCAGGTTCGAGCGGTTGGCCTGTCAGGGCAGGTCCGGCGGCTGTTAGCTTCGCGGTGTGCTGACCGACACCACATCCATCGAGGCGTTCATCGACGCCCTGCCGAAGGTCGAGCTCCACGTCCACCTCGTGGGTTCCGCCTCTGTCCCCACCGTCCTCGAACTCGCCCGCCGCCACCCGGACGGATCCGTCCCGGTGGACGAGCGGGAGCTGCGCGCCTTCTACGAGTTCCGCGACTTCCCGCACTTCGCCGAGGTGTACGAGTCCGTCTCCGGCCTCGTCCGGACGCCCGAGGACGTGGGGACGCTCGTCCTCGGCACCGCCCGCGACCTCGCCGCGCAGAACGCCCGCTACGTCGAGCTGACCGTCACCCCCTACACCCACCAGCGGGCCGGGATGCCGATGCCCGCGATCACCGAGGCCCTCGACCACGCCGTCCGCGAGGCCCGCGACCGGCACGGCATCCGCGTCGCCTACATCTTCGACATCCCCGGCGAGTTCGGCGCCGACGGCGCCCGCGGCACCCTCGACCACGCCCTCGCCCATCCGCCGGAGGCGCTCGTCGGATTCGGGATCGGCGGCATCGAGCAGGTCCGCCCGCCGCACCGGGACGCCTTCCGGGACGCGTTCGCCGCCGCCCGCGCGGCCGGTCTGCGCAGCCTCCCGCACGCGGGGGAGATGACCGGGCCGGAGACGATCTGGGAGGCGATCGAGGGACTCGGCGCCGAGCGCATCGGCCACGGCATCAGCTGCATGGACGACCCGCGCCTCATCGCCTACCTGCGCGAGACGCAGCTGCCCCTCGAGGTGTGCCCGACGTCCAACCTCCGCACCGGACAGGTCGCCGACCTGGCCGGCCACCCCCTGCCGAGGATGCTGGAGGAGGGCCTTTTCGTCACCCTCAACAGCGACGACCCCCCGATGTTCGACACCTCCCTGACCGGCGAGTACCGCATCGCCGCGGAGGTCTTCGGCCTGGACCGCGCCGGGCTGGCGTCCCTGGCCCGCAACGCCGTCACCGCCTCGTCCCTGGACGAGGACGGCCGCCGGGCCGTCCTCGCCGACATCGACGCCTTGGCCGGAGGCGAGGACGGGCGCTAACCCCAGGCCATGCGGCGCCACGGGCTGTCGGGGTCCTCGGCGAGGACGCGGTGGCCGGCGAGGGAGCGCTTGTACCATTCGCCGAACTCGCCCTCGTCGAACCGCAGCATCCTCCCCAGGACGTACCCGGCGGAGAACGAGCCCCACGACGAGTACACCTGGCCGGCGCGCCCGCCGGCCGTGAGGACGCACTTCTCGGCCTCCTCCGCTTCGCAGTACCCGGCGTTCAGGCCCCAGCGGGCCATGTTCACCGCGCGTCCGAAGTCGTAGCCGTACACGCTCTCGATCCGGCCGTCCGGCTTGAGGAGACCGTCCGCCCGGAAACGCGCCTCGTACCGCAGGACCAGATCCGGCAGCTCGGCGACCTGCCGGATCGTCTCGTCCGAGATGTCGTGCTCCCGGCACCACGCGACGACCGCCTGGCGCCATTCCCGCCGGCCGGTGCCCCTGCCGCGCTGGTCGAGGACCATCTGGATCGCGGGATCGCTGTTCTGCGCGTCGAGCAGCACGTCCATCCGCTCGCGCCAGCTCTCGTGATCGGTGACGCCCCAGTCGCGCTCCAGCAGCGCCTTGTCGTCGCCGGAACCCCCGTCAGGGGCGCCCAGCGTGTTCCACGCCACCCCGTTGCCGACCGCCAGATGCGCCCCCACGGCGAGGGCCGCCGCCAGGCGCCCCCACGAGGTGCCGTCGGGGTCGGTGACGAGGATGTCGTGGTCCCGGTCCGGACGCCGCTCGGCGTCGGCGAGGAGCTCGGCGACCTGCCGGTGCCCCTCACCGCCCGGCGGCATCTGCGCGAGCAGCTCGCGCAGCGGCCGCAGCGCCCCGCGCGGCCCGGCGTCCTTGACGATGAGCCGCGCGGCGTGGACGCCGGCCCCGTCGGCGCGCCTGTGATCGTGCAGCGACGAGAACGCGCTCATCGCCGACCACGCGCGCCGGGCCGCCTCGCCGGTCCGGCCCGCGGCGGCCAGGACGTGCGCCGCCTGCGCGTCCACCCCCGCGCGGACCTCGGCGGGCATGGAGGCGGCGGCGCGGTCGAGGGTGTCGAGGACGCGCTGCGCCTCGCCCGTGCTCCCCGCCGCGGCGAGCGCCCGCGCGGACCGCGCCCGCGCCGCGACGGCGGCCGTCCAGTCCCCACGCCCCTCCATCTCCCCGGCGGCGTCCGCGTAGGCGGCCGCGGCCTCCGTGTGCTTCCCCTGCCGCTCGAGTTTCCTGGCCCGTTCGAGCATGCCCTGATACGTCATCGTCCGTCCCCTCCGTCCGCCCACCGTACCGGCCGGATGATCTCCAGGAGCGGGCCTTTCCGCAGCCCAGGTCGCGGCCGTCCTGCCGTGGTGGTTTCCTAGGGACGATGCAAACGACCCGTGGGGGGATACGAGAGTGAAGAGCGTCGAGCCTGAGGTGTACCTCGTTGCGCGGCCCGAACTGGACTACGACGAGGTCGCCAGGTATCTGCGGGACGTGGGCGGGGAGAGCTGGCTGGAGCGGCTCGACCGGGGCGACCTCGACGACGAGCTGAACGACCCCCAGAATCTCGCGGAGTTCGCGGGCAGGCTCTGCTACCGCTCGTGGGAGCCGGGCCTCAATCCCAACGTGGTCAAGGTCCGCACGGACTCGGGCCAGTACCTCCAGAACATCCTGCGCAGCCTGCACGGCTCGGTGCTGGAGCACGTCAGCTTCAGCTTCGTCCTGCACAACGTGAGCCGCGTGCTCACCCATGAGCTTGTCCGGCATCGTCCCGGTGTGGCCATTTCGCAGGAGTCGCTGCGCTTCGTCCGGCTCCAGGACATCCCGTTCTGGTTCCCCGAGTGGGCGCGCGAGGACCCGGAGCTGATGAAGCGCGCCACGGCCATGCTGGAGCAGATGGAGGAGTTCCAGGGCTGGATGGCCGAGCACTTCGGCCTGGACGACGAGGGCGTGCCGTTCAAGGAGAAGAAGCACAAGACCTCGTTCATGCGCCGCTTCGCCCCGGAGGGCGTCGGCACCGGGCTGGTCTGGACGGCCAACGTCCGCACGCTGCGCCACACCCTGGAGAACCGCACCGCCCCCGGCGCCGAGGAGGAGATCCGCCTGCTCTTCGGCAGGATCGGCGAGGTGATGCGCACGGAGGCCCCGGACCTGTTCGGCGACTACGTCGTCGAGGACGGCGCCTGGATCCCCGAGTGGCGCAAGGTCTGACCTCGGGCCGGGGTCGGGTCTAGGCGTACGGTGCGCGCGTAGGGAATTGTTGGACGGTATGTCTGACATCACGATTCCCGCGGGTGAGCGGGAGCTGCCGGGGTACCTCGCCGTTCCCGACGGGGAAGGGCCCTGGCCCGGGGTGGTCATCGTGTTCGAGGCGATGGGCGCGAACGAGGACATGCGCGCCCAGGCCGACCGGTTCGCGGCCAACGGCTACCTGGCCGTCCTGCCTGACCTCTACGACGGCGCTCCGTGGATCCGCTGCGTCACCAAGGCGATGCGCGACATGCGGTCGCGGCGCGGCCCCGCCTACGACCACATCGAGGCGGCGCGGGCGTGGCTGGCGGGACGGGACGACTGCACCGGCGGCGTGGGCGTGTGCGGGTTCTGCATGGGCGGCGGGTTCACGCTGGTCGCGGCGGCGAAGTACGACTTCCAGGCCGCCGCGGTGAACTACGGCATGCTGCCGCGCCGGCCGGAGGAGGCGCTGCGCGGCGCGTGCCCGATCGTGGCGAACTACGGCGGCGCCGATCCGACGCTGCGCGGGGCAGCGGGCAAGCTGGAGCGGGCCCTCGACGGCGCCGGTGTGACGCACGACGTGAAGGAGTACCCGGCGACCGGGCACAGCTTCCTCACGATGGGCACCCTGCCGGCCCCGCTCGGCCCGGTCGCGAAGATCGCCTTCGGAATGGGCCGGGGGCGGGAGAACGCGGCGGACGGCTGGGAGCGGATCTTCGCCTTCTTCGGCGAGCACCTCACGGAGAAATCTACAACGTAAAGGCGCCGGGTCGGCCGCCTGATCGGGAACGCGGAACCGCCCGGGTCCGGGTCACCCGGGCTGCGCGTCCATTACCTCGCACGTAATCGCGCAGATGACGGGCCGAGGGTAGCGTCGGTGCGATGACGACGGCGTTGAGTGACGTGAGGCCGGTGGGGGACCAGCTGCGCGCGTGGCGGCAGCGGCGCAGGCTGAGCCAGCTGGAGCTGGCGTCGGAGGCCGACGTGTCGACGCGGCATCTGAGCTTCGTGGAGACGGGGCGTTCGGCGCCGAGCCGGGAGATGGTCCTGCGGCTGGCCGAGCACCTGGACGTGCCGCTGCGCGACCGGAACCTGCTGCTGGTGGCGGCGGGCTACGCGCCGGTGTTCGACGAGACGCCGATCGAGGAACCGAGGATGGACTCGGTCCGGGCGGCGCTGAGGCAGGTGCTGGACGGGCACGAGCCGTACCCGGCGGTGGTCGTCGACCGGTTCTGGAACCTGATCGACGCCAACGGCGCCGCCGCGTTCTTCATGGAGGGCGCGCCGCCGGAACTGCTGGAGCCGCCGCTGAACGTGCTGCGGCTCAGCATGCATCCCGACGGGATGGCGAAGAACATCCTGAACCTGGCCGAATGGCGCGCCCACATGATCGACCGGGTGCGCCGGCATGTGGCGCTGACCGCGGACGCCTCGCTCGCGCAGCTCTACCGGGAGCTGCGGTCCTTCCCGGGGGACGTGGGGGAGGCGATGGCGCCGCCCGAGGGCAGCGAGGTGTTCGTCCCGCTGCGGATGCGGGTGGACGAGCGGGAGCTGTCGTTCTTCAGCACGATCGCGACGTTCGGCACGCCCGTCGATATCACGGTGGCGGAGCTGGCGATCGAGTCGTTCTATCCGGCGGATCCGGCCACGACCGCGTTCCTGAGGGAGCGCGCCGGGTGGTGAGCCCTCAGTCCTCGGCGGCGAGCAGGTCGTGGTGGATGCGGCTGAGGGACATCCCGTGCCGCTGCAGCGCGGTGACGGTCCGCCGGACGAGCGGGACGGGCCCGGCCGCGTAGGCGTGGTGGTCCTCCCAGCCGGGGACGCCGTCCAGGAAGCCGGGCAGGACGTCCGGTATCCGCCCGTGCAGGCCGCCGGGCCCGCCGGGCGAACGCGACAGGACGGGGACGACGCGCAGCCGGGCCGAGGCGGATTCCAGCCGGCGCAGTTCCGCCAGGTCGTAGAGGCCGCGCTCGGTGCGCGCCCCGACCAGGAGGCGGACCTCGCGGCCGGTCCCGGCGGCCTGCTCGGCGAGCGCCTTCATCGGGGCGAGGCCCGTGCCGCCCCCGATCAGCAGCAGTCCGCGAGGCGAGCCCGGTTCGAGCGTCATGGTGCCCGCGGCCGGGCCGAGCAGGACGGTGTCGCCCGGCGCGCAGTGGCGTACCAGCGCGCCGCTCACCCAGCCCGCGGGCCGGGCGCGGACGTGCAGGCTGATCGAGCCGTCGGGCCGGGGAGCGTTGGCGACCGAGTAGGTCCGCCACACCCGGGGCCAGCGGGCGGTCTGCACGCTCACGTACTGGCCCGGCAGGAACGGCAGCGGCCGCTCGGGGCGCAGGGTGAGGACGGCGAGGTCGTGGTCGCGCCTGTCGTGCCCGGTGATCTCGGCGACCCACCACGGCGGGCGGCCGGACCCCTCCCGCCCGGCGGCGGCGATCATGGTCGCGGCGGCGGACCGGTAGGCGCGGGTCCAGGCGTCCTCGGCCTCGGCGGTCCACACGTCGGCGGCGAAGGTCCGCACCGTGGCGATCAGGGCGGTCTCGACGGCGGGGTAGTGCTCGCGCAGGACGCCGTACTTGCGGTGGTCGCGGCCGAGCGCGCCGAGGTGGCGGGTGAGCTCCTCCGGGCTGTCCTGGCTCCAGACGATCCGGGTGAGGGCATGGAAGAACCGGTCGTGCTGGGTGCCCATCGCGGGCGGGAAAAGGGCGCGCATGCGGGGCTCGCGGGCGAAGAGGCGGCCGTAGAAATAGCTCATGGCGCCCGCCGGGTCCGCTTCGAGGCGATCGAACGTCTCTTTGACGATTCGGCGTTCCGACGACATTCTCCAGCTCGCCCCCTTGGGCTTTTGGAGGACGGGCGTTCGGGTCCCGCGGCGGTGGCGCCGCATCCCGATGCCCGGCTTGATGAGATTCTCGCACTCAATTCCGCAGGTCCTCAAACAGGGCCTCGCCGGCCTCGTCGGAATGTTCCGCTGTGTAGCCGGCGATGAATTCTCCGTGAGTGAGTACTCCGGGAGAAGGTCACGCATACTGATCGGTACTCGCCGGGCGGCGGTGAGGTCCCGCGGCCGGCGCCGATCGTGGGACATGATTCTCCTCCCAAGTGGAAGATTTCAGAATTCTTCGGTCTTGCGCCCAGAGCCGGTGTGTCCGCGGGGCCCGTTCCGCCGGGGCCGATCTCGCCACTTCCGACTGCGACGATCCGTCCCGTGCGGCAAGCTGGCCGGGAGAGCGCCGGGGACGAGGGCGGCCCGCGGGGGCGGGTGAGGCACCATGAGGTGCAGCCGAACGCGACGAATCGTCCGAATCGAAACCCCGTCCCGTGGCGATCGTCCAGCAGAGGGGGAACCACGCATGACAGAGGCCATCCGCGGGGCGCCGTCCCCGAAGGCGGGCGCCGGAGCACCGCCGCTCATCGGGATCACCACGTACCAGGAACCGGCCCGCTGGGGGGTCTGGGTGCGCGAGGCCGCGCTCCTGCCGACCCCGTACGTGCGCTCGGTCGAGCGGGCCGGCGGAGTCCCGGTCATGCTGCCCCCGACC
The DNA here is from genome assembly GCF_004348515.1 of Actinomadura sp. KC345. GTDB lineage: Bacteria > Actinomycetota > Actinomycetes > Streptosporangiales > Streptosporangiaceae > Spirillospora. The sequence continues at coordinate 925 of NZ_SMKH01000203.1, read as the reverse complement.
GCGACGCTGCGCGGGCTGGACGCGCTGACCGGGCGGCTGGACGGCATCGTCATCGCGGGTGGGGGCGATCTCGACCCCGACCTGTACGGCGCCGTCCGGCATCCCGAGACGGGCCCGCCCCAGCCGCAGCGCGACCGCTTCGAGCTGGCGCTCGCCCGCGCGGTCGTGGACGCCGACCTGCCGTTCCTGGCCATCTGCCGGGGCATGCAGGTGCTGAACGTGGCGCGCGGCGGCGCCCTGATCCAGCATCTGCCGGAGGCGGTGGGGCACCAGGGGCACGCCCCGGAGACGGGCCTCGTCGGTTCGCACCCGGTACAGATCAGCGGGACCAGCCTCGTCGGCAAGATCATGGGCGACTCCGCCCAGGTCCCCACCTACCACCACCAGGCGGTGAGCCGGCTCGGCAAGGGCCTGTCGGCGGTGGCCTGGGCGGAGGACCAGGTGGTGGAGGCCGTCGAGCTGCAGGGCCACCGCTTCGGGCTCGCCGTCCAGTGGCACCCGGAGGAGGGGGACGACGGGCGCCTGTTCGAGGCCCTGGTCGCCGAGGCCGCCGGCCGCTGAGGCCCGGCCGGCGGGGGAGCGGAGGGGTTGACGTACCGGCACCGGGGAAGGCGATCGGTAGATTTCCGTGTACATCGCCTACCGGAGGCCGCCGCATGCCCCTGCACCCGCAGACCGTGAGCTTCCTGGAGGTGCTCTCCTCCTGGACGGCCGCGCCGCCGGACGCGGGCGGCCGGGCGGAGCCCACGATCGAGGAGATGCGGGCCCGGACCGGCGCGGCCCTCCCCGCCGCCGCCCGGCGCGAGCTGCCGCTCGTCCGCGACCTCGCGGTCCGCGGGCCGGACGGCCCGGTCCCGGTGCGGCTCTACCGTCCGGCGCCTCCCGAGCGCGGCCCGCTGCCCGCGCTCGTCTACCTGCACGGGGG
>NZ_SMKH01000202.1 GCF_004348515.1 Actinomadura sp. KC345 | reverse complement strand
CCCATAACGCGTGCGCGAACAGCCCCCCACATGCGCTAACCTAGACGCGCCAAGGGGCCCACCGCCCCGCCGCACACACGATCCCGCGTAGCTCAATCGGCAGAGCAGCCGGCTGTTAACCGGCAGGTTACTGGTTCGAGTCCAGTCGCGGGAGCCGAGGGGGTGTGGTCTGTTCGGTGCGCTTCGCCGCACCTTCGCCACGACCCGCAGTGCCCACCCGGGGGGCGACCCCCGGCACCCCATGTCGCTCAGCGGCCCGATCGAGCCATTCCTGAAGATCCGGAAGAAGCGTCGTATCGAGGACCGTACTCGCGAACCCTCCTCACCGACGCCCCCTGCGTCCAGGAGGGCACCCGTCTGCGGACTGTCGAGCTCGTGGAGGGCTGAGACGCACCGGGCCGGGAGCTTGAGACTGCGCGTTCGGTGCTGCTCAGGCCCTATTCCCTTCAGCTCGCGGGCTCAGTGGTCGTACCTCGCGAAGGCCTGGCCTGAGCCGGTGGTGATCAGCTGCGGCAGGCTCTGGGTGATGTAGAAGGTCCACCCGCGCGAGCACGCCTCGAAGCAGGCGGACTCCTCCGCGGTGAGACCTTCGTGCGTGAAGTGCAGCGTCGTGCTCTGCCCATCGGCGGCGAGGTCGAAGATGACCTTGGTGCCGGTCCACTCGTCGTGGTCGTCGATGAAGCTGAGGTAGGAGTCCACGACGTGCCAGACCACCCGCCGGCCGGGTACGACCTCGGTGACCTGGAACCGGGCGAAGCGGATGCCCTCCTTGGCTTCCCGGGCCGTCTCGCCGGCGTACGCGGTGTCGTCGGTGAAGACGAACTCGTCGCCCGGGGCGGCGGAGTGACCGATGAGATTCTGGTTCCACCATCCGCGGGCATTGATGATGGCCTCGAAGACCTCTTCCGGCGTCCGGTCGACGGTCACGGTGGCGGTCAGGTACTCGGTGTTCGACATGGTTCTTGCCTCTCTTCGCCGATGGTCTTTGCCCCACCGACGAAGGAGGTCGCCCGGGATGGACACCGAACGGGAAGAAACCTCGAAAAACCTGGCCGCGATGGTCCTCATGCTGGTCAGAGCCCGGAAACGGGGACCTTCAACCGCCTTGGCTTCCTCCTTGAGGTGGCGAGCCCGATTGGAAACCGTGCCGCTCGGCGGTCCGGGAGTTGCTGATGCGGGAGGGAGCTGCTCGCGCTGGTGTCTTGTGTGGGCAGCGGAATCTGCGCTCGGTCCCTAGTCCTGGACTCGTGGGACGGTGCGCGTGGTGTAGAGGAAGCGGCCGTTCTGGAGGAAGGCGATCAGTGGGTGCACACCCTCGTCTGGGGCGACGCCTACGAAGCGGCCGCCGCCCGCGTGGACGTAGCGGGTGGTCGTGCCGCCCTTCCCGAAGCGCGCCGCGGGGCCCTGCGGGGTGTCGGTGATGTCCAGTCCACGGGGGGCGGCCTTCACCTCGTAGGTGACCGACCGTGCGGAGTACCGGCCGGTGTAGGTCTCCGGCCAAAACGGCACGGGGGCGTCCGGCGGCAGCGCCCGCGGCGGCAGGCGGAGCCCGGCCGCGGACGAGAGGATCCGCGCCAGCACCTCGTCGATGAAGGCCGGGGCGCGGCCGCCGTTCGCGTGGACGGCGAGCACGAGGTCGCGGTCGGGAACGATGCGCCAGGCCGTGGTCTGGCCGGGCGTACCGCCGTCGTGGCCGACCACGGGCCTGCCGTCCCAGTCGAAGAGCATCAGCCCGAGGCCCCAGGCGGACGTGTACCGCTCACCCAGCGGGGGCAGCGTGACCTGCGGGCGGCACATCTCGGCGAAGGTCCCCGAGGGCAGCACCTGTGTCCCGTCGGCCGCCGCGCCGTCGGCCAGGAGCATCCGCCCGAACCGCACGAGGTCGCGCGGCGCGGCGCTCGGCGTGGAACCGGCCGGCGCGTTCGACTGCGGCAGCTCCCGCCGCGGCGAGACCCGCGGCGGCTCGCCGACATGCCCGACCGCGGCCCGGAACATGATCGCCTCCTCGGCGTACAGCGCCATGTGCCGCGCCCCGAGGGGCTCGATCAGCAGCTCCCGCATGGCGGTTTCCCACGTGCGCCCGCGCAGCCCGGCGACCAGGGCGCCGAGCGCGCAATAGCCGGCGTTGCAGTACGAGAACAGCTCCCCAGGGCCGCTGACCTGCCGGGCGCTGCCGCGCATGAACGCGACGAACCTGGCCACCGCGTCGTCCCCGCGTCCGGTGTCCTCGAACAGGTCCCCGTCGAACCCGCCGGTGTGCGACAGCAGCTGCCGCACGGTGATGCTCTCCGAGGCGGCGGCGTCCAGCACCCCGAACTCGGGGAGGTACCTTCGGACCGGCTCGTCGAGATCGACCAGCCCTTCCTCGGCCAGCTGCATCACCAGGGCGGCCGTCCAGACCTTGGTGACGGACCCGATCTGGAACAGGCTGTCGGCGGTGGCCTCCACCCCGGTGTCCAGATTGATCACCCCGGTGGCCGCCTCGGCCAGCCGAGCTCCCACCCCGACGGCTACCGCGGCCCCCGGCACCCCATGTCGCTCAGCGGCCCGATCGATCCATTCCTGAAGGTCCGGAAGAAGTGTCATATCGAGGACCGTACTCGCGGAACCTCCTCTCCGAGGCCCCTTCGCGGGCGCCCCGCCCCCACCACTGCGGAGCACCCCCGGCCACCGCCGTTCGGTAGGGCGGCAGGACGGGCCGGGGCGGGCGGCGCGGCAGAGTCCTGCTGCACGATCCGCAGGTGCCTGCCCACTCCAGAGTCATGGACCTCGTCCCACTCATCGGAGACGCTGCGCGAACTCGGAGGGCACGCATTGCCGACCGGCGCCGACCAGCGACGGTCCTCGGAGAGCGACCGCCGGAAAGAGCGGTCCACAAAGAAGATCCGGAGGACCCAACGTGCCTACCAAACGACGCGGGATCGCCGCGCTGCTCCTCGCGGTGTCGGCACTGCTCGCCAGCGGCTGCACGCTCGGAACGACCGACGACCAGCCGACGACTCACGCCGAGGGCTGCTCGCAGGCAGAGAGGGCGCTGGCGAACCTGCCCGGCACCGAGGCCCTGACGCGGGCCCTGGAATCCAAGAAGAACTCGGAAGACGTCTACGCCGTCATCTGGGTCGACGTCCACCGCCTCCAGGCGCACACCTGCACCGGCAGTCCGGAGGCCGATCCCCGGTTCATGGCGATCCACAAGACCATGCTGATCAGCGCGATCGACGAGGTCGAGCCGGCGGTCATGAGCACGACCGTCTACCGGCCGGTCGCCTCCGAACTCGCGGCCCTGGTCCGGCTCCCCGGCTCCGAGGACACCGCGGTGGAGAGGTTTCACCGGCTGATGGAGACGGTCGACGGGGATCTCACGAAGACCGGCGTCGGCGGGGACGGCCCGCTGACCGACACCTCGGTCTCCGGCTACCTGTTCGTCGGAGACCAGGGGTACGGTCACTGGCCCGACCGGGCCTCGCGGCTCGGTCCTGGCCGATGAACACCTCCCGGCGCCACTGACGGCGCCGGGACCCACCGAGGGCGGTGCGGATCACCACGATCCGCACCGCTCTTCCTCGTAGTGCGAGCCCAGAAGATCGCTGCCGGGTCCTCGGTCGTGGGCGGGGCTCCGTTTCGGGAGTGCTGGTCGGGTAGATCGGCTTGTGCGCGCTCAGTGGGTCGTGGCTTGGCGGAGGGGGGCTGCGGACGGCATGGTGATGCTGGTTGCGGCCTATGCCGTCGTGGCCCTCGTCGTTCCCTGGGCGCTGGGACGGCATCGGCGGGTGATGGCCTGCGCCGCGGCCGTGCTTCCGGCGGGGACGGCCGCCTGGGCCGCCCTGCGCGCGGGGGACGGGGAGCTCACCGAGACGGTCGCCTGGTCCGGCGAGCTCGGGCTCCTGATCGATTTCCGGCTGGACGCGCTGTCGGTCGTCATGCTGCTGCTCGTCGGCGGGGTGGGCGCCGTGGCGCTGTGCTACGCGGGCTGGTACTTCGAGCGTTCCGAGAAGCTGATGGTCGGGACGCTCGTGGCGTTCGCGGGGGCGATGACCGGGCTGGTGCTCGCCGACAACCTGCTCGTCCTCTACGTGTTCTGGGAACTCACCACGATCAGCTCCTTCATCCTGATCGGCACGACCGGGCGCGAGCGGGCCGAGGACCGGCGCGCGGCGACCCAGGCGCTGCTGATGACCACCGCGTTCGGGCTGGTCATGCTCGCGGGGTTCGTGGTGCTCGGCCAGACCGCCGGGACCTACCGGATCTCGGCGCTGATCGCCGACCCGCCGGGCGGGAACGCGGCCGAGGCGGGCCTGGTGCTGGTGCTGCTGGGGGCGTTCGCCAAGTCGGCGCAGATGCCGCTGCACGCGTGGCTGCCCGCGGCGATGGTGGCGCCCACGCCGGTGAGCGCCTACCTGCACGCCGCGGCCATGGTCAAGGCGGGCGTCTACCTGGTGGCGCGGCTGTCGCCCGCGTTCGCCGAGACCGGCCTGTGGCGGCCGGCGGTGATCGGCGTGGGGCTCGTGAGCCTGCTCGTCGGCGGTGTCCTCGCGCTCAGGCAGAACGACCTGAAAAGGCTGCTCGCCTACGGGACCGTGAGCCAGCTCGGCTTCCTGATGGTCCTGTTCGGGGACGGGACGCGGACGGCGGCGCTGGCGGGAACCGCGTTGCTGCTGGCCCACGGCGTGTTCAAGGCGCCGCTGTTCCTGGCCGCCGGCGTCGTCGAGCACCGGACCGGGACGCGCCGCATCGACGAGCTGTCGGGGGCGTGGCGGCGGCTGCCGGTGACCGCCGTCGTGGCCACGGCGGCGGTCGCGTCCATGATCGGCCTGCCGCCGTTCCTCGGATTCGTCGCGAAGGAGGCCGCGTTCAAGGCGTTCGCCCACGGCGGCCTGGACGCCGCCGTGCTCATCGGGGTGGTGGCGGGCTCCGCGCTGACCACGGCTTACGGTGTGCGGTTCCTGCAGGGCGCCTTCGGCGGTGGACGGGACGAGGCGCGGCCGGGCGACCCGTGGGGGATGGTCGTGCCCATGGCGGTGCCCGCCGCCGCCGGGCTCGTCCTGGGGTTCACGGCCGGGCCGGTCCACGCGATGGTCGCGCCGTACGCGGACACGATGAGCGGGGATCCCGGCTACGAGCTCGCGCTCTGGCACGGGCTCGGGCTCCCGATCGCCCTGTCCGCGCTCGCCGTCGCGGCGGGCGCCGGGATCTTCCTCCTGTACGTCAGGTCGCTGCCCGACCGGCGGATGCGGTGGCCCGTCCTGGACGGCCAGCGGATCTACAACGGAGTGATCCGCGCGACCCTCGCGGGGGCGCAGGCGGTCACGAAGCGGCTCCAGGCCGGCTCGCTGCCCTTCTACCTCGGCGTGATCGGGGCGACCGTGCTCGTGGTGCCGGGCACCGCGCTCGCCGTGGGCCTGGCCCGGGGGACGGCCCCCGACCCGTCGTCCTACATCCTGCGCGGCTGGGACGACCCGATCCAGAGCGTCCTCGGCGTGGTCGTGATCGTCTGCGCCCTCGCGGCGCTGCTGGCCCGCCGGAGGCTGTCGGCGGCGCTGCTGATGTCCGGGACCGGCTACGCGATCGGCGGGCTCTTCGTGGTGCAGGGCGGACCGGATCTCGCGCTCACCCACCTCGTCGTGGAGACGCTCCTGCTGATCACGCTCGTGCTGGTGCTGCGGCGGCTCCCGGAGCGGTTCCCGCCACGCCGGCGGCAGCGGTCCGCCCGGATCGTGACCGCCCTGATCAGCCTCGGGCTCGGCGGGTTCGTCGCGACGTTCCTGCTGGTGGCGTCGCTGAGCCGGGTCGGCCCCCCGACCGGACCCGGCCACGCCGGCCTCGCCGCGGAGGAGGAGACCGGCAACGTCGTGAACATGATCCTCGTCGAGACGCGGGCCCTGGACACCCTGGGCGAGATCACGGTCGTGGCCGTGGCCTCGATGGGCGTCATCGGCCTCGTGCTCACCGGGCGCCGTACGCGGCGCCCGCCCGCCGAGGACCCCGGAACCGGCGAGCCGGGAGGGCGGGGCTGGCTCGCCACGTCGGGCCGGCCCGCGGTGGGCGGCGCGCCGATGGTGCCGGCGGCGGCCACGGCACGCCTGCTGGGCCCGGCGATCCTGGTGTTCTCCGTCTACCTGCTCTTCGCGGGGCACAACCGTCCCGGCGGCGGTTTCGTGGCGGGGCTCGTGGCGGCGATGGCGTACGTCCTGCGCTACCTGCCGGGCGGGCGGTGGGAACTGGCGGCCGCGCTGCCCGTGCGGCCCGGCGTCCTGCTCGGCGGCGGGCTCGGCCTGGCGGTCGCCACGGGCGCCGCCGGATGGACGCTCGGCGGGTTCGGGAAAGGGGAGTTCCTCAAGGGCGAGGTGCTGCACGCCGCGCTGCCCGTCATCGGCGACGTCAAGCTCCCGACCAGCCTGTTCTTCGACGCCGGGGTGTACCTGCTGGTGCTCGGGCTGGTGCTGACGATCCTCACCACCCTCGGCGCGAGCCTCGACGAGAGCGCCGTGGAGGACGCCGGTCCGGAGGAGGGCGGGGCAGCGGAAGGAGCACGACCGTGACCGGCCCCGCCCTCGTCCTCGTCGTGGCCGTCGCCGTGCTGTTCGCGGCGGGCATCGACATGCTGATGGAGCGGTCGCTCGTCCGGATCGTGGTCGGCTTCATGCTGCTCGGACACGGCGCCAACCTGCTCCTGCTGCTGGCGGGCGGGGCCGCCGGCTCGCCGCCGCTGCTCGGCAAGGAGTCCGAGCGCCCGATGGCCGACCCGCTGCCGCAGGCCATGGCGCTCACCGCGATCGTGATCACCTTCGGCGTGACGGCGTTCCTGCTGGCGCTCGCGTACCGCAGCCGGATCACCCTGGGCGAGGACGAGGTGCGCGACGACGTCGAGGACCGCCGGATCCACGCCGAGCGCCGCCGGGAAGCCTGGGCCGCAGGCGCGGGCGAGGAGGCCGACCCCCTGGAGGAGGACGCGCAGGAGCACGAACCCGAGCACGCGGGCGCCTCCGGTGAGGACGCCCCGCACCGGAACGGCGGTGAGGGCGCATGAGCGTCCTCGTCCCGCTGCCGTTCGTGCTCCTGCTGCTCGGGGCCGCGCTGATGATGATCAGCCGGCGCCGGGAGGTGTGGCTGCGCGTCCTCGGCCCGCTGACCGTGGCGGGATCGCTGGCGGCCTCCTGCGGGCTGCTCGCGGCCGTGGCCCGGGACGGCGTGATCGCCGTCCAGATGGGGGGCTGGCCCGCGCCGCTGGGCATCACGCTCGTCGCGGACCGGCTGGCGGCGCTGCTGCTCGTGGTGTCCACCGCCGTGCTGCTCGCGATCATGCTCCACGCCGTGGCGGAGGGCGCCGGCGGGCTCGGCGGGCACGAGCCGGGAATCTTCTATCCCGCGTATCTCACGCTGACCGCCGGGGTCTGCCTGATCTTCCTCGCCGGCGACCTGTTCAACCTCTTCGTCGCGTTCGAGATCATGCTGGCGTCCAGCTACGTGCTGATGACGCTCACCCCGACGGCCGAGCGGGTCCAGGCCGGCATGACTTACACCGTGGTCAGCCTCATGTCCTCGATCCTGTTCCTCACCGCGATCGGCCTGACCTACGCCGCGGCGGGCTCGGTGAACCTCGCCGACCTGTCCGGGCGCATCGCGGACCTGCCCGAGGGCACCCGGACGGCGCTCGGGCTGCTGTTCCTCGTCGTGTTCGGGATCAAAGGGGCGATCGCGCCGCTGCACCTGTGGCTGCCCGACAGCTACCCGGCCGCCCTCACCAAGGTCACGGCCGTGTTCGCGGCGCTGCTGACCAAGGCGGCCATCTACGCCCTCATCCGGGTGGAGACGCTGCTGTTCCCCCGCGAGCAGGTGTCGTGGATCATGCTCGTCCTCGCGGCCGCGACGATGCTCGTCGGCACCCTCGGCGCGCTCACCCACGACGACATCCACCGGGTGTTCTCCTTCATCCTGGTGGGCCACATCGGCTACATGCTGTTCGGCCTGGGGCTCTACACCGTCGCCGGCCTCACCGGCGCGATTCTCTACCTCGTCCACCACATCGTCGTTCAGGCGGCGCTGTTCCTGGTCAGCGACCTGATGCAGGGGCTCACCGGGGAGACCTCGCTGCGCCGCCTCGGCGGCATCGCACGCGCGTCGTCCTTCATCGCCGTGGTGTTCTTCGTCCCCGCCATGAGCGTGAGCGGGATGCCGCCGACCTCGGGTTTCATCGCCAAGCTCGCGCTGTTCCAGGCCGGCCTCGGCTCGGGGGAGCGCGTCGCCTACGCCGTCACCGCGGTGGCGGTGCTGGCGAGCCTGCTCACGCTCCTGGCGATGTCCCGGATCTGGACGCTCGGGTTCTGGCGCCCCCGCCCGAAGGAGGCCGGCGAGCCGCCCGCCTCCGGCTCCTACACGCAGGGAAGCAGGCGCCTCATGGGGGCCGTCACGGCGGTCCTGGTCGTCGGAGGGCTGTTCATCGCCGTGCTCGCCGGGCCGCTGGCGTCGTGGAGCCAGCGCGCCGCGACCGACCTGCTGGACCCGGCGCCGTACCGGAACGCCGTGCTGGACGGAGGCGCGCCATGACCCCCGGGCTCCGCCGCATCGCCTCCCGCCTCGTCATGGGGGTGTGGCTCCTCGCGATCTGGCTGCTGCTGTGGGGACGGGCCGACGCCCTCACCGTGGCCGGCGGCGTGCTCGTCATCGCCGCCGCCTACCCGGCGAGCCGGCTGCCCGCCGTCCCCCTGGTCAGGCGGGTACGGCCGCTGCGCCTCGCCATGGCCGTCGCCGAGTTCGTCTGGGACCTGCTCCTGTCCAGCCTGGTCATCGGCTGGCACGCGCTGTACCGGCCGGGACAGGTGCGCAGCGCCATCCTGGACGTGGACATGCGCTCCCGTTCAGAGGTCATCCTCCTGGGGGTCACGACCAGCATCTCCCTCCGTCCCGGCACCCTCCTGATCGACCTGGACGCGGAGCGGGCCGTCCTTCGCATCCACGCCATGCCGGTCCGCGACCTCCAGCAGGCGGAGTCGACGCGGGACGGCGTGGCCAGGACCGAGGAGCGGCTGATGCGCGCGTTCGTGACCTGGGAGGACGCACCACCGAAGGAGGAAGGATGAACACCGTCTACGTCCTGACCATGATCCTGCTGGGCGTCGCGTTCCTGATGGCGGCCGTGCGGCTGGTGCGCGGCCCCTCCAGCTTCGACCGCATCATGGCGCTGGACGTCATGGCCGTCCTGCTGGTCAGCGGCATCGCGGTGCACGCCGCCTACTGGGGCGAACCCGCGCACGCCACGCTCCTGCTGGTCGTGTCGATGCTGGCCTTCGTCGGCTCGGTCAGCGCGGCCCGCCTGGCGGGGGCGCGCGGGGAGCGCGCATGAGCGCCGGCGACGTCGTCACCGCCGTCCTGCTGCCCGCGGGCGGGGTCTTCTCCGTCCTCGGCGCCCTCGGCGTCCTGCGCTTCCCGGACCTGCTCGCCCGGCTGCACGCCGCGACGAAGCCGCAGACGATCGGGCTGCTGCTGGTCCTCGCCGGGGTGGCGCCCCAGGCCGGTTCCCTCTCGGCCGTCACCCCGCTGATCCTGGTCGCGTTCTTCCAGCTGCTCACCGCCCCGGTGACCGCCCAGACGGTCGGCGGCGCCGCCTACCGCGCCGGCGTGATCAGGCACGACCTCCTCACCCTCGACGAGACCGACCGGTGAAGCCGCCGCCCGGCCCCGTGGCGGCGGCGGGTCACTCCTCGGTGGCGGGGCTGCCGCCGGTGATGGACTCGGCGAGCAGGTCCTCCTCGGTGGCGCCGCGGCGCCAGTAGCCGGTGAACGTGACGGCGCGGCGGTCCAGGCCGCGCTCGTTCACCAGGTGCCGGCGCAGCGCCTTGACGACGGCGGACTCGCCGGCGATCCAGGCGTAGGCGCCGTCCGGGACGCCGGCGGCGCGGACGGCGTCCAGCAGGCCGCCGGGGGAGACCCACGTGATCTCCGCGTCGGCGGCCGACGGCAGGTCCTGCCGGTCGCCGGGCTCCGGGACGTCGATCCACACATGGGCGGGCGTCCCGGCCGGCAGCCAGGCGAGGTTCCCCGCGATGGCGGGCAGCGCGGTCAGGTCGCCCGCGATCAGCACCGGGCTTCCGGGCGGCGGCCGGAAGTCGTAGCCGCCGTTGTCGGCGCCGGTCGGGCCGAGGACGGTGAGGCGGTCGCCGGAGCGGGCGGCGGCCGCCCAGGTCGCGGCCGGTCCCGAGGTGCCGTTGGAGTGCAGGGCGAAGTCGACGTCGAGTTCTCCCGGCCGCTGGTCGCGGACGGTGTAGGAGCGCATGATGCCGCGTTCGGCCGGGTCCAGGGCCCGCCAGTCGGCGAACCAGGTCTCGCCGTCGTTGTTCTCCGGCATGACGGGCGCGTCCTGGTGCGGATGCGGGAGGAACAGCTTGATGCGCTGGTCCCGGCCGGCGGTGACGAAGGGCGTCTCGGCGGAGCCGTTCAGGGAGTCGCCGCCGAGGGTGACCCGGACCATCGACGGGCCGAGCCGTTCGGCCCGCAGGACGTGCAGGTCGAAGAACGCGTAGGGGTGGGCCGGTTTCGTCACGATGCCGCCTTTCAGCCGGTCTTCTTCGCGGACTTCAGGGAGGTGGCCAGGGCTTCGAGGATCGGCGCGCAGCCTTCGTAGGAGAAGCGGGGTTCGGGGTTCCACGGCACGACCTGCCCGGCCTTCACCGCCGGCAGGTCCTTCCAGGTGGGCTTGTCGCCGAGGTCGCCGGGCTGGAGCGCCTGGGTGCGGGAGTCCAGCATGATGACGTCGGCCTTGTAGCGGTCGGCGTTCTCCCAGCTGAGGTTCTCGAAGAAGCCGTTCTGGTCGAGGTTCTCCGGGACGACGAGATCGACGCCGAGTTCCTTGAAGTAGATGAGGTCGGTGTTCTTGTCCGGGCTGGAGGCGTAGAACAGGTCGGGGCTGGCGGACGCGGCCAGCACCTTCAGGCCCCCGTTGGCTCCGGCCGCCGCGCGTACCGCCTCGGCCGCCTTCTCGAACCGTGCTTTGGCGGCGGTGACCTTCCCGGCCTTCAGGTCGGCGCCGAGCGCGGCGGCGAGCGCGCCGGTCCGCTCGATCGGCCTGGGCAGCGGGACGGCGCCGGCCGCGATCGCGGCGCTGGGCGCCAGCTTGAAGATCTTGTCCTTGCTCTCCGGCGGGACGTAGAACAGCTCGTCCTCAAGGAACATGTTGCTGACCAGGAGGTCCGGGCGGAGGTTGGCGTACTTCTCGATGTTGAACTCGCCGAACGCGTTGCCGATGATCTCAAGCCGGTCGACGGGCAGGTTCCCGGCCTGCGGGTCGGGCCTGCCGTCCTTGAGCCTCGTCGGCCCGAACACGCCGGCGATCTGCTCGTCGACGCCGAAGTCGTACAGCGCGGCGGCGGCGGCGACGTAGCCGACGACGCGCTCGGGCCGCGCGTCCAGCCGCACCTTCTCGCCGCGGTCGTCGGTGAACGACCAGGCGCCGCCCCCGGAGGCCGGGCCGCTCCCGCCCCCGCCGCCGCACGCGCCGAGGAGGGTTCCGAGGGCGACGGCACCGCCCGCGCCGAGGAAGCCCCGCCGGGAGAGGGCGGCGCGGGGGAGCCGGCGGGCTCCGGTGTTCGACATTTCGGACGTACTCCAAGAATCAACGACGGTGGCCCTATTGCGGGCTTGATCGGCACTTAGGTTAACCTAACCTAAGTCTTGTTCATAGGTGGGATCGGTCACCCGGTCCCGCCGGCACGTCTCCGGAGCCCGCCAGGTGTTGTCGACCAGACCCCCGCCGCTCACGCCGCCGGCCGAGCGGAAGCCGGGCGGCAGGCGGGCTGCCGGGCTCGTCGGGGCGCTGCTGCTCCTGCTCGCCGCCGCGGCGCTCAGCCTCGCGGTCGGCGCGAAGCCGCTGTCGCCCGGCGAGGCCTGGGACGGCCTGTTCCACGCCGACTCGGCCGCGTACCCGATCGTCCACGACATGCGCCTCCCGCGCACCGTCCTCGGCCTCCTCGCGGGCCTGGCGCTCGGGCTCGCCGGCGCGGTGATGCAGGCGCTCACCCGCAACCCGCTCGCCGACCCCGGCCTGCTCGGCATCAACGCCGGCGCCGCCGCCGCCGTGGTCTCGGCGATCTCCTTCCTCGGCGTCACCTCGTTCACCGGGTTCGTGTGGTTCGCGTTCGCGGGCGCCGGCTCGGTCGCGGTGCTGCTGTACGCGATCGGCGGCGGCAGCGGCGCCACCCCGGTCCGGCTGGTGCTGGCCGGAGCCGCGTTGAACGCGGCGCTGTTCTCCTACGTGAGCGCGGTGCAGCTCCTGGACACCGCGTCCCTCGACCGCATGCGGTTCTGGACGGTCGGATCCCTCGCCTCCGCGCAGGACTACACCGTCGTGCGCGTTGCCCCGTTCGTCGTCGCGGGCCTCGTGATCGCCCTGCTGCTGGCCCGCCCGCTGAACGCGATGGCGATGGGCGAGGACGCCGCCCGCGCGCTCGGGGCCGACCCCGGGCGGGCCCGGGTCGCCGCGATCATCGCGATCACCCTGCTGTGCGGCGCGGCGACCGCGGCCTGCGGGCCGATCGTCTTCGTGGGGCTGATGGTGCCGCACCTCGTCCGGGCGCTGACCGGATCCGACCTGCGCTGGCTGTTCCCGTACTGCGCGGTCCTCTCGCCCGCGCTGATGCTGGCCGCCGACGTCCTCGGGCGCGTGGTCGCGCGGCCCTCCGAACTCCAGGTCGGGATCGTGATGGTCGTGGCGGGCGGGCCGCTGTTCCTCTACTTCGTCCGCCGCCCGCTCGGCAGGACGGCCGCCTCATGACGGGGCGAGCGACGGCCCGCGGCCCGCGTTCCGCCGTCGTGCGGACGCCGGCCGGGCTCTCGTTCCGGTTCCGCCCGCGCGCCATCGCGGTGGCGGCAGTCTGCCTGGCCGTGGCGCTCGGGACGGGCGTGCTCCTCATCGGCACCGGCGACTTCCCGATGAGTCCCGCCGAGGTCGTGCGCACGCTCGCCGGGCAGGGCTCGCCCGCCGACTCGCTCATCGTGAACGAGATCCGGCTGCCGCGCGTGGCGGCCGGGCTCGCGGTGGGCGCGGCGCTCGGCCTGGCCGGGGCCATCTTCCAGTCGCTCGTCCGCAACCCGCTCGGCAGCCCCGACATCCTCGGCTTCACCCAGGGGTCGTCCACCGGCGTCCTCGCCGTGATCGTGCTGACCGGCGGCGGCAGCCTCACGGCCGCCGCGGGCGCCGCCGCCGGGGGCCTGGCGACCGGGCTGATCGTGCTGGCGGTCGCGGGACGCCGGGGCGCGCACGGCCAGCGGCTCGTCCTCGTCGGCATCGGCGTCGCGGCGATCCTCACCGGCGTGAACGGCTACCTGCTCACCCAGGCGAACATCGTCGACGCGGCCCGCGCCGTCCTGTGGCTGACCGGCAGCCTGGACGGCCGCGACTGGGCGGACACCGCGCCCGTGCTCGCCGGGCTCGCCGTCCTCGGGCCGCTCGTGCTCGTCGTCTGCGGCCGGGCGCTGCGGATGCTGGAGATGGGCGGCGACGCCGCGCACGGGCTCGGCGTCCCCATCGAGCGGGTGCGGCTGGTCATGCTGACCGCGGCGGTGCTGCTCACCTCCCTGGCCGCGGCGGCGGCCGGCCCGGTCGCGTTCGTCGCGCTGACCGCGCCGCAGCTCGCCCGGCGCCTGACCCGCACCACCGGACCCAACCTGCTGCCCGCGATGTGCATGGGCGCGGCGCTGCTGGTGGCCGCCGACTGGGCGGCGCAGAACGCCGTCCCCGGGCGCCAGCTCCCCGTCGGCGTGGTGACGGGGCTCCTCGGCGGCGGATACCTGGTCTGGCTCCTCATGAACGAACGCAAGACGGGACGGATCTGATGGCGAACAGGCGGCCGAGCGAAGCTCGTCGAACGGACGGCGGCGGGCGGGGGCCGGAGAACGGAAAGAGCCGGCTGGCCGGTGCGGGCCTCACACTCGGCTATGACAGGCGCACCATCACCGAGGACCTCGACGTGGCCGTGCCGGACGGCTCGTTCACCGTGATCGTCGGCCCCAACGCGTGCGGCAAGTCCACACTGCTGCGTGCGCTGGCCCGGATCCTCCGGCCCTCCTCCGGCACCGTCGTCCTGGACGGCGACCCGATCGCGGGCTGGCCCGCCAAGAAGCTGGCGCGGACGCTCGGTCTGCTGCCGCAGTCGCCGATCTCGCCCGAGGGGATCACGGTGGCCGACCTCGTCTCGCGCGGCCGGTACCCGCACCAGAGCCTGCTGCGCCAGTGGTCGGGGGAGGACGAGAAGGTCGTCGCGGAGTCGATGGCCGCGACCGGCGTCGAGGACCTCGCCGACCGGCACGTGGACGAGCTGTCGGGCGGGCAGCGCCAGCGCGTCTGGATCGCGATGGCGCTGGCCCAGCAGACCCCGCTGCTCCTGCTGGACGAGCCGACGACCTTCCTCGACATCGCGCACCAGATCGAGGTCCTCGACCTGTGCGCCGCCCTGCACGAGGAGGGCCGGACGGTCGTCGCCGTCCTGCACGACCTCAACCACGCCGCGCGGTACGCCACGCACATGATCGCCATGCGGGACGGCCGGATCGTGGCGGAGGGCGAGCCGTCCGCGGTGGTCACGGCCGAGCTGGTCGAGGACGTCTTCCGCATCCCGTGCCAGGTGATCGACTGCCCGGAGACCGGAACCCCCCTGGTCATCCC
>NZ_SMKH01000201.1 GCF_004348515.1 Actinomadura sp. KC345 | reverse complement strand
CCCGCCGCTGGAGTCGCTCGCCGTCCAGCCGCTGGTGAACCGCGACTACGAGTCCCGTCCCGCCGTGTTCTACCAGCGGCTGCGCGCCGAGTACGGTCCGGTCGCGCCCGTGGACGTCCTCGGGGTTCCCGCGTGGCTCGTCATCGGCTACCCGCAGACGCTGGACATCCTGCGCGACACGCGGGGGATCTGGAGCAAGCGGCTCGACTCCTGGCGGGCGCGCAGGGAGGGCCGCGTCCCCGCCGACTGGCCGCTGCTGCCGGCGTTCGAGGTCGACAACTCGGTGTTCCGCGACGGCGCCGAGCTCACCCGGCTGCGCGGCGCGTGGAGCGAGGGCCTGCGACCGTTCCAGGACCGCACGCGGACGCAGGCCAAGGAGCTGGAGCGCGACATCAGGCGGTACGCCGACGAACTGATCACCGTGCTGTCGGAGAGCGGCGGCCGCAGCGGCTGGGCCGACCTGTCGGCGCAGTACGCCCGGCCGCTGCCGCTGATGATCGTGAACCGGCTGCTCGGCGCCCAGTCCGGCCGCGGCGACGAGATCATCATGGACATGTGGCGGATGCTGGACGCCGGGCCGGACGCCGCCGAGGCCGCGTTGCGCCTCTCCACCGAGGTCGCCGGTGTCTGCGCGGCCAAGATGACCTCACCCGGTGAGGACCTCCCGTCCTACATGCTCGCCGCGGTCCCCGACCTGACCGTCGACGAGCTCACCCGCGAGATGACCATGCTGATCGGGCTGGTCGGCGACTACACCGGAACGCTGACCTGCAACACGATCGCCGAGGTGATCCTCGGGGAGACGGGGGTCCGCGACAGCATCTCCGCCGGGATGCTGCCGGAGGCGGTCAACCGGGCCGCGATCATCAGCCCGCCGATGGCCAACCTGACGTTCCGGTGGCCGAAGACCGACGTGCGCGTCGGCCGGTTCCTGATCGCCGCCGGGGACCCGGTCATGCTCTCGCCCGCCGCCGCGCACCTGGACCCGGCGTTCACCGGCGCCATGGACCCCGACGCGATCTACAGCTCCCGCGCGCATCTGGCCTGGGGCGCGGGGCCGCACGCCTGCATCGGCCGCGACCTCGCCACGACCATCACCACGATCGCGGTGGAGCGGCTGTTCGAGCGGTTCTCGGCGCTGCGGCTCGCGCTGCCCGCCGACCAGCTTCCCTGGCGGTCGTCGCCCATGATGCGCGGGCTGCGGTCGCTACCGGTCAACTACGAGCTGGCCGCGGACTCGCCCGAGCCGCCGCCCGCGGCGCCCGCCGAGGCGGAGGCGGCGCCCGGGCAGGACGCCTCGGCCGAGACCGAGTCAAGGTCGCTGGTCCGGCGCGTCCTGCGGATCATGCGCCTGTCCCAGCCCTGAGGCGGGCGGGCCCGGGAGCCGCCCGGACGGGTCAGGGCGCGCCGATACCGTCCAGCTCCACGGTCCACACGCCGTCCATGAACTCCGAGAGCGTGAGCCGCAACTCCAGGGCGGAGCGCCCCTCCTGCGCCGTCCACAGCGGGAACGCCACGTGGAAGGCCCGCCCTTCGCCGGCGGCCTGCTCGACGCCGGTCACCTCGATCCCGTCGAAGGCACTGTCCGGCGGGCTGATCAGATCGAGCCCGCGTCCCCCGATCGCGCCGGACATGTCGGACGCGCTGAGCCGGCGCCCCTCGGTCAGCGTCTCCAGTTCCGCGTAGTCGCCCCCGACCAGCAGGGCGACCACGACCCGAACGGCGTTCACGCCCTCCTGCGGCAGCATGCGCCACACCGTACCGCCCGCGGCCGGGGCCCGGTCCCCGGGATCGGGCCATGTTTGGGCACGTCCGCCCGGGAACGCTCTCCTCCGTAGGCGCGCAGGGAGGACGAATCACACGATGCCAGACAAGAGCGATAAGCACGGCGCGAAGCTGGACGACGAGATCGACCGCGAGACGCGGGGCATGGTCAGCGGCGGTCACCCCACCCGCGCGGAGGAGTTCCGGGAGACCGAGCCCTACTCCGACGACGACCCCGGGGACCCGGTCGAGAACGTCGCCGGCGAGCGCGAGGGCTCCCCGCCCGGGATGAGCGGGCGGGACGTCGAGGAGCGCAGCGCCCTGGCCCGGATGCTCACCGGCGTCCGGTACCCGGCGCGGCCGAACGAGCTGGTCCGGCACGCGGCCGAGGGCGGCGCACCGGACGAGGCGGTCGAGGCCCTGCGGTCCCTGCCCCGGCGCGAGTACGAGAACGTCGCCGACGTGGCGGAGGAACTCGGCTACGGCCGCGAGGAACGCCGCTACTGACCCGTCACCGAGTGACCTGTCACCGGCCGACCTGTCACCGGCCGACCTGTCACCGGCCAGGCCGCCGCGGGGTTCACCGCCCCGCGGCGGCGCGTTCGCGGAGCAGCGGGATCTGGCCGCCGGCGGCGACCAGGTCCCGCTGCCGCGGCGACAGGCGGTGCCGCGCCCGGTACGTCTCGCCCTTGGTGGTGTTGCGCACCTCGACCTCGTTCCCCGCCTTCAGTGCGTCGCGGACGTTCCGGATGCGCAGGACGTCGCCCTGCTCGACACGGTCGTAGCCGGCCTCGTCGGCGAATTCGAGCGGCAGGATCCCGAAGTTGACGAGGTTCTGCCAGTGGATGCGGGCGTACCCGCGGACGAGGACCAGCCGGAGCCCGAGGTGGCGGGGCGCGATCGCGGCGTGCTCGCGCGAGGAGCCCTGCCCGTAGTTGCGGCCGCCGACCACGGCGTGCGGCCCGGCCGCCCGCGCCCGCTCCGGGTAGCCCTCGTCGAGCCGGGTGAACGCGAAGTCCGCCAGCCTGGCGATGTCGCTGCGGTACGGGAGGGCGCGCGCGCCCGCCTGGAGGATCTCGTCGGTGGACACGTCGTCGCCGACCTTGATGACGACCGGGACCTCGAGTTCGTCGGGCAGCGGGTCCAGGTCGGGGAGGACGCCGATGCTCGGCGCCTTCTCCAGCTCGACGGCGCGGGCCTCCTCCTCCGGCGGCGGGCCTTCGAGCATCTCCCGGTTGACGCTGGACCTGTCCGGCAGCCGGACGGCGGGCGGGTCCATGTCCAGGTCGCGCGGGTCGGTGATCCGGCTGGTGAGCGCGGCCGCGGCGGCGGTCTCGGGTGAGCAGAGCCAGACCCGGTCGTCCTTGGTACCGGACCGGCCCGGGAAGTTGCGCGGGAACGTCCGGAGGCTGTTGCGGCCGATCGCGGGCGCCTGCCCCATGCCGATGCAGCCGAGGCACCCCGCCTGGTGGATGCGGGCGCCCGCCTGGATCAGGTCCGCGGTCGCACCCGTCCGGGTCAGGTCGACGAGGATCTGCCGGGACGTCGGGTTGACGTCCAGCGACACCTGCGGCGGCACCTGCCGGCCCTTGACGATCGCGGCGACGGACGCGAAGTCGCGCAGGCCCGGGTTCGCCGACGAACCGACGACGACCTGGTGGACCTCCTCCCCCGCCACCTCGCGCACCGGCACGACGTCGCCGGGCGAGCCGGGGCGGGCGATCAGCGGCTCCAGCGACGACAGGTCGATCTCCTCGGTGACGTCGTAGGCCGCGTCCGGATCGGCGACGATCTCGGTGAAGTCGTCCTCGCGTCCCTCGCCGCGCAGGAACTCCCGGACCCGCTCGTCCGCCGGGAACACCGTCGTCGTCGCGCCCAGCTCGGCGCCCATGTTCGCGATGACGTGCCGGTCCATCGCGGTCAGCGAGGCGAGGCCGGGGCCGTGGTACTCGATGACGCGGTTGACGCCGCCGCGCACGCCGTGCCGCCGCAGCATCTCCAGGATCACGTCCTTGGCGCTCAGCCACGGCGGAAGCTCGCCGGTCAGCCGGACGCCCCAGACCTCCGGCATCGTGACGTGCAGCGGCTCCCCCGCCATCGCCATCGCGACCTCCAGCCCGCCGACGCCGACCGCGAGCATGCCGAGCGACCCGGCGGCGCAGGTGTGGGAGTCGGAGCCGACCATCGTGGCGCCGGGCACCCCGAACCGCTGCATGTGCGTGGGATGCGAGACGCCGTTGCCCGCCTTGGAGTACCAGAGGCCGTAGCGGCGGCACGCCGACCGCAGGAAGATGTGGTCGGCCATGTTGCGCTCGTCGGCCTGGAGAAGGTTGTGGTCGACGTACTGGACCGACACGTCGGTCCGGACCCGGTCCAGGTCGAGGGCCTCCAGCTCCAGCATCACCATCGTGCCGGTGGCGTCCTGGGTGAGCGTCTGGTCGACGCGGACGCCGATCTCGCCGCCGGGCGTCATCTCGCCGCTCACCAGATGCGACGCGATCAGCTTGCGGGCGACGTTCCGGCCGCCCGTGGTGCGCTTCCCCGTGCTACGTGCCTCGGTGCCGTCCGCCATGGTCGAGTCCTCCGTCGATCGGCTGCGGTTCGTGGACGGGCCGGTCGGCGGGCGGTCCGCACCACTGGTTCAGGGCGTCGCGGATCGCCGCCGCGCGCCGGTCGGGCGCCGTCTCGTCGGTCGCCCACGCGATGTAGCCGTCCGGCCGCACCAGCGCCGTCGTGCGGGTCGCGGCGCCGGCCGGCGCGCAGTGCACGCGGCCGGCCCACCGCTTGGTCGCCAGGTAGGTCACCGCCGGGTCGTTCGCCGCGACCACCAGCACGAAGGCGCCGTCGCCGAGCAGCCGGAAGAGCCGTCCCGGGCTGCCCGCCAGCGGGACGTCCGGCGCCCGCCTCCCGGTCAGCCGGTGGGAACCGCGCGGCGCCGGGTAGGCGATGTCGATGCCGGAGACGGCGCCCGCCAGCCGCCGCGCGACCGGCCGGGTGCGGGTCGCCGCCCACGCCGCGGCGGTCCGGGCCCGGCGCAGCCAGAGCGGCTCGGCGAGGACGAACCGCAGCGCCGCGCCGCTGCCGCGCACGACGAGGCGCCCGATCGGGTGGCGCTCCTCGTGGTAGCTGTCGAGCAGCCACGACGGCGCCCAGCCCCGCAGCTCGGCCGCCAGCTTCCATCCCAGGTTCGCGGCGTCCTGGATCCCGGTGTTCATGCCTTGCCCGCCCGCGGGCGTATGGACGTGCGCGGCGTCGCCCGCGAGGAACACGCGGCCGACCCGGTACTTCGGAACCTGGCGCTCGTCGCTGTGGAAGCGGGACGTCCAGCGCGGGTCGTGCATGCCGTGGTCGGTGCCGAGCGCGCGGCGCGTCACGTCCCGCAGCTCGTCCATGTCGACGGGCTCGGAGTCGGCCGGCTGGTGGCGCCGGTTCCAGGCGATCACCCGGTACCAGCCGTCGCCGAACGGCGCCAGGAACGCGAACGCGTCGCCGACCGCGTTGACGGTGAGGACGTCCGCGGGCGCGTCCTCCAGCCGGACGTCGGCCAGCATCACCGACCGCACCGCCGAGTGGCCCGGGAAGGGCAGCCCCAGCGAGCGCCGGACGGTGCTGCGGACCCCGTCGGTGCCGGCGACGTAGGACGCCCGCCGGGTCTGCTCGCCGCCGGACATCCGCACGTCGACGTCGACGCCCGCCGCGTCCTGGCGCAGCCCGGTGACCTCGGCGCCGTGCACGATCTCCGCGCCCGCGGCCAGCGCCCGTTCCCGCAGCACGCGCTCGGTCTCGTACTGCGGCGTGACCAGCACGTACGGGAAGCGGCCCGGCAGCCGGGAAAGGTCGAGGCTGGTCGTGCGCAGCACCTGCACGGCCCCGACGCGCTCGCCCGTCCCCACGAGTTCGTCGGCGACGCCCCGCGCGTCCAGCATCTCCAGCGTGCGGGCGTGCACGGCGAACGCCCGCGTCAGGTTGCTCGTCTCCTCGTCGCGGCGTTCCAGCACCGTGCAGCCGATCCCGGCCGAGGCCAGGTCCCCCGCCAGCAGGAGGCCGGTCGGTCCCGCCCCGACGATCAGCACGTTCCCCGACGGCTTGCCCGTGGTCGGCCTCCCGGTGGGCGACATCACGCTCCCCTCTCGCGCTCGCGGGCCGCGGCCCCGGCCCCTCGCCCTGGGAACACTTCCCACGGAACGCCGCTCCTCACCTGCCGGAGCCGCCGCGTGGCAGGCGTTTTCGCCGCTTTCCCCCGCCGCCGGTCAGCCCCGCACGCGGCGGTCCGCGCCCGCCCGTACCCGCTCCCGGAGCCGGAACTTCTGGATCTTGCCGGTGGACGTCTTCGGCAGCCCGGTCACGAACTCCACCGAGTCGGGCGCCTTGAACCGGGCGAGGCTCTCCCGGACGTGCCCGACCAGCTCGGCCTCGGTCGCGGAGTGCCCGTCGCGGAGCACGACGAACGCCTTGGGGCGCTCGCCCCATTTCCCGTCCGGCATCGCGACGACCGCGACCTCCAGGACGCCCGGATGCGAGTCGATCGCGCGCTCCACCTCGACCGTGGAGATGTTCTCGCCGCCGGAGATGATGATGTCCTTGGACCGGTCGCGCAGCTCGACGTATCCGTCCGGGTGGCGGACGCCGAGGTCGCCGGAGTGGAACCAGCCGCCCCGGAACGCCTTCGCGGTCGCCTCCTCGTCACGGTGGTAGCCCTTCATGACGTTGTTGCCGCGCATGACGATCTCGCCGAGCGTCTCCCCGTCCGCCGGGACGTCGTTCATGTCCTCGTCGACGACGCGCAGCCCGTCGGTCTGGATCATGCCGACGCCCTGCCGGGCCAGCAGCCGGGCCCGCTCCGGCGCGGGCATCGCGGGCCATCCGGGCTGGGGCTCGCACACCGAGTACGGCCCGTAGGTCTCGGTCAGCCCGTACACGTGGACGATGCCGGCCCCGAGCGCCTCCATCTGCCCGATGACCGTGGGGCTCGGCGGCGCGCCCGCGGTCGTGACGGTCAGCGGCCGCTCCAGCGGATGCGCCTCGGGCGCGTTCGCGATCGTCACCAGCACGGTCGGCGCGCCGTTGAGGTGCGTGACGCCCTCGGTGTCGATGAGCCGCCACACCTCGGCGGCGACGACGGCGCGCAGGCACACCTGCGTCCCCCCGATCGCGGCGAGCGCCCACGGCGTGCACCATCCGTTGCAGTGGAACATGGGGAGCGTCCACAGATAGACGCTCTCGGGCGTGTGCCGCGAGTGCGTCACCTCGCCGAGCGCGTTGAGGTACGCGCCGCGGTGGGTGTAGACGACGCCCTTCGGCCGTCCCGTGGTGCCGGACGTGTAGTTGATCGAGATGGGGGCGTTCTCGTCGGCCGCCCGCCAGGGCAGCGGATCGTCCGAGCCGCGTGCCAGCAGCTCCTCGTAGGTGGCGCCACCGACCGCCGGGTCGGGCTCGGCCCCGATGGCCGGGATCGTGACGACCTCGGGCAGGCCGCCCGCGAGCGGCGCCACGGACGGATGCAGTCCCGCGTCCACGACCAGCGCCTTCGCCCCCGAATGGTCGAGGATGTACTGGATCTCCCCGGGGGCCAGCCGCGTGTTGATCGCGACGAGGACGGCCCCGGCCAGCGGCACGCCGAAGTGCGCCACCAGCAGCTCGGGGACGTTCGGCGCCAGGTAGGCCACCCGGTCGCCCGGCCCGATGCCCGACGCCCGCAGCGCGTTCGCGAGCCGGGTCGCCTCCGCCGCGAACTCCCCGTAGGTCGCGCGGCGGTCCCCGTAGGTGTAGGCGGTCTTGCCCGGGAACACCTCCGCCGACCGCTTGAGGAAGGCGAGCGGGGTGAGCGCCGTGTGGCCTGGGCCGTCGTCCATCGGAAGCCTCCGGTGCCGCGGGAGAGGGATGTGACCTGTGTCTCAATCATCCCACGGTGCGCGGCCCCGCGCCGGACCCGCCGCCCCGGCGGGCCGCGCTCAGCCTCCGGCGGCGGTCAGCAGGGACACGGCGGCGACGGTCGCGTAGCCGCGCCACTCCAGTTCCGCGGCGGGCGAGTAGCTGGCGAAGTCGACCCGCCAGCCGCCGTCGTCCTGCTGCTGGTCGTCCAGGCGTTGCAGCTCGGCGGCAATGACCTCCGGGGCGAAGAGGGCACGCGCCGGGCCGCCGGGATGAGGCGCGAAGTCGAGCGGCCGCATCGTCTCGTCCTCCAGCCCGCCCTCGACACGGACGAGGCCGTCCTCCGGGATGCGGTTGCGGAGCAGCTCGATGACCTCGGTGTCGCGGACGGCGTCGGCCAACCCCACGGTGAAGGCCAGTTCCATGGCCCCAAGTTCGTCCTTCGTCCGCACGGTGTCGAGGCAGTAGCGCGTGGCCCGGCCGAGCCAGGGATGGCCGGCGACCGCCTTGTCGTGGACGGCGGCGCGCTGCGCGTTCGCCGCCACCACCGCGGTGATCTGCAGCGACGAGACCTCCGGATCGGCGCCCGACCAGAACGGCGCGCACCCCGCCGCGTCGGGGATGGGCAGCGCGAACGGCAGGCCGCCGTCCGGCAGCGTCACCGACTCCAGCCAGTCGCAGAGCGCGGCGGCCTCGGGGACCGTGGCGGGGGCCAGTTCCGCGAAGACCTCGAACGCGTGCAGGGCGGGCCCCGGCTGGCTCGTCCTCGACCGGAGGTCGGGCTCAAGGCCGTGGCCGTAGCCGCCGTCGGGGTTGCGGTAGGCGTTCAGTGCGGCGCGCAGCGCGTCCCGGTCCCCCTCACCGGTCAGGACCTCGAACCGGCGGCGGTCGAGCGTGCGCGCGTGCGTGGCCATGAAGTCGGATGCCTTGTCAAGGTTCATGACTCCAGCGTGGCCGCCGCCTCCGCATCCGTCTTGTAGCTTTCGGCCATCACCAGGTAAGGAAGAGCTCCCTGGGCGAACGATGGATGAGGTTGGGCAGCATCTCCACCGGTCCTTCCAGCCGCAGGCCGGGCAGTTCCCTGGTCAGCGTCTCCAGCGTGATCCGGAGCTGCTCGCGGGCGAGGTGCGCGCCGGGGCACGCGTGGACGCCGTGCCCGAACGCCAGGTGCCGCGCGGGCTCGCGTGTGATGTCGAACTCGTCGGGGCGTTCATGGGCGCCGGGGTCGCGTCCGGCCGCGCCGAAGGCGACGAAGATTTCGGCGCCCTCGGGCAGATGGGTTCCCGCCAGAGTGACGGGACGGGTGGTGACCCGCCGGAAGCCCTGGACGGCCGTGTCGTACCGGGCCGCCTCCTCGACCGCGGCCGGGATCAGCCCGGGCCGGCCGCACAGCATCTCCCACTGCCTCCGGTGGCGCAGCAGATGCAGCACGGCCGTGCCGATCAGGGCGGTCGTCGTCAGGTGGCCGGCGAGCAGCAGGTTCTGCAGGTTCGAGATGAGCGTGCCGTGCGGCTCGATCCCCCTGATCATCTCGCCGCACAGATCGTCGCCCGGTTCCCCGTCGCGGCCGCGCACGAGGGCGTCCAGGACCCGCTTCATGCCGGCGACGTCCCGGGCCGCCGCGACCTGCTCGTCCGTCTCCATCTCGCGGAAGACCAGGTCCTCGGCGCGGTAGCTCCCCTCGATCAGGGCGGGCATGTCCGCGGGGGCGATGCCGAGCAGGTGCCCGAGCACCTCGCCCGGCAGGACCCGTGCGTACCGCCCCATCAGCTCGACGCGCCGTTCCGCCCTGAACGAGGCGACCAGCTCCTCCGCCCGCCCGGCGATGAAGGGCACGGCCGCCGCGACGCGCTTCGGCGAGAGCCCCCGCGAGAGCGGATCGCGCACCCGCCGGTGATCGTCGCCGTCGGCGGTGAGCACGACCGGACGGCCCGCCGGAACCTCCTGCAGCACCGCCACCGCCTCCGGGCCCGGGACCACGTCCGGGCGCATCGCGTTCGCCGAGGAGAAGGTCTCCGGATCGCGCAGCACCGTCCGCGCGTCGGCGTGCCGGGCGACGAGCCACGCGTCCAGATCGGGGACGAACGTCAGCCCTTCGGCCTTCCTGGCCCGCGCGTAATGGGGATAGGGGTCCTGACGGTCGAAGTCCACGGTCCTCCCTCCACGCCGACGATCAACCCACCGTAGTACCGCCAGAAAGGGGATGCGCGCGGGGAATCGCCCGGCCTAGCCTGCCGGCATGGAGGTCACCTTCGAACGTACGGGTGAACGCCGGTACGCGACCGTCATCGCCCTTCCGGGGCTGAATCCCCGCCGCTGGGACCCCGCGCCCGGGTTCGACGAGAACATCCCGCACGACCTCGTCCACTATCTGGCCGAAGCGGAACTGGGGCTGAGGTTCGGCGTCTACGGACGGGCCGCGGCGGGCGGCGGCGGCTTCACGGCGATGACCGATACGCCCGGCGATCCGCGCCGCCGGACCCGGGAACAGCGCAGGATGAAGAAGCGCGAGGCGTCCCTCGCCAGGGCGGACCGCGGCGACATGGCCCGCTCGGAGTACTTCGCGGGCCTGTGCGACGTCGTCTGGCGCCACCGCGCCGGCGCCGAGACGCCCGGGTGGGCCGACGGCAAGTCGGTCCCGCCCGAGGACCTGCCCACCGTCGACCGCATCCTGAACCGCCTGGACGAGTCGGCGCCGCTCTGGCGCGACCTGCCCGTAGGCGGCTCGCTCACCTTCACCTGGCCGGACACGACCGTGAACGTGAACCGCTAGCCCGCCCGGAGCGCGAGCCCCAGCGCACGGAACTGCTCCACCGGCCGGTGGTAGCCGCGCTCGATGTGGTGGACGCCCCGCAGCGTCGACGGCCCCTCGGCCACCGCCGCCGCCAGCACCGCCGAGAACCCGGCCCGGATGTCGGGCATGGTCACGTCACCGCCGCGAAGCTTGCTGACCCCCCGCACGACGGCCGAGTGCAGCGCCGCCGTGTCGTGGTACCGGCACGCGGGACCGCCGAGGCAGGTGTCGTAGACCTCGATCTCCGCGCCCATGCTCTGCAGCGCCGGCACGTAGGCGAGCCGGTTCTCGTACACGGTCTCGTGCAGGACGGACATGCCCTCCGCCTGCGTGAACAGCACCATCAGGGGCGTCTGCCAGTCCGTCGCGAAGCCGGGATGGGTGTCGGTCTGCACGGCCGCGGGACTCAGCCCGTCCGGCGCCGACGCCATGATCCAGTCATCGGTGATCTCGAACTCGGCGCCCATCCTGGCCAGCGTCGTGATCGCGGTGACCAGCCGGTCCTGCGGGCAGCCGTGCACCCGCACCTCTCCCCGCGTGACCAGCCCCGCCACCAGGTAGGAGAACGCCTCGATCCGGTCGCCCTCCAGCCGGGTCAGCGCACCGTTCAGCCGCTCGACGCCCTCCACCACGATCCGGCGGTCGGGCGCGAAGGAGATCCGCGCCCCCATCCGCTGGAGGAACAGCGCCAGCTCGATGATCTCCGGCTCGGTGGCGGCGTTGCGGATGACGGTCTTGCCCTGCGCCCGCACGGCCGCCAGCAGCACCGTCTCGGTGGCGCCGACGCTGGGATACGGCAGCTCGATCCGCGCCCCCACGAGGCGCGACGCCCGCGCGTGGATCCCGTCGGCCGCGTGCGTCATCTCGGCCCCGAACGCCCTGAGCGCGTCCACATGGAAGTCGACCGGCCGCCTGCCGATCGGGTCGCCGCCGACCAGCGGCACGAACGCCTCGCCCGTCAGATGCAGGAGCGGCCCGAGCATCAGGATCGGGATGCGGTTCAGCCCGGTGAACGCCTTGCCGACGCTCGGGTCCGTCACGGGGCCCGGCACGACGGTCACGTCCCCGTCGGCCCGCTCCACGGTCATGCCGACGTGCTCAAGCATCCCGGCCGTGATCCCGACCTCGCCGACGTCCGGGGCGTTGCCGATCGTGCTCGGGCCGTCCCCCAGCATCGCCGCGACCATGTGCTTGCTGACCGCGTTCTTCGCCCCCCGCACGGTGACGTCCCCGCGCAACGGCCCTGACGGTTCGATCTGCCACAACTTCTCAGCCACCCGAGCAGCCTACGTCCTCACCGCGAACCACTCGCCCGGCTTCACCGCAACCGCCATCAACGTCACGCTTTATCCGCCGCTCCGGCCCGGTCAGTGGCCGTCCTCGATCACGGGAGCGAGGCCGTCGAGCAGCCGGTCCAGCCCGCGGGCGAAGGTCTGCTCGACGTCGGGCGGCGCGGACACGCTGAACATGCGGGGGCCAAGGCCGGCGGCCGCGTGCTCGGCCAGTTCCGGCTCCTTGGACCGGGAGCCAGGACAGGACCGGCGACCATGGTCAACCGGACGGCCCACGGATGCCGCCCCCCGCGACGCGGGCGGACGGGCCAGTGCAGATGCCCCTTCACGCTGACAGGAGCCCTTCACCGTCGCGGGCGGCCACCCAGCCGAGACTGTGCCGGCTGATCCGGTTCCACCAGCCGGCGACGGCCCGGCCGCCGTGCGACCGGACCAGATCGACCATCTCGTCATCGGTGATGGGGCCACGCCACACATAGGAGATCGCTGTGCTCAGCGCCGGCATTACCGCCTTCCTTCCAGGCACGGCCCTTGCCTCGACCCCGGCGACGCAGGCACGGATCACCTGCGTCCGCGTCATCAAGGCCAGGCCGGGGCCCAGGCCTCGCGCTCCAGGGGTCAGACAGCGGTCCGGCCGGGGTCCTGCGGGAGACCGTTCAGTGCCGTTTCCGCGGCCCGCATCACCGCGGCCGGCAACTGCGCGAGCGGAGCTCCCCGGCGGAGGTGCGCCACGGCACCGCCGATCACCGCGCCCACCAGCGAGCCGATGACGGCGTGCGCGGTCGGCTCGTCGAGCACCTCCGGGAATGCCCGGGCCAAGGCCTCGGACCATTCGGCCTGCGCGTCCAGCAGTTGCCCGAGCGCGACCGCTCGCAGTGCCGGGACGGTGAAGACCAGCTCGGCCCGGATCGCGATCAGGTCCTCGTCGGGCAGGATGGTCCAGTCCCGGTCGACCGTGAACCGTTCGACTCCTCTCATGAGGAGAGCGTGCAGGGACTCGTCCGGGCGCCTCCCGGCGATGACCCGCAGCAGCGCCTCCACCCGTTCCGGCCCGTCGGCGAACACCAGGTCCTGCTTCGCCGGAAAGTAGGCGTAGAACGTCGCCGGCGCCACCTTGGCCACCGCGCAGATGTCGGCGACGGTGGTGGCCTCGTACCCCTTCTCGGCGAACGACCGCAGCCCCGTCTCGATGAGCAGCCGCCGCGTCCGCATCTTCTTGCGTTCGCGGAGCCCGACGCGCTCACCCGTACCAGCACCCATACGGCACACGGTATCCAACGACCACCAGAACCATATAGCCTCCAAACTCAGACACTCTCTGATTCTATACCTCAAGAGCGCTGGATCCTGGCCATGGCCGCGTTCCGCGGCGTGCGGCCGCCAGGGCCGCGTCCGGGTCGCGCAGTCATCGGAAAGAGGGAACCTGCGGATGCGAATAGTGATCGTCGCGGTGGGGTCGCGTGGAGACGTGGCTCCGTACACGGGGCTGGGGGCGCGCCTGCAACAGGCAGGCCATGAGGTGGTCATCGCGGCGCACGAGCCCTTGGGCGGGCTGGTGCGCGGCTGCGGGCTGGAGTACCGGCCGCTGCCGATGGATCTGCGTGCGGAGTTGACGTCCGCCGAGGGCGGGCGCGTCCTTCGCACCTCCCCCCTGGCGCTGGCGCGGTTCGCGCGGATGTACGCCCGGCACTGGTCGCGGATGGCCGACGCGACCCTGGCCGCGGCACAGGGCGCCGACCTGCTCCTGCTGTCGACGATGGGCTGGCTCGGCCTTCACGTGGCCGAGGGGCTGGGCATCCCCAGCCTGGGCGTCTACCTCCAGCCGATGGATCCGACCCGCGAGTTCGCGCCCGCGGTCCTGACCACCCGCTCGCTGGGCCCGGTCGGCAACCGTACGGCCGCCAGGGCGATGCGGGTCGCGGGGCAGCTCCCGTTCCGCTCGGTGGTGAAGGACCTGCGTAAGCGCCTGGATCTGCCGCCCCTGGGCCCCGCCGCGCTGTTCCGCCGGCTGGACCGGACGGGCTGGCCCGTGCATTACGGCTTCAGTCCGCTGGTCGTGCCCCGTCCCGCCGACTGGCCGCCGGAACGCGAGACGGTGGGCTACTGGTGGCCGAAGTCCGACCCGGATTGGCGGCCGCCCGAGCGCCTGACCGACTTTCTCGATGCGGGGCCCCCGCCGGTCTTCGTCGGATTCGGCAGCATGAACGTCGGCGATGGGGCGCGCATGGGCGAACTGGTGGCGGCCGCCCTGCGCCAAGCCGGGGTGCGCGGCGTGATCCAGGCCGGGTGGGGAGAACTCGCGGCCGGTAGCCGCGAGGACATCCTCAGCATCGGGGACGTCCCGCACGAGTGGTTGTTCCCCCGCATGGCCGCGGTCGTGCATCACGGCGGTGCCGGCACCACCGCCGCCGGGCTCCGCGCGGGCGTCCCGACGATCATCGCCCCCAGCGCCGCCGACCAGCCGTTCTGGGCCTCACGCGTGACCGGGCTCGGTGCCGGCTCCAACCTCGGCCCCGTGCGGCGGCTGAGCGCCGGCAGGCTCGCCCAGGCCCTGGGCGAAGCGCCTTCCCAGCGCGGACGGGCCCGTGAGATCAGCGAACGCCTCGCCGAGGAGGACGGTGCCGGGCACGTGGCCAAAGCCATCGCCCGCCTCTGACCACGTGAGCCCCACCACTCTCGATGAACAGATCAAGGAAGGTCGCCATGCAGCACTTCAGGCCGGGCGCGGCGGGCAAGGCCGCTCGCTGGACGGTCGCCGTCGTCACGTTCATCGTCGCGGTGACGTTCGTCGCATTGCTGTACGTCTGGTCCGAGCAGGGTGTCGCAGGGATCGGCGATGCTCGCGACACCCTGGGCGACGACGCATTCTTCATCCTCGCTTTCTTCTTCACCGTCGTCGTGACCGGGGCGGTGCTGCACACGCCGTTCGCCCTACGCGGGGG
>NZ_SMKH01000200.1 GCF_004348515.1 Actinomadura sp. KC345 | reverse complement strand
CATTCGCGGCGCCGCGCGCAGCCCTCCGACGACGAGGACTACCGCCCGCCCTGGTGGTGAGAGCCGCGTGCCCGCGGTACTACACCGGGCGTAGCGCGAGTGCATCCGGCCAGACGATGTGACCGCCCGTACCCGTCGCCGAGCATCGACTCATCCGCACACGAGGAAGGGTCGATGAACCATGGTGATGACGTTGGCGACGCAGATGGCACAGGGCGGCTGGCACGACGGCGGCGACGCCCCGGCGTTCTGGCCCGTCTTCCCGATCATGTTCGGGCTGTTCTGGCTGGCCGTGCTGGGGGCGGCGTTCTACCTGATCCGCCGCCGGATGAACGGCGGCACCGCGGCGGCCCCGGCGGCGGCCGACCCGATGGCCAAGGCGCAGTCGGTGCTCGCCGAGAGGTTCGCCCGCGGCGAGATCGACGAGGACGAGTACCTGATGCGCATCTCGACACTGCGCAACGGAAGCTGACCGCGATTTGCCGGGCCACGATGGCCGCCGAGTGGCGGCGTGCCGCCCTTGCCGCGCGACGGCCGGGGCGGCACGCCGCATGTGAACGGGAGGGCGGGCGGTCAGTCGGCGCGGGCCTCTTCGAAGATCCTGCCGATGCCGTCCGCGTAGCCCGGGGCGCGGGCGGCGGCGTCGGTGAAGCGGGTGAGCAGCCGCGCGAACTCGGTCCGCTCGTGCGCCGTCCAGCCGGCCATGAGCTCGTCGAGGTAGGCGCGGCGGAACCGGTCGGCCACCTGCTTGACGCGCAGCCCCGGCTCGGTGAGCCCGAGGTTGGCGCGGCGGGCGTCGACGGGGGACGGGCGCCGGGACACCAGCCCCGCGTCGATCGCGTGCCCGACCAGGCGGCTCGCGGTGGACGGGTCGATCTCCAGCCGTTCCGCGACCGCGCCGACGGTGATCTCACCGGGCGGCTCGTCCGTGCCGGGGGTCTCGCCTGCTGTGAGGGCGGCGACGGCGTTGACCACCATCAGGTTGGAGAGCTGCAGGGGTCGCCCGCCGGTCTCCGCCGGCGCCTGCGCGCGGATCCGTTTCATGAGGTCGGGCTTGACCCAGGCGCGGCGCAGCTGGAGCAGCGCCGCGCCGATGTCCGCGAGGGCGGGGTCGGAGAGGGGCTCGCCATGCGATTCCGGCGCGGCCTGTTCGTGTTCGGCCGTGTTCCGTCCGGTGGGCCGTTTCGTGGCGGGGGTCTCCGTCGCCATCCAAGGGTCTCCGTTTCGGTGCCTGTCATCGTCGTGGCATCTCGGACGTCACGCCGGACGCTGCGGTTTCCCACCCTAACGGCTGTAGTGTGCACATGTTCACTACTGCTGTTACGGACGGTCCCCGTGGGACACACGGCGCTGAAGATCCCCTGGTGAGCGGGGATGTGATGCACTGAACCGGCGGCTGCCGTTGCCCGCGAACCACCGGAACTTGTCGGCGCGGACGCGTAACATGACACCCGCCCGAACCCGGACGACCCGGGATCAGTAACCACAGAGGGGACCTGATGCGAGCGGCGAACGCCCCCGGCGACCCCCGCGATGACGTCCCCCCACAGGACGCGAGCATGGACGATGGCCCAGCCCCCGAGACCGTGACCGATGACGAGGGCGGGGCGGACGAGGCCGCCTTCCCCGCCGACCTGCTCTCCGAGCGCGACCGCCGGATCCTCGCCTTCGAGCGGCAGTGGTGGAAGTACGCCGGAGCCAAGGAGCAGGCCATCCGCGAGCTGTTCGACATGTCGGCGACGCGGTACTACCAGCTCCTGAACATTTTGATCGATCGGCCTGAGGCGCTCGAGTGCGATCCGATGCTCGTCAAGCGCCTGCGCCGAGTGCGGTCGCAGCGGCAGCGCAGCCGCGCGGCGCGCCGCCTCGGCATCCGGCCCTGACCCGGCCGCCGACCGGTCCTGGTCGCCGGCGACGCCGCCGGCGAACTCGCGCCGGGTGGTTCTGGCGACACCCGGAACGAGAAGGTTCACTGGTCGGGTGAACTCTCCCCGCTCCGTGACGGCCGCCGGCGCCGACGGCCTTGACGCGATCCGCACACACCCGGCCGAGGCCGTGCTCGGCTTCGACTTCGACGGCACCCTCGCGCCGATCGTGGACGATCCGGCCTCGGCCCGGGCGCATCCGGACGCGGCCCCGGCGCTCGCCCGGCTGGCTCCGCGGGTGGGCGCCCTGGTGATCGTCACCGGGCGTCCCGCCGCGGTGGCGGTCGAGTACGGCGGTTTCGAGGGCATCGACGGCCTGGTGGTGCTGGGCCAGTACGGCCTGGAGCGCTGGGAGTCGGGCGCTCTGACCGTGCCCGAGCCGCCCCCCGGTGTCGCCGAGGCCCGCGCCAAGCTGCCCGACGTGCTGAAGGCGGCGGGTGCGCCGCCGGAGACGTTCATCGAGGACAAGGGGCAGGCGCTGGCGGTGCACACCCGGCGGTGTGCCGAGCCGGAGGTCGCGCTTGAGCGGCTGCGGAGCATCCTCGCCGCGCTGGCCGAACGCACCGGCCTGACGGTGGAGCCCGGCCGCCTCGTCCTGGAGTTGCGGTCGCCCGGGATGGACAAGGGGATGGCGCTGCGGTCGTTCATCGCGGGCCGCGGGTCCCGTCCGTCCGCCGTGCTGTTCGCGGGCGACGATCTCGGTGACCTGGCCGCGTTCGACGCCGTCGAGTCGCTGCGCGCGGAGGGGGTGCCCGGTGTGCTGGTCTGCAGCGGATCCGCCGAGGTGACGGCGCTGGCCGAGCGGGCGGACGTGGTGGTGGACGGCCCCGAAGGAGTCGTCGGCCTCCTCGGGACCTTGCTCGGCGCCTCCTCCTGACACGCGCTGACCGTGCCCCGGCCGGCGGGGCCGCTGCTGAGGGCCGGTCGTTGTCGGAGAAGTGACAAGAGTCGTTCTCGGATTTATCGCATCTCGCGAGATTCCCGGGGTGCCAGCGGTTCACGTGCGCACGTGGGGCAAAATGTGGCGGATTGCGGTAAGTGTGTGATTTGCGGGGTACCGCGCTAGGAAAGGCGAGGACTAGACGGTGGACACGGAACCGGGACTCCCACGCCGTCCGGGGGAAGCACGGCACACGCCCGCCCGGGGCACCCCTGCGCCCCGCGAGACGCCCGTACAGGGACTGCCGGTGCATCCGGCGGCACCCGAGCGGCCGGGCGGCCGGACGTCGCCGTCGGGCACCCCGGTCCC
The DNA here is from genome assembly GCF_004348515.1 of Actinomadura sp. KC345. Taxonomy (GTDB): domain Bacteria; phylum Actinomycetota; class Actinomycetes; order Streptosporangiales; family Streptosporangiaceae; genus Spirillospora. The sequence goes on along the minus strand of NZ_SMKH01000200.1, from coordinate 11,500 downwards.
GCCGGGCGCGCCGACGAATCCGACCGTCCAGGGGCCGGGGCATGTCCAGGGGCCGAGGCGTGCTGGACCGGCGGAGACGCCGGGCGTCTGGGGGCGTCCGCCGGAATCGTCCCCGCGGCCCTCGGGGAGGTGGCCCGAGTCCGGCGGTCCGGGCCCGGCGCGTGACGAGGGGCCCGGAGGCGCCTGGGCGGGTGCGCCCGAGGCGCAGGACGCGTACGTCGAGCAGGACGGACCGGCGGGCCGGTCGACCCGGGAGACCGGCGGTGTCCAGGTGCGGCTCGGCCCGCGGGCGCAGGCGCGCGAGCGGGAGCGGCGGCGCAAGGCGAGCCGTCGCACGGGACGGAACGGCATTCTGGCCGTGGCGGGCGTGCTCGTCGTGGCCGGGCTGGTCGCGATCGGGCTCGTGCTGACGCCCGGGTCGGAGGACGGCGGAGCCGAAGCCGACGAGGCGGCGGGGCCGAACGCCGAGAACGTCGAGCTTCCGGAGGCCGGGACGCCCGTCGAGGTCGGCACGACCGACGGGTTCAGGTACAAGCTCGCCGCCGTGAGCAGCGGGTTGGACGAGGAGGCCGCGACCCAGTCCGCGCCGCCGTCCGGGACGTCCTACCCCTACATCGACTACCTGCTCAGCAACCCGACGAACAACGAGGTGCTGCTCGAATACCCTGGCGATGTCTTCGTCAAGCGCAACCTCGTCGCGCCGTCCGGGCGGTCGCGATGCGAGCCGCAGACCGGCGTTCCCGAAAGCTGGTGCACGCCGGCGACGGGCAGCAAGGTCGTGCAGCGGCTCGCGGGCGGGGAACTCGTCAAGGGGGACGGTGGCGACCAGTACATGCCGCCGGGCTCGACGTACATGGTGCGGATCACGGTGCAAGTCCCCGTTCAGCGCGATGTCGGCCCCACGGACATGAGCCTGTACGTGTGGAGGCAGCTCTACATGGCGGACAAGCCCGCCAAACATGTGCCCTTCCCGGAGTGAACCGTGCCCGGCCGCGCGCACGTAGGTCACGTAAACAAGGTGGACGCATGGCACGAGGGCGGTCCGCTTCGTCGTCCTGACTGGCGCCGCTGACACCCGTGCCGCTGCTCAACTCCCCGGTTGTCGGCGAGTGACAAGAGTCGTATCCCTATTTGTCGGATCTCGCGTGACTCTGGTGACGCACCTAGACCGGCCGTCCAATTGCGTCAAAATATGATGTAGTCGGTAAGTGTGGTTCAGGGGGGAATCGCATGAGGACATGGGGAGGCTAGACGGTGAACACGGAACCGGGACTTCCGCGCCGTCCGGGTGAGGTGAGAGGCAGCCCTCCCCACGGCGTTCCGGCCGCCAGGGCGACACCCGCGGAGGGGACGCCGCACCATCCCGCCCAGCAGGTGCAGCCGCCCCGCGAGCCGGGCGTGCGGACGCCGCCGGGCGCCCCGATTCCGCCGGGCGCGCCTACGCGCCCCATCGTCCACGCGGCGTCCGGGCCGGAGGAGCCGCCGCGGGTCTGGGGCCGTCCGCCCACATCGCCGCAGCCCCGTGTCCGGCCGCGGGAGCCGGAGCCTGACGGCGACGGGTCGTGGTCCGGTGCCTCCGACGTACAGGACCCCTACTCCGAGCGGGAGTCCCCACGACAGGGCGCCCTTGCCGGGCGGGAGGGCGAGGCGTCGTCCACCGGGCCGCTGCACCTGCGGGAGACCAGCGGCGTGCAGGTGCGGCTCGGATCGCGGGAGCGCGAAGAGGAGCGCCTGGCACGGCGGCGCGCCGGACGGCGCAGCGGGCTCGTCGCGGCGGGTGTGCTCGTCCTGGCCGGGCTGGTCACGGTCGGGCTCGTCCTGACCCGCGGGTCCGGCGACGGCGACGGCGACGTGGTGGCCGGTGAGCGGAGTTCCGGCGCCGGCGCCGACGTGCGGCTGCCCGCCGCCGGGGCGCCGGTCGAGGTCGGCACGGCCGACGGCTCCCGGTACAGGCTGGCCGCGGTCACCAGCGGGGTGAGCGACGGCGCCGCGGCCGCGGTGCAGTCGGAACCGCCCGCGGGGACGGCGTTCCCCTACATCGAGTACATGCTCGGCAACCCGACGAACGAGCAGGTCCTGCTTGACTTCCCCGGCGACGTGTTCGTGAAGCGCGAGCTCGTCACGCCCGAGGCGCAGGGACGGTGCATGCCCCAGGCCGGCGTCCCCGAGGACATGTGCACGCCGCCGACCAAGAGCACGGTCGTGCGGCGGCTCGCCGGCGGGGAGCTGATCGACGGCGAGGGCGGCGACAAGTACCTCGCGCCGGGCGGTACGTACCTGGTTCGCGCCACCGTGGACGTGCCCGTCAAGAGCGGCGTCACCCGCAAGGACATGGGGCTGTACGTGTGGAAGCAGCTCTACATGGCCGACCGGCTGGCCAAGCAGGTGCCCTTCCCGGGCTGACCGCCACCCGGCCACCGGGCCCCGCCACGTGAAACCGCCGCGGCCGGTACGTCCGGTCGCGGCGGTTTCGGCTGGTCGACGGGGCGGGCGACGCCACGCCGGCCCGGCGGCGGGCTCACTCGGCTTCGGGGTCGTCGGCGAGGATTCCGTACAGGCTGCGGCGGGCGTCGTTGACGACGTCCAGCGCGCGTGCCTTCTGGGTCTCACTGCCGACCGCCATGACCTGGTGAAGGGCACCCATCAGCTGGCCGATCGCCTCGCGTCCGCGCAGGACGTTCTCGCCGGCGGCCTCGGTGACCTCGTCCCAGGGGGCGGTGGTCTGCGCCGACGCCGCCTCGCGGCCCGCGCCGGTGAGGGAGAACAGCCGCTTGCCGCCCTGCTCCTCGCTGCTGACCAGGCCCTCGTCCTCCAGCATCTGGAGGGTCGGGTAGACCGAGCCGGGGCTCGGGCGCCAGACGCCGCCGGTGCGGCCGTCCAGTTCCTGGATCATCTCGTAGCCGTGCATGGCCCGCTCGGCGAGCAGGGCGAGCAGGGCCGCGCGGACGTTGCCGCGCCGGGTCCGCCGCCCGCGTCCACCGCGTCCGCGGTGGCCGGGGCCGAACCCCGGACCGCCGGGTCCCCAGGGGCCGAACTGGTCGCCGCGCCGCCCGCGCTGCCGGGGCCCGCGCGGGCCTCCGCGCCCTCCGTTCGTTGTGTCACGCATCGCAGTCTCCTTACTCGTTATCGGTTGCGATGCATTAACGATATATCGGAATAGCTCACGATGCAACGTCTTGTGTCGGACGAGGGCAGGCCGGAAGGCCGTGCACGGTCCTGATCGTGCACGGCGACCTGCGTTCTTCAGGGCCCGGTGACCTTGAGGTTGTCGAGGATGTCCTTGGTGGCGTTGCGGTTGTCGGTTTCCTTGACCCGGATCCACAGGCCGAACTTGCCGGACCTGTCCTTGAGCCCGACCTCGGTGACGGACGGAGTGCCGCTCTTGCAGTTCGTGAAGCGCGTGATCGTCCCGCTGAGCGCCTTGTCGGGCGTGGTGTAGTTCTCCGGCGCGGCCTTCGTGCACTGCGAGTGGACGGCCGCGGTCGGCGGGGGAAGCTGGCCCTGGCGCACGTCCGTGGTCACGCCTATGAAGACGCCGGGGCCCTCGCCGTCGCCGAGGAAGGCGGCCTTGTCGGGCGTCGCGCGCAGCACCGGACGCGGCTGACCGTCGTTGAGGTTGACGGCGGACGGCGTCCATGTCTGCTCGGGATCCTTGGGCCACGCCTTCGGCACTGCGGTCTTGATCTTGCCCGCGTTGTCGGACACCGCCGCGAAGTCCTTCGGGACCTGGGGCGTCTTCTCCTCCTTGCCCTCGTCGTCGCCGGAGAACAGCAGACCGAGGGTCAGTCCGCCGATCAACGCGACCACCAGCACGACCGCGGTGATGAGCAGGGGCGTGACGAACTTCTTCCTGGCGCCACCGCCGCCCTGCCCGCCGCCGGGACCTTGTCCCTGCCCTTGGGCCTGGCCTGGAGGCGGCGGCTGAAATCCGGTGGGAGGCTGACTTGGCTGACCTGGTGGTCCGGGCTGACCTGGCTGGCCGGGCTGGCCGAAGGGGGGCGAGCCCCCGGCGCCCTGGCCCATGGGCGGTTGCATGGCGCCGCCCTGCGGACCGACCGGCGGGGCGCCGTTCTGCGGTGCCCCCGCCGGGAGCACGGCGGTCTTGTCCCCGTCACCGCCCTGGCCGCCCGGCGGTGGCGGCGGAGCCTGGTGCGAGGACTGCATCGACACGGTGCGGTCGTTGTCATTGTCGGGAGCGGTCGGCCCCTCCACCTGCCCGAAGGGCGTGCCCCGCCCGCTCGCGCCGTCCACGACCGTCCGCTCGCCCTCGTCCTGCGGGGCCGGCGGGACCCGCATTGCGGACGTGCCGATGCCGTCCTCCCCCGGCTGCCCGCCCTGCCACGGGCCCTGGGCGGGTGGAGGCCCCTGCCCTTGGACGGAGTGCTGCGCCGGGCCCGGGCCAGGAGCCTGGCCCTGGACGGGAGTCACCGCCTGACCGTGGCCGGGAGGCCGGCCTGATCCGGGCGGAGGGGCCTGGGCGCCGTCCTGGTAGTAGTCCTGGACGGTCGCGTCCGCGTTGATCGGCGGAGCCGGTGGCGCGTACGCGGCCGCGGCCGCACCCGGCGCCGACGTCGGACGCAGCGTGGACAGCGCCTCCGCGAACGCCTCGGCGGTCGGCCACCGCTTCTCCCGCTCGACCTCAAGGGCCCGCAGGATCACCTGGTCGAACGCGGGGGAGACCCCCTCGCGCAGTGCGCTCGGCGCCGACTTGACCGGCGCCGGGCCCGGTGCCTTTCCGGCGACCATGTGGTAGGTCAGCGCGCCGAGCCCGTACACGTCGGCGCGGACGTCCAGGCCGCCGCCGAATCTCGCCTGCTCCGGCGACATGTACCCGGGCGTGCCGACCGGCAGGGTGAACGCCCCGGAGGCGTGCGCGAGCGCCTTCGCCAGCCCGAGGTCGGCGATCAGCACCTTCTCGCCGCCGTCCGGCGTCGACTGGAACAGCACGTTGGTCGGCTTGAGGTCGCGGTGGATCACGCCCAGGGTGTTGATCACCTCGACTCCGTGCGCGATCTCCTCGGCGAGGGCGATGGCCTCGTTGACCGGAAGTGGTCGTTCGCGCATGCGGTCCGCGAGCGTCCCGCGGTCCGCGTACGACATCACGAAGTAGGGGCGCCCGTCCGGAAGCTCCCCGATGTCGTGGACGCGGACGAGCCGCTCGGAGTCGGCGCGGCGCAATATCCGGGCCTCCTCCAGGAAGCGGTTGCGCACATCCAGATCGTCGATCAGGCTGCCGGACAGGACTTTTATCGCCACTTGGGAGTCCAGGGCGTCGTCGTGCCCCAGCCACACAGCGGCGAACGCCCCCGAACCCAGGACGCGATCGATCCGGTAACGGCCTACTGATGGTGGGAAAGACACTCCCGTATCATCCCAACAACGGGGTGAGTGTGCGAACGAGCAATGAGGCGGCATGGCATTCGACGAGAGGACCGAGGAGCTGGCGGTCAAGGCCGCCCAGGGCGACCAGGGCGCCCTCAATGAGCTTCTCCGCAAGATCGAGCCGGACGTCCTGCGGCACAGCTCCCGCTTCCTGCCCTGCCGGCAGGACGCCGAGGAGGCATGCCAGGACGCACTGCTGCAGGTGGCACGGAACATCCACCGCTTCGAGGGCAGGTCGAGGTTCAGTACCTGGCTGCACGTGGTCGTCGCCAACTCCGCCCGCTCCACCTACCGGTCGCTGAAGCGCCGCTCGGTGGAGCAGGCCGGTGAGATCCCGCAGCAGCGCCCCGACCCGCGCCGGACCAGCGTCATCGCGGGCTCCCGCGTCGACATCCTGGACGCCATGGAGGACCTGGAGGCCCGCAAACCCGACCTCATCCAGGCCCTCGTACTGCGGGACGTCTCCCAGCTGGAGTACGCGGAGATCGCCGAGCAGCTGGGCCTTCCGCTCGGCACGGTGAAGTCCCGCATCCACGAGGCGCGCAAGCAGGTCAGGCAGACGCTGGGGGAGTCCTACACCTGACGGCGTCACGTCCGGCGCGGGATCGTCAAGCATCGGTAATCGGCGGGCAAGAGTGCCTCCATGACCCGGGTCGCCGCCCAGGTCCGTGGGACACGATGCCGTGCATGTCATCAGGCCCGGATCCCCGCCACGACCGCCCGATCTTCGTCCTCGGGTGTCCCCGCTCGGGGACGACGCTGCTGCAGCTGATGCTGCACTCGCACGCCCGGATCGCGATCCCGGCGGAGACGAAGTTCGTCATCCCCGCCTATGCGCGGCGGTGCCAGTTCGGTGACCTGGAGGACAGGGAGAACAGGCGTGCGCTCGCGGAGTGGATCACGTCGGAACGGTCCACCAAGTTCCACGCGCTGGGCCTGGACGCCGGTGAGGTCGTCGAGGAGGTCGTCGCCGGGCCGCCGACGCTGGGCTCGGCGATCGGCATCGTGTTCCGCGCCTACGCCGGCCTGCACGGCAAGGAACGCTGGGGCGACAAGCGTCCGAGCTACTCCCGGCATGCCGGCGCGCTGTTGAGGATGTTCCCGGACGCGCAGTTCGTCCATCTCATCCGGGACGGCCGTGACTGTGTCGCCTCCCTCCTGGAGATGCCCTGGTACGACAGGGACGTCCAGCACGCCATCTCCGCCTGGCGGGAGGCGATCGACCGCGGGCACCGGCTGGCCGGGCGCCTCGGCCCCGACTCGTACTACGAACTGCAGTACGAGCGGCTCGTCGCCGACCCCGTCGACGAGCTGACCCGCCTCTGCGGGTTCCTCGGCGAGGACTTCGACCCGGCCATGGCCCACCCGGAGGGCCTCGCGAAGCGCACCGTCTCACCCCGCAAGAAGTGGCATGGACGGACGCACGACGCCGTCACCACCAACCGCGTCGGATCCTGGGCGGAGCGCCTCGACCCCTGGCAGATCAGCCTGGCGGAGGCCGCGTTCGGCGAGCGCCTCGCCGAGTACGGCTACGAGCCGAGCGGCCTGCCCAAGCCGCCCGCGTCCCAGCTCGCCCGCTTCACCAAGACCAGCACCCACCGCCGCCTGGCCCAGCAGAAGGCCGCCCTGCGCGAGCGCTGGAAGCAGCACCACGAACCGAACCCGGTCGAATCCAGGCTGACGCGCCAGAACACGGCAACCCCCGCCCCCTGACCCCGGGCCTCGTTGACTTGCGGCGTGTCGTTGTTTTCGACGCGCTCATAACAACAACACGCCGCAAGTCAACGCAACCGGGCGTGGTCGTCAGTCGAGGGCGGTCAACTGGTCGGCGAACCATTGCCGCGGGGGGAGGGCCGTCGCGGCGGCGGCCAGGCGGGTGCAGCGTTCGGCGCGCTGGGCGGGCGGCATCAGCAGGGCCTGGTGGAGGGTCTCGGCGGTCTGCGACACGTCGTACGGGTTGATCATCAGCGCGTCCGCGGAGAGTTCGGCCGCCGCGCCCGCTTCGCGGGACAGCACCAGCGCGCAACCGCGCCTCGACAGGACGGGCCCCTCCTTCGCGACCAGGTTCATCCCGTCCCTGATCGGGTTGACCAGCAGGACGTCCGCCAGGCCGTAGGCGGCGAGGGAGCGCGGGTAGTCGTCGTTCACCTGCAGGATCAGCGGGTCCCAGTCGGCCGTGCCGAACTCGTCGGTGATCTGCTGGGCGGTGCGCTCGACGGCCGCGGTGTACTCCCGGTACTCGGGCAGGTCGTAGCGGGACGGGTACGCGAACGCGAGGTGCACCACGCGTCCGCGCCACTCGGGATGGTTCACGAGCAGCTCGCGGTAGGCGGCGAGACCACGCACGATGTTCTTGGACAACTCCGTACGGTCGATCCGCACGATGAGCTGACGGTCGCCCACCTGTTCACGCAGCGCCCGCGCCCGCTCGACGACGTCCGGTTCGGCCGCGCGTTGGCGCAGCGCAGGCCCGTCGATGCCGAGACCGTGGACGCCTACGCGCGTGACGTGCCCTGAACAGGTGACGGTACGGGCGGCACGGTCGACCTTCGCGCCCGGCAGCAGCTCGCAGCAGTCGAGGAACGCGGAAGCCCACCTCTCGGTGAGGAATCCCGCGTGGTCGGCGCCGAGGACGCCCAGGAGGATCTGCTCGCCGATGTCGTCCGGCAGAAGCCGGTAGTACTCCGGCGGCGCCCAAGGCGTGTGCGAGAAGTGGACGATCTTCAGGTCGGGACGCCGGTCGCGGAGCATCCGGGGAGCCAGCGACAGGTGGTAGTCCTGGATCGCCGCCTTCGCGCCGTGGACCGCGTCCCGCGCGAGGGCGTCGGCGAACGCCGCGTTGTACGCCTCGTAGGACTGCCAGTCCCGGCGGGCCCGCGCGTCGAAATGCGGACTGCGCGGGGTGTCGTACAGAAGGTGGTGGACGAACCACAGCGTCGAGTTGGCCACGGCGTTGTAGGCACGGTGGAACGTCGCCTCGGGGATGTCGAGCATCCGCACGGCGGCGCCACCGGTCTCGTACCCGGCCTGGTCGATGCGGCCGTCCGGTGAACGGCGAGCGGCCGTCCGGTCGGCCTCGCCCAGGCTCGCGCACACCCACAGGACGTCCGGACCCGCCTCGGACGTCTCGCCTGTGGCCGCGGTAGCGGAGAAGCCCGGCGGGCCAGGGTCGCGCGGAGCACCCGTCACGGCCGCGAGGCCCGAGACCAGCCCGCCCCCTCCACGCCGCATGGTGAGCGCACCGTCCTCCGACAGGGAGAACGAGACCGGGCCCCGGTTCGATGCCACCAGCACTTGGCTCATACCCGAAGGGTCTCAGTTGGGGCCGAGGCGCTTCAAAGTGACCCGCGTGGTTCAAGCCAACCCCATAAGCCCCTGGAATAGTGCAAAGGGGGGCGGGTAGGCGAGCGGAATGAGCAAGTCCGAGACGGCCAAGACCGTGCTCGTCGCCGGTGCGGCGAACCTCGTCCTCGCCATCGCGAAACTGATCGCGGGCCTCCTGGCGGGATCGAGCGCGATGCTCGCGGAGGCCGCGCACTCGGTCGGAGACACCCTCAACCAGGGGTTGCTCCTCACGTCGCTGTCGCGCAGCGAACGTCCTCCCGACCGGCGCCACCCGTTCGGATACGGCAACGAGCGGTACGTGTGGTCGCTGCTCGCCGCGTTCGGCATCTTCGTCGCCGGAGCGGGGTTCTCGATCGTCTACGGCATCCTGACCATGATGGGCCGCGGCGGCAGCGGGACGAGTGTCACGCTGGCCTATGCCGTCCTCGCCCTCGCGGCCGTGCTGGAGGGGACGTCCTGGATACGCGCCTTCTACCAGGCGCGCATGGAGACCCGCGAGAACGGCCGCACCCTTCTCGAACACGTCCGCCGGTCGCCCGACCTGACGTTCAAGACGGCGCTGTTCGAGGACAGCGCCGCGATGGTCGGGCTCGTGTTCGCCACCGCCGGCCTGGTCCTCCGCGAGATCACCGGATCGGACGTCTGGGACGGCCTCGGCTCCGTCCTCATCGGCATCCTGCTCGCCGGCCTCGCGTTCGCCATCGGCCGCGAGAGCACCGGCCTGCTCATCGGACGGGCCGCCGACCCCGCCGCGCAGCGCGAGATCCGGGCCGAGATCCTCGGCGCCCGCGGTGTGACCGGCGTGGACGAACTGCTGACCATGCACTTCGGCCCCGAGCAGATCCTCGTCGCCGCGAAGGTCAACTTCTCCGACGAGATCAGCGCCGACCAGGCCGAGGACGTCGCCGGTGAGATCGATCGCAAGCTCAGGCAGCGGCTCCCGGCCGTCCGCCACGTCTTCCTGGATCCCACCCAGAGCACGGCCCACCGGGAAGAACCGGCGTGACCAAGAACGCATCCGGGTAACGTCTCAACCAGTGGACCCGCGTGTCTGGCATCCGGTCAGCTCATGTAAAGTCGACCCATACGAGCTGAAACAGGGCTCGTGGAGCTAACTGAATATTGCTCATCCAGAGGGGTGGAGGGACCGGCCCGTTGAAGCCCCGGCAACCACTCGGCTGAAGCGCGCTCGCGATCCTGCGGGGCCGGCCGGGAGATGGTGCCAACTCCGGCCTGCGACCAAGGTGGCGCAGGGAAGATGGGGAGAAAGGCCTCGCTCCATGGCAATCACGCCTGCCACTGACCTCGGACCCGCTACCGGCCTCGTGTGCCGCGAATGCGGCTCGACACGCGACCTCGGGCCCTTCTACGTCTGCGAAGAGTGTTTCGGTCCCCTGGAGATCGCCTACGACTTCGGGGGAGTCACCCGCGCGGACATCGAGTCCGGGCCCCGCAACATCTGGCGGTACCGCGGGCTGCTGCCCGTCCCGTCCACCGTGGCGGACACGCCGAACACCGAGCCCGGCCTGACGCGCCTCGTCCGCGCCGACAACCTCGCCGAGAGCCTCGGCCTGCAGAGCCTGTGGGTGAAGGACGACAGCGGCAACCCGACCCACTCGTTCAAGGACCGCGTCGTCGCCGTCGCGCTCGCCGCCGCCCGTGAGCTGGGCTTCAAGGTGCTGGCCTGCCCGTCCACCGGCAACCTCGCGAACGCGGTCGCCGCCGCCGCGGCCCGCGCCGGGATCCGCAGCGCGGTCTTCGTCCCGTCCGACCTGGAATCCCAGAAGATCATCACGACGGCGGTGTACGGCGGGACGTTCGTCACCGTCGACGGCAACTACGACGACGTCAACCGGCTCGCCTCCGAGATCGCCGGCGAGCAGGACGACTGGGCGTTCGTGAACGTCAACGTCCGCCCGTACTACGCCGAGGGCTCCAAGACCCTCGGCTACGAGATCGCCGAGCAGCTCGGCTGGCGGCTGCCCGACCAGATCGTCGTCCCGATCGCGTCCGGCTCCCAGCTCACCAAGATCGACAAGGCGTTCCAGGAGCTGATCAAGCTCGGCCTCGTCGAGGACAAGCCGTACCGCGTCTTCGGCGCCCAGGCCGCCGGCTGCGACCCGGTCGCCGCCGCGTTCAAGGCCGGCCACGACGTCGTCCGCCCGGTGAAGCCCGACACGATCGCCAAGTCCCTCGCCATCGGCAACCCCGCCGACGGCCCGTACGTCCTGGACGTCGCCCGCCGCACGAACGGCGCCGTCGAGGACGTCACCGACGAGCAGGTCGTCGAGGGCATCCGGCTGCTCTCGCGCACTGAGGGCATCTTCGGCGAGACCGCGGGCGGCGTCACCGTCGCGACCCTCCGCAAGCTGGCCGAGTCCGGCATCCTGGACCCGTCCGCCGAAACCGTGATCATCAACTCCGGGGACGGCCTGAAGACCCTGGACGCCGTCGCACCCGTCGTCGCCCCGTCCGCGAACATCGTCCCGTCCCTTGAAGCGTTCCGCGCCGCGGGCCTGGTCTGAGAGGAGCACCATGAGCAGCGTGTCCGTCCGTATCCCGACGATCCTGCGGACCTACACCGGCGGCGACGCCGAGGTGAAGGCCGAGGGCGTTACCCTGCGCGCCGTCGTCGCGGACCTGGAGTCCAGCTACTCCGGCATCTCCGCCCGCATCCTGGACGACAACGGCAAGATCCGCCGTTTCGTGAACGTCTACGTCGGCGACGAGGACGTCCGCTTCGCCGAGGGCCTGGACACCCCCACCCCCGAAG
>NZ_SMKH01000001.1 GCF_004348515.1 Actinomadura sp. KC345 | reverse complement strand
ACGAGACAGTCGTTCCCCCATCGTCGTCCGTGCGGTTTGTCCAGTTCTTCGGCGGGCGGCGGCGGATCGGTTGCATCGCGCCGCGGTGAACGGCTCAGCACGTCCGGTGCGGCTCGGGCGCCCGCGGCCGCTCCGCCTCCTCTGCCGCGCGGGCGATACCGCGGCACATCCCGCCGAAGACCCGGTCGTGGAACGGCCGGAACGCCCACCAGTACGCGTGGCCGGCCAGGCCCCGGGGGTGGAACAGCGCCCGCTGCCCCAGCAGGCCGCGGCCGTCCTCCTCGGACACCCTCAGTTCCAGCCAGGCCAGTCCGGGCACCCGCATCTCGGCGCGCAGCCGCAGCAGCCGTCCCGCCTCGATCTCCTCCACCCGCCAGAAGTCCACCGTCTCCCCGATGCGCAGCCGCCGCGGGTCCCGGCGGCCCCGCCGCAGCCCGGCGCCGCCCACCAGCCGGTCGAGGACGCCCCGCGCCCGCCAGGCGAGCGGGAAGGAGTACCAGCCGCGCTCGCCGCCGATCCCCTCGACGACCTCCCACAGCCGGTCCGGCGGGGCGTTCGCCCGGCACGACCGGTCGTCGGTGTAGAGGCTGCCGCCGGCCCAGTCCGGGTCCGTCGGCAGCGGGTCGCTCGGCGCGCCGGGGACGCCGGCCGACGACCAGCGCGTGGCCACATCCGCCGCGCGGACCCGGCGCAGCGCCAGCGCGACCGAACGATCGAACCCGATCGGCCCGCCGGGCGGGGGCGGGACATACTGGGCGACGTCGTTCTCCGTGCACACGACCTCGTTGCGCAGGGATTCGACCAGCGGGCGGGCGATGCTCCCGGGGACCGGGGTGACGACCCCCACCCACAGGCTGGACGGTTCGGTGAGGTAGCGCAGCATCTCGAACGACGCCGAACCCGAGCCGATGATCATCGCCGCGCGCAGCCACACCGCGGGCGCCCCGCCGCCGAGCATGATCTTCCCGACCTCGGCCCGGGACCGCAGATGCGGCGACAGTTCCTCTTCCGGGTCCATGCCGCCGAGGTAGACCAGCCGCCGGACTCCCGCGTCCCGTGCCGCCCACGCGAAGACGCGGGCCGCCCGGCGGTCGTTCTCGGCGAAACCGCCCGGGCCGCCGATCGCGTGGATCAGGTAGTAGGCGACGTCGATGCCTTCCAGTGCGCGCCGGGTCGCCCCCGGATCGGTGGCGTCGGCCTCCGCGATTTCCACCCGTCCCGGCCACGGATGATCGCGCAGCCGCCGCGCCGAACGGGTCATGCACCGCATCCGGTGGCCGGCGTCCAGCAACTCGGGGACCAGCCGTCCCCCGATGTAGCCGCTGGCACCCGTCACCAGGCACGAGTCTTGGCGATCCACGGCCGCTGCCTACCCGGAGCCGACGTGCGCAAGCGCGGGATGCCCCGATTTTGCCGCCCCACGAGAACGATCCGTGCTCCTATCGCCGGGCCGACGCCAGGTCCCGGAGCCGTCCGGCGGCGGCGGGGGAGTCGGCGAGGGTGAGCGTCAGCCCCTTGTGGCGCAGCAGGCCGGTCGGCTCGGAGCCCGGGACCGGGCGGTGGAAGCGGATGCACACGCCCTGCTCGCTGCTGGAGCCGAAGGTCAGCCCGCCGTCGGCCAGCGACAAGCGGACGCCGATGGCCTTCCAGGCGCTGTAGGGGCCGGACACCTCGGCGCCGGCCACGTTCTCCAGGGGCGACCGCACCTTCCACGGCCCGAAGCGCACCAGCAGCTCGTCGGACGTGATCACCAGCCCGCAGGTGTCCGGCCGGATGCCCAGCAGCGCCAGCGGGCGGAGCAAGCGGTGGTCGAAGGCGAAGTTATAGCGCTCGCCATCGGTTTGCGAAGACATGACAACTCCTCGTTGACCAGGTGTTCCGAGGTGCCTACCCGGCCTGGCGGCGGGTATCGCCGACCGTATGAAGAGCAAGCGAGAAGATGATCCCGATATCGGTGACGAGGTCACGTGGAGCAGTCACGGCTCCACGGCGAAGGGAAAGGTGGAGAAGAAGATCACTGACCGGCGGGAGGAGGCGGGGCGCACGGTCGCGGCCTCGCCCGAGGAGCCGCAGTACGCCGTGCGCAGTGCGAAGAGCGGCAAGAAGGCCGTGCACAAAGGCTCGGCCCTGCGAAGGCGCAAGGGCTCGAAATGACCGGCGAGGACAGGGAGACGACGGCGGCGGAGTTCGGCGAGGCCGTCAACATGACCCCGAAGGAGCTGGAGCGCTGGCTGGAGACCGCGGAGTCGCGGTCGGCCGGGCAGAAGGACGGCGGCGGGGAGTCGACGGGCCACGCGTCCGGACGGAAGACCGTCGAGTTGCTGCGTGCGAACCGGTCGGACCTGACCGAGCAGGACTACGCGCACATGAACAAGGTCGTCGGCTACGTGCGGCGGCATCTCGCCCAGCGTCCGTCCGGCGACGTGAAGGAATCCAGGTGGCGCTATTCGCTGATGAACTGGGGCCACGACCCGCTCAAGTGAAACCGGTCATTCGACGTCCGCCGCCACCACCTTCAGTGAGCGCGGACGCCGTCAGCTTCTCCATGCGCCGGCATGCCCGCCGGTAGAACCTGACCTGGGTGGCCCTGCCGAAGAGGATGAAGCCCAGGCGCACGACGGGGTTCGGGATGGCCGCCCGCTGCGAGAATCCGTGGATGTGGAACTCCACATCACCGGTGTCGAGCCATTTGCGGACCTCCTGGTCCATCTGGCCGCGTTCGAGGTGTCCCTCCAACGTCTGGTAGTTCCACCCCCACACCCGGGCCTGGCGTCCGTTCTCCTCGACGACTCCGTCGACGACGTCGCCGACCCGGAGGCCGAGATAGAAGCGCAGGCCGTAGAACCGGCCTTCGAGCAGCATGTTCCGTCCCGGCTCCGGCGGCCCCGACCGGCAGATCTCCCGGATGATGGCCGGATCGGCGTACTCGTAGTCCCGTACGAGATCCCGGGCGGTCTCCCAGCTCCCTCCGGGGACCGGCGGGCCGGGCGGCTCCACCGGGAGCGGCTGCCGGTAGTCGTCGACATGCCAGCCGCGCTCCGGACGGTGCATGTCGTGCCGGTCCGGATCGAAGTTGAGGGGACGCCGGTGCAGGCCGGCGTGAAGCCGCCGCAGGCGCCGCCGGACGCGTGCGCTCCTTCTCACGGAGGCGTCTTCGCCGGATGGCGGCGCCGCTCCGGGCGCGCGGAACCGGCACGGCGGGGCACACGCTGGACGGCGGTGTAGGTCGCGCCGCGCACCTGCTGGAACAGCCCGGCGGGGCGCAGACCCCGGACGGGGTTGCGGGCGGGGTTGAAGCGCGGTGTGCTTCCATCGCCCCGCGCGGGCCCCTGGAGCCGCAGCTCCCCGAACCGCTCCCACGCGCCGAACTCGGTCGCCACCACCAGATCCAATTGCAGCGGCCGCTCCTCCACGGCCTGCGCGAGCGCCGGAAGATCCGCCGGGACGGTCCGGCCCTTCCGCGCCATGGCGCCGAGCAGGATCCGTCGGTCACCGGCCCGGTACGCGAGCAGGGAACCGTAGAAGGCCGGGCTCCATCGGGCCGCGGGCCGGAGCAGATGGCGCCCCAGCCGGGTATGCCCGGTCGTCGCCAGCAGCAACTCCGCCGTGTCCTCGGCCTCCGTGTCGCCGCCCCCTGGCTGGCGCCATCGCAGTGCCAGACCCAGCACGTCCGGCAGCGCGTCCGGCAAGCCCATCGCGCGGGAAAGCCGCACCTGGCCCCCCAGTTCCGTACGGTCGTCCAGAAGGGGGATTCCCCAGTATCGGGACGTCCCATGCAGGTCGAGGGTGGCGTCGAACACCAGGCCCTCCGGGTGCAGGGGCCGGTCGCGCAGCCGTGCGGCCAGCGTGAAGGTTCGCGTGAACGCCGCCGTGAGCGCCCGGGCGGCGAGGCGCCGCCCGCCGCCGGACGCCTCCGCCCGTTCGGTCTGGACCTCCACGTCGCCGACCATCCGTCCACCGGACAGCTCGGCGACCCGCGTGCAGAAATGCGCCCACATGTGCAGCTGCATTTCCTTCGCGATGCCCAGCTTTCCGTAGAGGAGATCCGCGAACCGGTCGCCGCTTCGCGCCCAGGACTCGATCGTGAACACCAGGTCGCCCTCCCGGACCTCGGCCCGGAATTCGATCTCGCCCGCCTCCATGTGGCCGCTCAGCGTCGCGAACCTGAAGGACACCGGGGTCCGTTCCACTACCCGGACCGGGCAGTTCCACGGCCCCGGCATATGGACGACGTACTCGTCTCTCGGCCGAAGGGGATGGGACGTCCCCGAGGTCTTGTCGAAGACGGCGATCTCCACCGGCGAGGCGGCGTTGAGGTCCTCGCCGAGACGCTCGATCAACTGGGCCGCGGTCAGCGGGCTGCCGGAGATGCGGACCGCGTAACGCCGCTGGTAGATCGGCCCGACACCCTGCCGCGGGTCCTGGACCCCGCCCCCGCCTCGGCGCGGGATCCCGCCGATCTCCGAGGCCGCTTCGCTGCCGAGCCGGCGCCGCGTCACCCGGCGGGACCGCCGCAGCCACCGCCACGTGGCGACGCCCATCCCCGCCGGCCAGCGCAGCGCACGCGCCCGCCGCCGCCACCTCACTCGCACGACGCCCCCCGAAGTCGGCTCGTCCTCCGCCGCCTTGTCGGCCGACAAGCCGCCCATACCCCCTCTGACCAGCCCGAACCCCGCTCCCCGGCGCGGGGCCGCGGTCCGCGCGGTGATCGGAGCCGCCCCTACGCGCGGGCGGTCACCTCCGGAACGGCCACGTTCAGCGCGGGGCGAAGCGCTGGCCGGCGTCCAGGCGGAGGCACTGGCCGTTGAGCATCGGGTTGTCGACGATGGCCAGGGCGAACCTGGCGTATTCCTCGGGGCGGCCCATGCGCTTGGGGAAGGCGGCGTCCTTGGTGAGGGCCGTGGCGAACTCGTCGGGGATGCCCTGGGTGATGCCGGTGGCGAAGAGGCTGGGCGCGATGGCCAGGACGCGGATGCCCAGCGAGCCGAGGTCGCGGGCCATGGTCAGGCACATCCCGGCGATGCCGGCCTTGGCGGCGGTGTAGGCGACCTGGCCGATCTGCCCCTCGAAGGCGGCGATGGAGGAGGTGTTGATGATGACGCCGCGCTCGTCGTCCTCGGGCTCGTTCCCCCTCATGTGGGCGGCGGCGAGCCGGGAGATGTTGAAGGACGCGACCACGTTGAGGTCGATGATCCGCCGGAAGTCGTCCAGGTCGTGGGGCCCCTGTTTGGACAGCGTGCGCTGGGCGATGCCCCCGCCCGCCGTGGTGACGACGGCGTGCAGCCCGCCGAGGGCGGCGACGGCGGCGTCGATCGCGGTCTCGGTCCCGGCGAAGTCGGTGACGTCGACCTCGTGGAACGTCCCGCCCAGGCCCTTGGCCACCTCGCCGCCACCGGATCCGGGACGGTCGAGCACCGCCACGGACGCGCCGCGCGCCGCGAACAACTCGGCGGTGGCGCGCCCCATCCCCGACGCCCCGCCGACCACGATCGCCTTCTTACCGCCGACTTCCATGCTTCCTCCATCCGCCCGCGGACGCGGACCGGCACGACACCGCTGTGACTGGTTCGGGTCAGTATGGGGGCGCCCTACCGCAGCGTCCACCGGCGAAGGCCGCGGCAGACGGCGGCCCGCGGTGGGCCGGGCGCTAGCCTTGGTGGGTGTCGCTGGCCGCTGCCGATGGGTTCGTCGCGTTCGGGGTGTCGCACTGGGCGGTGCTCGGGGTGTTCGCGGTGGGCTGCGCCGGCCTGGTGCTGCTCGGGCGTTCGCAGCGCGTCGTGGAGCCCGGCGGCGGGTTCGGCGGCGAGGCGAGGGGCTTCGGCAAGGCGTACGCCCTGGCGATCGTGTACGTGGTGGTCGGTACCCATGTGTCCGCGTTCCTGCCCGGGGAGTGGAACACCGGTTCGTCACTGCCGCTGCATCTGTGCGACCTGGCGTGGCCGGCCGCCGTCGTCGCGCTGTGGACGCTCGGGCGGCGCGGGTTCGCGCTGACGTACTACTGGGGCCTCACACTGTCGGTGCAGGGGCTCCTGACGCCGACGCTGAGCGGTGGGGACTACCCCGACGTCGAGTACCTGGCCTTCTTCGGGATGCACCTGTTGATCGTGTGGGCCGCGGTGTACCTGACCTGGGGCCTGGGGATGCGGCCGGACTGGCGCGGCTACCGGTTCGCGATCGCGGCCACGCTGGCGTGGGCCGTCGCCGCCTTCGTCTTCAATCTGGTCGCCGGGACCAACTACGGATACCTCAACGACAAGCCCGGCGAGGCCTCGGTGCTGGACCTGCTGGGCCCCTGGCCCTGGTACGTGCTGGCCGAGGCCCTGATCATCCTGCTCGGCTGGGCCCTGATCACCTGGCCGTGGACCCGGACGCCCCCGTCCGCACCCCCTTCCGGCCCGCCCTGAGTACGGCAGCGGGTGTGACCGGTCGCGCCGTCAGGCGTCCTGGCGCGGGAGTCCGAGGACGCGCTGGGCGATGACGTTGAGCTGGATCTCGATCGTTCCGCCGCCGAACAGGACGGACGGGAGACCGAGGTGGTCGACGACGTGACCGCCGCCGGAGACGGTCCCGGCGGGCCCGAGCAGGGAGACCAGCGCCCGGGAGCCGTCCCGCTGCGCGATCGCGTTGAACACCTTCTGCACGCTGATCTCGGCGCCGGGGTCGTGGTCGGACAGCCGGGCCAGGACGCCGCGCAGCGCGAGGGCCGACAGCGCCATCTCGCGGGCGGTGTTGCGGCCCAGCACCCGCACGACCTCCTCGCGGGACGCCGCGTGGCCGCCGCGTTCGAGCAGTTCGCGCACGCTCCGGGCGGAGCCGTGGGTCAGCATGCCGCCCATGCTCAGCCGCTCGTTGGACAGCGTCGTCGTGGCTAGCCGCCAGCCCTTGCCGGGCTCGGAGACGAGGCACTCGTCGGGGACGAAGACGTCGTCGAGGAACACCTCGTTGAACTCGGCGCGTCCCGTCGCCTGCCTCAGCGGGCGGATGTCGACGCCGGGCGTCCTCATGTCGACCAGGAAGTACGACAGGCCGCGGTGCTTGGGCGCGTCCGGGTCGGTGCGGGCCAGGCAGACGCCCCAGTCGGACTCGTGCGCCCCGGACGTCCACACCTTCTGGCCCGTGATCGACCAGCCGCCCTCGACCTTCCTCGCCCGCGTGGACAGCGCCGCCAGGTCCGAACCCGCGCCGGGTTCGCTGAACAGCTGGCACCAGACGATCTCGCCGCGCAGCGACGGCAGGACGAAGCGCTCCTGCTGCTCGGGGCTGCCGTGGGCCAGCAGCGTGGGCAGCACCCATTCGCCGATGACGGTCGTGGGCGGCAGGAGCCCGCGCCGCGCGAACTCCTCGGCGATCACGGACTGCTCGCGGGGACCGGCGGCCAGCCCGTACGGCCGCGGGTAGTGCGGCGCCACCAGCCCGGCCTCGGCCAGGCGGACCCGGCGCGGCCCGCCGCGGGTGGCGTACCGCTCGTTCTCCCCGGGGGTGGCGGGCAGCGTCTCGATCTCGTCGAGGACGCGGCGCACGTCGGCGCGCAGCTCGGGGAACTCGTCCCCGGCCACGAACGTGAAGTCGCGGGCGCCGGTGCGGGCGGCCTCGCCGAGCCGGCGGGCCCACTCCTCCTCGGCGCCGCCGGCGGAGGCGATGCTGAGCGCGCGGCGCTGGTACAGGTGCGCGTCGTGTTCCCAGGTGAAGCCGACGCCGCCGTGCAGCATGACGCACTCGAAGGCCGCGTCGACCCCGGCGGGCAGGGCGGTCACCGCCGCCGCGGCGGCCGCCAGCCGCTGCTGCTCCGCCGGCTGGTGCTCGGCGCGTGCCGCGTCCCACGCCGCGGCACAGGCCGTCTCGGTGCGGACGAGCGTCAGGGCGGCCTTGTGCTGGACGGCCTGGAACGCGCCCACCGGGCGCCCGAACTGCTCGCGGGTCCGGACGTACTCCACGGCCGTGGCCAGGCACCACGCGGCGATCCCGGCCGCCTCGGCGGCCAGCACGGTGGTGACGATCAGGTCGGCACGCGCCTGTTCCGGCGGTTCCAGGACGTCCTCAGGGGACACCCGGTGCGCCGCGAGTTCGAGGCGCCCGACCGACCGGGTCAGGTCGGTCCCCTCGTCGGCGTGCACGACGGCGGTCTCTCCGGGAGCGCACCGGAACCACAGTGCGCCGTGGGCGTCGTCCGCCACGCAGGCCCGGACGACGACCTCCTCGGCCCAGGGCAGGCCCAGCACCGGCAGGGAGGTGCCGTCCACGCGCCAGACGCCCTCCTCCCGCACGGCGACCAGGCCGGGCGTCGTCACCAGCGCGCCCGTGGCGCCGCCCGCGAACGCCTCGACGAGCCGGCTCCGGACCGCCGACTCCGGGGACGCGGCGGCGACGGCGCCGGCGATCGCGGTCGGCAGGAACGGGCCCGGCACCAGCGCCCGGCCGAGCTGCTCGGCCACGACGGCCAGTTCCACGAGCCCGGCGCCCGCACCGCCGTGCTCTTCGGGGAGGTGCACCGCGTGGAGTCCCTGCCGGACGAGGGCGTCCCAGCAGGCGGGGCGTTCGCCCGCCTGTAGCTCGGCCAGAGCGTCGCGGGTCGCCGTCAGGGGGGCGTGGCGGCGGGCGAAGGCCGCCGCCGAGTCGGCCAGTGCGCGGTGATCGTCCTCAATGGGGAGCGGCATGGTCGTAGCTTGCCGAGCGGCCTTCCGGTACTGGGCGCGAGTCCCGGTGAGTGGTCAGGCCGCCGGCCCGCCCAGCCGGGGGCCGAGCAGCATCTCGCAGGAGACGCGGATGTCGACGTCCGCCTCGGTGGGGGAGATCCGCTCGTTGAGGCAGGACAGCAGCACACCGAACCAGCACGATTCGAGGAGCCGCATGAGGCGCTCGTCGGCGGGCGCCGGATCGTCGATGCCGGCGACGTCGAGCAGCATGTCGCGGAACGTGCGGTCCGACGTCAAGGGGCCGCTCGTGGCCGCCTGCGCGGTCTGGTCGGCCTGGAGCACCGCGCGGGTCAGCCGCGGGCGCCGCATCATCTGCTCCCTGGCCCGCACCAGGACCCGGACCACCGCGTCGATCGGGGCCTCCGACGCCGACCGGTTCCGGGACGTCTCCTCCGCGAGCCGTTCGACCTGCCTGCGCTTCACGGCCGTGAAGAGATGGACCTTGGACGGGAAGTAGCGGTACAGGGTGGCGATCGCGACGCCGGCCTCGTTCGCCACATCCTGCATCTGGACCCGTTCGAGGTCGTGCGCGGACCCGAGCTTCCTCGCCGCCCGCAGGATGCGCTCGTAGCGGTCCTTCTGGTTGTCGGAACTGGGTTCCGCCGGTGGCCGGGCATCGGCGATGCGTGGCACTGCGTCTCCTTCGGTCGGTGCCGTCGATTCTGCCGCGCGCACCGGAGCGCGGCGTACTCCCGGCCCGTCCCGGCCCGTCCCGCCCGGCTCCCGTCCGACCCGTCGCCGGTCAGATCCAGCCGCCGTTCTGGCCGATCGCGGCGAGCCGGGCCAGCGTCCCGGCCGACCACGTCTCCGCGGGAGCCTCGGCGGGACGGCCGTCGACCTGCGAGACGAGCTGCTGGGAGATCGTCCGGGCCGCGGCCGCCACCAGCGGCGCGGCGGCCTCCAGCCTGGACTCGGCGTTCCCGGCGAGCGAGACGGCCGCGAGCGGACGGTCCGGGGCGCGCACGGCCGCGGCGACGCAGGAGATGCCGGGACTGTGCTCGCCGCACTCGAAGGCGATGCCGCGGCGGTCGCGGATCCGGGCCAGCTCGTCGTGGAGGGTTCCCAGGTCGCCGATCGTGCGCTGGGTCAGCCGGCGCGGCGAGTCACCGATCCGCGCGCCGACCTCCTCGGCCGGCAGCCAGGCCAGGATCGCCTTGCCGAGCGCGGTGGCGTGGGCCGGGGCGCCGGCGCCCACCTGGGAGGGCACCCTGGCGGCGGACCGGCCGCCCATCTTGTCGAGGTAGCGGACGTGGCCGTGGTCCGGCACGGCGAGATGCACGACGAGCCCGGTCTTGAGCAGCAGCGCGTGCAGCACCGGGGCGGCGGCCGAGCGCAGGTCGACGAACCCCTGCGCGCCGCCGAGCCGCAGCGAGCGCCGCCCGAGCAGGTAGCCGTAGGGCGAGTGCTCCAGCCAGGCCGTTCTCACCAGCTGTTCGAGGATCCGGTGCGTCGTGGATCTCGGCAGGCCCGTCGCGTGGACGACCTCTTCGAGCGTCAGCCGCATCGCCGAGCCCCGGAACGCGTCCAGGATCAGCGTCATCCGCTCGACCATGGACGGAGGGGTCTCCCGCAGGGGCCGCACCGGTCGCCCGGTGGTGGCGGCTGACGCCAACCCGACCACCTCCAAAACTGAAGTGAATTCTGGTTTCTACCTCGTAACGTAGCGCTGACATGCGAGAAAGGGAAGGGGGTCGCGTTGACGTGACCCGTTGACGTGACCCGTTGACGTGACCCGTTGACGTGGCTAGGGGCGGCGGAGGAGGTAGGTGTCCATGATCCAGCCCTTGCGGGCGCGGGCCTCGGCTCGGGCGGTGCGGATCTCGTCGGCGACGGCCCCGACCGGGCCGGAGATGAGGATCTCGTCGGGCGTGCCCAGGTAGGCGCCCCAATAGATGTGGAAGTCGTCGCCGGCCTCGGCGAACGAGCACGCGGCGTCCAGCATCACCAGGACGTCGTCGGCGGTCGCGCCTTCGGCGGCCAGGCGGCGGCCCGTGGTGACGTGCACGGGGCGGCCCACACGGGTGAGGCCGACGCGGTGCCGGGCGGTGAGAGCGGAGATGCTGCTGATCCCGGGGATCACCTCGTAGTCGAACTCGGCGTCGACCTCCTCCAGGCCGGCGAGCGTGCTGTCGTAGACGCCGGGGTCGCCCCAGACGAGGAGCGCGCCGGTCTGTCCGTCGGCGAGCTCGCCGGTGATGAACGACTCGTAGATCCGGGCGCGGCGGGAGCGCCAGTCCTCGACGGCGGCCGTGTAGGCCGGGGAGGTGCGGTCGCGCTCGGGGTCGCGGACCTCGACGATCCGGTGCGAGGGGCGCGCGTGCGCGGCGATGAGGTCGTGCCGCAACCGGGCCAGGTCGTGCTTGGCCTCGCCCTTGTCGACGAGGAGGAACACGTCGGCGGCGGCGATCGCCTTCGCCGCCTGGAAGGTCAGGTGGTCGGGGTCACCCGCGCCGATGCCGATGATCAAAAGCCGCTTCACCTCGACAAGTGTGCCAGAACGGCTGATATAGGCTTGGCGCCGCATTCATCCGAGGAGGCCAGTGGACGCACGTGTCATCACCGTCGTGGGGATCGGCGCCGATGGGTGGGACGGGCTTCCGGAGTCCTCCCGCGCGGCGTTGCGGGCGTCGGGCGTGCTGATGGGCGGGCGCCGCCAGCTCGACCTGGTTCCGGAGGGCGGGGCCGAGAGGGTCGCGTGGCCGTCCCCGCTTCTCCCGGCGCTTCCCGGACTGATCCGGCGGTACGAGGGACGCGCGGTCGCCGTCCTGGCGAGCGGCGATCCGATGTTCTACGGGATCGGCTCCACGCTGGCGGGGATGGTCGGCGCGCACCGGCTGCGGGTCCTGCCGCATCCGTCGTCGATGTCGCTGGCGTGCGCGCGGCTCGGCTGGCCGCTGGAGCTGGTGGACGTCCACAGCCTCGTGGGCCGCCCCGCCGAGACGCTGCACTCGTCCATCGCTCCCGGGCGCCGCCTGCTGGTCCTTGGCGCGGGACGCGACGCCCCACTGGTCGTTGCGGAGCTGCTCACCGGGCGCGGCTTCGCGCCCAGCCGGATGACCGTCCTGTGCGACCTGGGCGCGGAGGGCGAGTCCGCGAGGGGCGGTGTCGCGGGGGAATGGGACGAGCCCGCCGGGTCCGCGCTGAACATCGTCGCCGTCGAATGCGTGCCCGGCCCGGACGCCGCGCCCTTGCCCCGGGCGGCGGGACTGCCCGACGACGCCTTCGAGCATGACGGGCAGATCACCAAGAGCGAGATCCGCGCGATCACCCTGTCGCGGCTCGGGCCGCTGCCCGGCGAGCTGCTCTGGGACGTCGGCGCCGGGGCCGGCAGCGTCGCGATCGAGTGGGCGCGGGCGCATCCGGCGTGCGAGTCGGTCGCGATCGAGCGGGACGCGGAGCGGGCCGCCCGGATCGGCCGCAACGCCAGGACGCTCGGCGTTCCCGGTGTGCGCGTCGTGGAAGGGCGGGCACCGGACGCCCTGGACGGTCTCCCGGCGCCCGACGCGGTGTTCGTCGGCGGTGGTCTCACCGTCCCCGGACTGCTGGAACGCTGCCTGGACGCGCTGAGGCCGGGCGGACGGATCGTCGCCAACGCCGTCACGCTCGAATCGGAGGTCCGGGTCGCCGAGGCCCGCCGCGCCCACGGCGGCGAACTGATCCGCGTCGGCGTCGAGCGGGCCGCGCCGCTCGGCGGGTTCACCGGCTGGCGGCCGGCGATGCCCGTCACCCTCTGGACGACATGGAAGGACGACACATGACCGTGTACTTCATCGGAGCGGGTCCGGGTGCCGCCGACCTCATCACCGTGCGCGGGCTGCGGACCCTGGAATCGACCCCGGTGTGCCTGTACGCCGGGTCGCTCGTGCCGCGCGAGCTGCTGGACGCGTGCCCGCCCGGGGCGCGGCTGATCGACACCGCGAACCTGACCCTGGACGAGATCATCGCCGAGCTGACCGCCGCGCACCGCGACGGCCTGGACGTCGCGCGCCTGCACTCGGGCGACCCGTCGGTGCTCAGCGCGGTCGCCGAGCAGATGCGCCGGCTGGACGCGGAGGGCGTCCCGTACGAGGTCGTTCCGGGGGTGCCGGCGTTCGCCGCGGCCGCGGCGTCGCTGAAGCGGGAGCTGACGGTCCCCGGTGTCGGGCAGACGGTGATCCTCACCCGCACGGCGGCGCGCGCCACGGCGATGCCCGACGGCGAGGACCTCGCCACGCTCGGCCAGAGCGGCGCCACGATGGTGCTGCACCTGGCCGTTCAGCGCATCGAGCAGGTGGTGGCCGAGCTGCTGCCGAACTACGGCGCTGACTGCCCGGTCGCGGTCGTGGCCCGCGCCAGCCGCCCCGACGAGGTGATCCTGCGCGGCACGCTCGCCGACATCGCGGACCTGGTGGCCGAGGCCGGGGTGAAGCGCACGGCGGTGATCGTCGTCGGGCGGGTGCTGACGGCGTCGGCGTTCCCCGGCAGCCACCTGTACTCCGCCGAGCGGGACCGGGGATGCGCCGCGTCCTGATCCTCGGCGGGACGGCGGAGGCGCGGGCGCTCGCCGCCCGGCTCGCGGACGTGCCCGGCGTCCACGTGGTGTCGTCGCTGGCCGGGCGGGTCAGCGAGCCGCGGCTGCCCGCCGGGGAGGTGCACGTCGGCGGGTTCGGCGGCCCGGAAGGACTGGCCGTGTGGCTGCGCGAGCACCGCATCGACCGTCTTGTGGACGCCACGCATCCGTTCGCGGAGCGGATGAGCGCCTCGGCCGCGCACGCGTCGCGGACGGCGGGCGTGCCGCTGATCGCGCTGCGGCGGCAGGGCTGGGACGAGGGTGACGGCGACGACTGGCAACGCGTCCCGTCCCTGGCCGAGGCCGCCGCCCGCCTGCCCGAGGGCGCCCGCGTGTTCCTCACCACCGGGCGGCGCAGCATCCCGCTGTTCGCCGCCCGGACCGACGCGTGGTTCCTCGCGCGGTCCGTCGACCCGCCGGACCCGCCCGTCCCGCCGAACGTGCGGGTGCTGGTCGCGCGCGGACCCTACACGGTGGACGGCGAGCGCGCCCTGGTCCGCGACCACCGGATCGGCGTGCTCGTCACCAAGGACAGCGGCGGCGCGCTGACCCGGGCGAAGCTCACCGCGGCCCGGGAGGCGCGGATACCCGTGGTCATGGTCGACCGCCCGCCCCAGCCCCCCGGCGTGCGGACGGTCAGTGACGCCGCCGGGGCCGCCGCCTGGGTTCAGGGATAGCGGCGGGGCGTGTAGACCATGCCCTGGCCGGTCACGCGGGTCGCGGACGATCCGACGATGACCAGGCAGCGCATGTCGACCTGTTCGGGGTCGAGCTTGCCGAGCGTGGTCACGGTGACGCTCTCGTCGTCGCCGCCGACATCGCGCCCGATCACCACCGGTGTCTCGGGGGAGCGGTGTTCCAGCAGCAGGTCACGCGCCGCTGGAAGTTGGTGCCTGCGGCGGCTCGACGACGGGTTGTACAAGGCCAGCACCAGGTCGGCCTCGGCCGCGGCGGAGAGCCGCCGGGCCACCACGTCCCACGGCTTGAGGATGTCCGACAGCGACATCACGCAGAAGTCGTGGCCGAGCGGCGCGCCCACCCGGCTCGCCACGGCCTGCGCGGCGGTCAGCCCGGGGGCGACCCGCACGGGGACGTCCGCGAACTCGTCCTCGCCCGCGACCTCCAGCACCGCCGCCGCCATGGCGAACACGCCGGGGTCGCCGGAGGAGACGACGGCGACCCGGGCCCCGTCGCGCGCGAGCCGCAGCGCGTGCCGGGCGCGGTCGGCCTCCACCCGGTTGCCGGACGCGTGCCGACGCTGCCGCGCGTTCGCCGGCACCCGGTCCAGGTACGGGCCGTAGCCGACGAGGTCGGTGGCCGACGCCAGGACGTCCTGTGCCTCCGGGGTGAGCCACGGACGGCCTGCCGGGCCGAGGCCGACGACCGTGACGCCTCGGGCGTCCTGCGGCCGGGCCGGGACGGGCGCCGTGAACGACCTGCCCGCCGGGCTGGTCAGCAGCGCGAGCGACATGTACGGGACGTCGGCCGGGTCGACCTCGGCGAGCGGCTCGACCCGCTGCCGGTCGGTGGTGGCGCGCTCCGCGTACCAGGCGTCGCCGAGCCGCCCCGCGTCCTCGAACGCCTGCCTGACCTTGCCGAAGGTACGGCCCAGCTTGAGCACCGCCGCCGCGTCCGTGCCGCGCAGCCGCGCGGCCAGCTCGTCGCCGGGCAGCGTGCCCGGCAGCACGGTGAGCGTCTCCTCGCCTTCCACGAGCGGCCGCCCGGCCGCGGCCGAGGCCCCGCTCAGCGACGTGACCCCGGGCACCACCTCGGTCGGGTAGTGCGGGGCGAGCCGCTTGTGCAGGTGCATGTACGAGCCGTAGAAGAACGGGTCGCCCTCGCTCAGCACGACGACGGTCCGGCCGGCGTTCAGGTGCTCGGCGAGCCGGGCCGCGCAGTCGGCGTAGAACTCCTCCATTGCGCCCCGGTAGCCGCCGGGATGGCCGGTCGTCTCGGTCGTCACCGGGTAGACGAGCTGCTCCTCCACTTGCCCTTCGCGCAGGTGCGGGGCGGCGATCGAGCGGGCGACGCTGCGGCCGTGGCGGGCGGAGTGGTAGGCGACCACGTCCGCCGCGCCGATCAGCCGCGCCGCCTTCACGGTGACCAGCTCGGGGTCCCCGGGCCCGACGCCGACGCCGTACAGCCGTCCGGTCGTGCCTCCGGTCGTCATTCCGCCTCCTGGGCGACGGCGTTGACCGCCGCCGCGGTGATCGCGCTGCCGCCGCGCCGCCCCCGCACCGTCAGGTGCTCCAGGCCGCTCGCGGCGAGCGCGTCCTTGGATTCGGCCGCGCCGATGAAGCCGACCGGGATCCCGATGACGGCCGCCGGGCGCCCCGCGCCCTCCTCCAGCAGTTCGAGCAGCCGGAACAGCGCGGTCGGCGCGTTGCCGACCGCCACCACCGACCCCTCCAGCCGGTCGCGCCACAGCTCCAGCGCCGCCGCGCTCCGCGTGGTGCCGAGCCGCGCCGCGAGCCCCGGCACCTCCGGCTCGCCCAGCGTGCACACGACCTCGTTCGCCGCGGGGAGCCGCGCCCGGGTGATCCCGGACGCGACCATCCGCGCGTCGCACAGGATGGGTGCCCCGTTCAGCAGCGCCGCCCGTGCCCGCTCCACGACGTCCGGCGACCATGCCAGGTCGTCCACGAGGTCTGTCATCCCGCAGGCGTGGATCATCCGGACGGCTGCCCGCGCCACGTCGGCCGGCAGGCCCGACAGGTCGGCCTCCGCGCGGATGGTCGCGAACGACCGCCGGTAGATCTCGGCGCCGTCCCGGACGTAGTCGATCACCGCTGTTCCTCCCCTGGTCCCGCCATCTTCAGGACGACCGGGCCGCGGGGCATCCCGCAGCGCCTTTCGCATCCCGCCCAGTGGACGGGTGTCTCGGGGGCCCGGTCCAAGCCGGACGCCCAGCGCCGGGCCTCACCCTGGACGTCGCCGCGCGACTTCGCGCAGCCGGGGCTTCCCGTGCACGCGGTCACCCCGACCCAGGGCGACGTGGGAACGACCGCGAAGCCCGCCGCAGCGAGCTTCGCCGCGATCACCCGGGCCCCATCAGGGTCCAGGTCGCGTAGCACGACGCTCCGCCACGGCGTCACCCGGACCTCGCCGGTCGCTAAGGCGAGCGCCTCTGCCTGTGCTCCGGACAGCCGTCCGAGCGGCGGGACGACCTCCAGCGCGACCATCCCGTCCCGCTGCTCGGTGATCCCGGCGTACGCGGTCACGGGAGCGGGACGTTCCGGACCCTCCCCGGGTGTCGCGCCCAGCTGTGCGGCGACGAGCCGCACCCCGTCCGGCACTTCCGACAGCCGCCAGGCATCCCCCCGGACATCGAGGAACGCCTCCGCCGCCGCGAGCATCGTCACGATCGGGTCGTCGCCGGACGCGAGGTCAAGCCGGGTGCCTGCCAGCCGGAAGCCGCCGGGACCGAACGTTACATCGGCGTCCGACGCGACGATGTCGCCGGTGCCGTCGTCGAACGCGAACAGGAACCTCCCCGGCAGACCGGCCAGCCGCGGGGTGCCGCAGAGGGCGCGGTCGAGCGCCGTCACCAGCGGGTCCGTGGCGAGGGCGCCGCGCGGCCCGCGCCCGCCGAGCGGGGACGCGACGATGTTGCGCACCCGCTCATGGGACGGCGAGGGCAACAGCCCGGCGTCGGCGAGCAGTGCCGCGAACCGCGCCGGGTCGCGGACCCCGCGCACCTGGAGGTTCCCTCGGGAGGTCAGCTCGATCACATCGGTACCCAGGTCGCGGGCGGCCGGGCCGAGGATGCCGAACTGCGCGCAGGACACCGCACCGCCCGGCGTGCGGACCCGCGCCAGCGGCCCGTCGGCGGCCTCGTGGGTCTGCAGCGCCCCTGGGCAGGCGTCGGCGCGCGGTCTCTCCGCCCGGTTGACGTGCGGCACGTTGACATTCGGCACGTGGAGGATGTTAACCACAGTTTGCAGACGCTCCGCTCTCCCGTACTCTTCTCACCAGGCGATGGCAATGGGAGGAAGCCGGTGTGAATCCGGCGCGGTCCCGCCACTGTGACCGGGGAGCGAACCCCGCTTGAGGCCACTGTCCACACGGATGGGAAGGCCGGGGCGAGCACTGATCCGGGAGCCAGGAGACTCCTGCCGTCGCGACACCCGCAACCGGGGCGAGGACCCCAGGGGGAGGATCAGCCGTGTCCGCTGGCACGCAAGCGCAGGAACACACCGTCCTGCTGCTGTCGACGTCCGACACCGACCTGCTGAGCGCCCGCGCGTCCGGCGCCGCCTACCGGCTCGGCAACCCCGCGCGGCTCGCCGTGGACGACCTGCCCGCTCTGGTGGAGGGCACCGGCCTCGTCGTCGTCCGGCTCCTCGGCGGGCGCCGCGCCTGGGAGGACGGGCTCGACGCGCTGCTCGCGGGGCCCCGGCCCGTGGTGGTCCTCGGCGGCGAGCAGGCCCCCGACGCCGAGCTGATGGAACTGTCGACGGTCAGCGGCGGAGTTTGCGCTGACGCGCACGCCTATCTCGCGCACGGAGGGCCCGGCAACCTGGCCGAGATGCACGCCTTCCTGTCGGACACGGTGCTGCTGACCGGCCGCGGATTCGAGCCGCCGCGCCCCACCCCGACCTGGGGACGGCTGGAGCGCGACTCCCTCGCCGTGGAGGGACCCGTCGTCGGGGTGCTCTACTACCGCGCCCACCACATGGCCGGGAACACCGCGTTCGCCGAGACGCTGTGCGCCGCGATCGAGGAGGCGGGCGGCCGTCCGCTGCCGGTGTTCTGCTCGTCGCTGCGCACCGCGGAGCCCGGGTTGCTCGACACGCTCCGCGCGGTCGACGCGCTGGTGGTGACCGTCCTCGCGGCGGGCGGGTCGCGGCCCGCGACGGCCGGCGCGGGCGGCGACGACGAGGCGTGGGACGTCGGCGCCCTCGCCGAGCTGGACGTCCCGATCCTCCAGGGCCTCTGCCTCACCACCTCCCGCGCCGACTGGGAGGCGAGCGACGACGGGCTGTCGCCGCTGGACGCCGCGTCGCAGGTCGCGATCCCCGAGTTCGACGGGCGGATCATCACGGTCCCGTTCTCGTTCAAGGAGACCGACGAGGACGGACTCACGTTCTACGCCGCCGACCCGGAGCGGGCCGCTCGGGTCGCGGGGATCGCCGTCCGGCACGGCCGCCTGCGGCGCACGCCGCCCTCCGGGCGCCGCCTCGCCGTGATGCTGTCGGCGTATCCGACCAAGCACTCCCGGGTCGGCAACGCCGTCGGGCTGGACACTCCGGCGAGCACCGTCCGGCTGTTGTCCCGGCTGGCGGAGGCGGGCTACGACCTCGGTGAGACCTTCCCCGGCGTGGCCGAGCAGGACGGCGACGCGCTCATCCACGCGCTGATCGCGGCGGGCGGGCAGGACGAGGACTGGCTCACCGAGGAGCAGCTCGCGGGCAACCCCGTCCGCATCTCCGCCGCGTCCTACGAGCGCTGGTACCGCACCCTCCCGGCCGACCTGCGGGACGCGATGGAGCGCCACTGGGGCCCGCCGCCCGGCGAGCTGTTCGTCCAGGACGGCGACATCGTGCTCGCCGCCCTCCGCGCCGGCAACGTCGCCGTCATGGTGCAGCCGCCGCGCGGCTTCGGCCAGAACCCCATCGCGATCTACCACGACCCCGACCTGCCGCCCAGCCACCACTACCTGGCCGCCTACCGGTGGCTGTCGGACGAGTTCGGCGCGCACGCGATCGTCCACGTCGGCAAGCACGGCAACCTGGAGTGGCTGCCCGGCAAGGCGGCGGGCATGTCGGCGTCGTGCGGCACCGACGCCGCCCTCGCGGACGTGCCGCTGATCTACCCGTTCCTGGTCAACGACCCCGGCGAGGGCACGCAGGCCAAGCGCCGGGCGCACGCCGTCCTCGTGGACCACATGGTCCCGCCCATGGCGCGTGCGGAGACCTACGGCGACATCGCCCGCCTGGAGCAGCTCCTCGACGAGCACGCGGCGATCGCCGCGATGGACCCCGCGAAGCTCCCGGCGATCCGCGCGCAGATCTGGACGCTGATCCAGGCCGCGAAACTCGACCACGACCTCGGCCTGGACGACCGCCCCCACGACACCGAGTTCGACGACTTCCTCCTGCACGTGGACGGCTGGCTGTGCGAGGTGAAGGACGCGCAGATCCGCGACGGGCTGCACGTCCTCGGGGAGGCGCCGACCGGGGAGACGAGGGTCGGCCTGGTGCTGGCGATGCTGCGCGCCCGGCAGATGTGGTCGGGACGCGAGACGCTGCCCGGCCTGCGGGAGGCGCTCGGCCTCGCCGAGGACGGCACCGCCGGGCTCACCGAGGTGGACGCGGCCGAGGCCACCGCCCGCGCACTCGTCCAGTCCATGGAGGAGGCGGGATGGGCGGCGGAGGAGGCCGGCCGCATCGCCGCCGAGCACGTTCCCCGGGAACGCCGTGACCTCGTGGCGCGGGTCCTGACGTTCGCCGCGACCGAGGTCGTCCCGCGCCTGGCCCGCACCACCGACGAGGTCGACCACATCCTGCACGCCCTGGACGGCGGATACGTCCCGGCGGGCCCGAGCGGGTCGCCGCTGCGCGGCCTCATCAACGTCCTGCCGACCGGACGCAACTTCTACTCGGTGGACCCGCGCGCCATCCCCAGCCGGCTCGCCTGGGAGACCGGGCAGGCGATGGCGGACTCCCTGCTGGAGCGCTACCGCGCCGACCACGGCGAATGGCCGCGCTCGGTGGGCCTGTCGGTGTGGGGCACGAGCGCGATGCGCACCGCCGGGGACGACGTCGCCGAGGTGCTGGCGCTGCTCGGCGTCCGCCCCCGCTGGGACGAGGCGTCCCGCCGCGTCACCGCGCTGGAGCCGATCCCCACCGGGGAGCTGGGCCGTCCGCGCATCGACGTGACCGTGCGCATCAGCGGCTTCTTCCGGGACGCGTTCCCCCACGTCGTCGCCATGCTGGACGACGCCGTCCGGCTGGTCGCGGGACTCGACGAGCCCGACGGCGACAACCACGTCCGCGCCCACGTCCGTGCCGACACGCGCGAGCACGGCGACGAGCGGCGCGCCACCCTGCGCGTGTTCGGGTCGGCGCCGGGCGCCTACGGGGCCGGGCTGCTCCCGCTCATCGACAGCCGAACCTGGCGCGACGACTCCGACCTCGCCGAGGTGTACGCGGTGTGGGGCGGCCACGCCTACGGCCGCGACCTCGACGGCGTCCCCGCCCGCGCCGACATGGAGAGCGCCTACCGGCGCATCGCGGTGGCCGCCAAGAACGTCGACACCCGCGAGCACGACATCGCCGACTCCGACGACTACTTCCAGTACCACGGCGGCATGGTCGCGACCGTCCGGGCGCTGACCGGCAGGGCGCCCGAGGCCTACGTCGGCGACAGCACCCGCCCCGACGCCGTCCGCACCCGCACCCTCTCGGAGGAGACCGCGCGCGTCTTCCGCGCCCGCGTCGTCAACCCGCAGTGGCTCGCCGCGATGCGCCGGCACGGCTACAAGGGCGCGTTCGAGCTGGCCGCGACCGTCGACTACCTGTTCGGGTACGACGCCACCACCGGCGTCATGGCCGACTGGATGTACGACCGGCTCACCGCCGCCTACGTCCTGGACGAGGAGAACCGCGCGTTCATGGAGGAGTCGAACCCGTGGGCGCTGCACGGCATCGCCGAACGGCTCCTGGAGGCGGCCGAACGCGGCATGTGGGAGCACCCCGACCCGGAGATCCTCCAGGGCCTCCAGGAGGCCTACCTCAAGGCGGAGGGCGACCTGGAGGACGACACCAGCCGCTGAGCCGCCTCCGGATGCCCGGCCCAGTGCAGGTGCAGGTAGGACGCGGTGATCCGGTCGTCGCCGAACCCGTCCGCGCCGTCCCGCCACCGGAACAGCGGCTCCACAGGGCAGTTCCGGGGGGTGTGGGGGGGCGTCCCCCCACAAGGAAACGCCCCCCGGGTCACGGCGGTGCGGTGGAACTCGTGGCCGTGGAACCGTTCCCCGGGGCGGGTGAGCAGCGAGGACGCGACGGCGACCGCCTCCCGGTAGCCGAGCGTCAGCCGGGACGTCATGCGGGCCGCCCCCGGAACGAGCCCGCACATCCGCCGCCCGTCGAGTTCCTCGCACAGGTAGAGGAGCCCGGCGCATTCGGCGGCGACCGGCCCGGCGAACGCGGCCACGGCGTCGCGCATCGGCGCGTTGGCGGCCAGCTCGGCGGCGTGCGCCTCCGGGAACCCGCCGCCGATGACGAGCGCGGCCGTCCCGTCCGGCAGGGCCTCGTCCCGGAGCGGATCGAACACCGCCACGTCGGCTCCCGCGGCGCGCAGCAGCTCCACGTGCTCCGCATAGGAGAAGGTGAAGGCGGGCCCGCCCGCCACGGCGACGACCGGGCGACCGTCCACCGGCACGACGTGATCGGCCGGGTCCCACACCGGGCCCGGCAGCGGGGGAGCGGTGGCCGCGAGCCGCAGCAGCGCGTCCAGGTCGCACGACCGCGCGACCAGCTCGCCGAGCCGCTCCACCGCCCGCACGGCGTCCGGGCCGCGCTCCGCCGCCGGGACCAGCCCCAGGTGCCGGGACGGATTCACCACGGAGTCGTCGCGGCGGACCGCCCCCAGCACCGGCACGCCCGCCGACTCCAGCGCGCTCCGGCACAGCTCCTCGTGCCGGTCCGAGCCGACCCGGTTGAGGACGACGCCGCCGAGCCGCACCCCCGGCTCGAACGTCGCGAACCCGTGCACGAGCGCCGCCACCGACCGGCTCTGCCGCGCCGCGTCCACGACCAGCACGACCGGGGCCGCGAGCAGGTCCGCGACATGCGCCGTGGAGGCGAAGCCCGTGTCGCCCCGCCCGTCGAAGAGCCCCATCACCCCCTCGACCACGGCCACGTCGCAGCCCGCCGCACCGTGCCGGAACAGCGGCGCGACTTTCTCCTCCCCGACGAGCCACGGATCGAGGTTGCGGCCCGGCCGTCCCGCCGCGAGCGCGTGGTAGCCGGGGTCGATGTAGTCGGGCCCGGCCTTGTGCGGGGACACCTTCAGGCCCCGCGACCGCAAGGCCGCGATCAGGCCGGTCGCGACCGTCGTCTTCCCGCTCCCGGACGACGGCGCCGCGATCACCAGCCGGGGGACCGGCCGGGGCGTCACCACTCGATGCCCCGCTGGCCCTTCTGCCCCGCGTCCATCGGGTGGCGGACCTTCCCCATCTCGGTCACCAGGTCGGCGGCCTCGACGAGCCGGTCGGGCGCGTCCCGGCCGGTGATGACGACGTGCTGGTCACCGGGACGGCCGGTGAGGGCGTCGACGACGTCGTCCAGATCCAGCCAGCCCCACTTGAGCGGGTAGGTGAACTCGTCCAGGACGTAGAAGCGGTGCGTCCCGGCGGCCAGGTCGCGCTTGATCTGCGCCCAGCCCTCCCGCGCGTCCGCCGCGTGGTCGTCCTCGGTGCCCGGCCGCTGGATCCACGACCAGCCCTCACCCATCTTGTGCCAGGCGACGGGCCCGCCCTCGCCGCTCTCGCCCAGCACCCGCAGCGCCCGCTCCTCGCCGATGCGCCACTTCGCCGACTTCACGAACTGGAACACCCCGATCGGCCAGCCCTGGTTCCACGCCCGCAGCGCCATCCCGAACGCGGCGGTCGACTTGCCCTTGCCGGGGCCGGTGTGGACGATCAGCAGCGGCCGGTTGCGGCGCTGCCTGGTGGTCAGGCCGTCGTCGGGAACGGACGCGGGCTTGCCCTGCGGCATGTCAGGCCGCCTTTCTGCGGTCGTGCGCGCGGTCGAGGTCGCGGTGCCGCCGGACGATCCCGTCGAGATCGCCGAGCGGGACGAGCCGGGCGCCGAGGCGCCCGGCGAGCCGCCCCGCCAGGCCGAGCCGGACCGGGCCGTCCTCGCAGTCCACGACGATTCCGGCGGTGCCGGTGAGCAGGCCGGCGGCCCGCTCGGCATCGCCTCCGGCGGTGGCGCGGCCGTCCGTGACGACCACGAGCAGCGGGCGCCGCGCCGGGTCGCGCAGCCGCTCCGCGCGCAGCACCTCGGCGGCCCGGACCAGCCCCGCGGCCAGCGGGGTGCGGCCACCGGTCGGCAGCGCCCGCAGCCGCGCCGCCCCGGCCTCCACCGACGACGTCGGCGGCAGCACCAGGTCGGCGTCCCGCCCGCGGAACGTGATCAGCCCGATCTTGTCGCGGCGCTGGTAGGCGTCCAGGAGGAGGCTCAGCACGGCCGTCTTCACCGTGGTCATGCGGCGGCGCGCGGCCATCGAGCCGCTGGCGTCCACGACGAACAGCACCAGGTTGCCCTCGCGTCCCTCGCGGACCGCCTCGCGCAGATCGTCCGGCCGCAGCACCAGACCCGGGCCGGTACGGTCGCGCGCCCGCTGCCGCGGGGCCGCGGCCAGCAGGGTCGCCGTCAGGTGCGGATCGCGGAGCCGCCCGGCCGGACGGCGCGCTCCGGTGACCTTGCCCCGCGTCGTCCGCGCCCGCGACCTGCGTCCCGCCGCGCCGTCCCCGACGCCCGGGACCTCCAGCAGCGGCACCGCGTGCGCCGCGGCCGCCGCCGCGACCGTCCCGCCGTCCGCGTTCCCGGGCCCGTCCGCGCTCCCGGACCCCGGTTCCGCCTCGTTCCGCCCGGTGGGCGGGTCCGTGGGCGGCGCACCGGAGTGGTCACCCCGCTCGTCCGACCCGCCGGAAGGCGGCGGCCCGTCCCCGCCGTCCGGCGGTGCGCCGTCCGGCGGTGCGCCGCCGGGCGGGGTGCCGTCGGGGCCGTCGCCGGGGGAGTCGCCTTCCAGAAGCTCGTCGAGCAGCGACTCGTCCAGCCCCGGCGCGTCGAACGGGTCCCGGCGGCGGCGATGGGGCAGCGACAGGCGGGCGGCGGCACGGACGTCCTCGGCCGTCACCTCGTCCCGCCCCCGCCAGGCCGCGTGCGCCAGGGCCGCGTTCGCCGTGACCAGGTCGGCGCGCAGGCCGTCCACCTCGAAACCGGCGCACACCGCCGCGATCTGCTCCAGCCGCTCGTCGGGCAGCCGCACCGCCTCCAGCCGCTCCCGGGCGAGGCGGATGTCGCCGGCGAGACCGGCCTCGGCGTCGGCCCACCGCGCGGCGAACGCATCGGGATCCGCCTCGAACGCCAGCCGCCGCCGGACGACCTCCGCCCGCTCCTTCGGCTCGCGCGTGGCCTGCACCTCGACCGTCAGCCCGAACCGGTCGAGGAGCTGCGGGCGCAGCTCGCCCTCCTCGGGGTTCATCGTCCCGACGAGCAGGAACCGCGCCGCGTGCCGGACCGACAGCGACTCCCGCTCGACGTAGCAGGTGCCGAGCGCGGCGGCGTCCAGCAGCAGGTCCACGAGGTGGTCGTGCAGGAGGTTCACCTCGTCGACGTACAGGACGCCGCGGTGCGCGGCGGCCAGCAGGCCCGGCTCGAACGCCTTGACCCCCTCGGTCAGCGCCCGCTCGACGTCCAGCGACCCCGCGAGCCGGTCCTCGGACGCGCCGACCGGCAGCTCCACCAGAGCCGCCGGCCGCCGCCCGGACGGTCCGCCAGGATCGTGCGGACCGTCCGGGCAGGACGCGTCGGGCGCGGCCGGGTCGCACGCGAACCGGCAGGCCGCCACGACGTCCACCGCGGGCAGCTGCGCGGCCAGCGCGCGGACGATCGTCGACTTCGCGGTGCCCTTCTCACCGCGCACCAGCACCCCGCCGACGCGGGGCGAGACGGCGTTCAGCAGCAGCGCCAGCTTCAGATCGTCCATGCCGACGACGGCGCTGAACGGATAGGCGGAGTTCAATCAGAAACCTTCCGGTTGACGTGGCGAACGCGCCCGCGGACGAGCCCGGTGGCAGGCCGAGAAGAGGCCCCTGGCCAGGAGCGTTCGTATGACGGAAGCGTGGTGGCAGGGCACGCCGAGGAGGTGCCGTCAGTCGTGCGTCAGCTCGTGCGGGCGGTCGAGCCGCCCGGCGGCGGCACGGGGACCGTGAGCAGCCATGGAACGAAACGGGGAAGGGGGATGTCGCCTGGAGTCGACGGCGTGCTCACGGTGCCTCCACAGGGGATCTAGCGCGTCCCGGACATGAGGTCGCGGCTGCCCGAGTGACCTGGCTCCCGGGATCGTCGTCCCGGATACAGTGGCGCGTCCGCACCGGCATCTCACCGGATTTCCCTCGGTCAACCGTGAAATCAGGCGAACCGTACGATCTCGCTCTCCCGGATGTCAACCCGCGGACCAGCTCAGGAGCCGGAGGCGGCCCCGCCCCGGCGCGCGGGAAACGAGGCCTGGACGGTGAGGCCGCCGTCCGGGCGCGGGAGGGCGGTCAGGGTTCCGCCGTGGGCGAGCACGATCGCGTGCGCTATGGACAGGCCGAGTCCGTGGTGCCCGTCGCCGCGCGCGGAACGGTCCAGCCGCTGGAACGGTTCGAGCAGCCGGGCCACCTGCTCGGGCGGGACGACCGGCCCGGTGTTGCCCACGCTGAGCACGGCCTGCCCGTCCCGCGACCCGGTCGCCACGTCGATGCTCCCTCCGGGCACGTTGTACCGCGTGGCGTTGTCGACGAGGTTGGCCACGAGGCGCTCCAGCAGTGCGGGATCGCCGTCGGTCGCGGCTGGTTCGATCCGCGGGTACAGGCGCGGCCCGTCGGCGGACGCCCCCGGCCGGGCCGCCAGCACCCCTTCGGTGATCGCGGCGAGATCCACCGAGACGCGGCCGTCCAGTCCCCGCTCGCTGATCGCCAGCGTGAGCAGGGACTCCAGCAGCCGTCCCTGCTGGTCGCTGATCGTCAGGATCCGCTCGAACGTCGCACGGAACGCTTCCAGGGTCGGCCGACGGTCGGTGAGCGTCTCCTCCAGCAGCGCGCGTTCGAGCGTGAGCGGGGTGCGGAGTTCGTGCGCGGCGTTGGCGACGAAGCGCTTCTGCGCGTCGAGCGCGGCCTCCAGGCGCCCGAGCAGGCCGTCCACGGTGCCGGCGAGGTCCGTGAGCTCGTCGCGGGGGCCGGTGAAGGCCAGCCGCTCGTTGACGTTGCGCGCCGAGATTTGCTGGACGGTGGTCGTCATCGTGCGCAGCGGACGCAGCACCCGCCCCGCGACGAACCAGCCGAGCGCCAGGGAGACCACCAGCATGATCGCCAAGGCGATCCCGGCCTGGGTGAGGAACTCCTGCGCCTGCGTCTGCTGCTGCCGCTCCCTCCATGCGTTCACCGAATCGGCGGTCGTGGGGGACGTGCCGGGCAGCCGGTACGCGCACTCCGCCGCCTTCATGTCGAAGCACGGCACCCTCACCTTGAAGACCGCGTTCCGCTGGAGGAGCAGGAACGTGATCCCCAGCAGGGCCGCGCCGGAGACGGTGAACAACGTCCCGTACAGCAGCGTGAGGCGCATCCGTACCGTCCGCGGCACCCCGCGCACGAGCGGCCTCATATCCGGTAGCCGCTCTGCGGGACGGTCTCGATCACCGGCGGGGATCCCAGCTTGGCCCGGAGGCGGTTGATCGTCGCCTTGACCGTGGTGGTGAACGGGTCCGCCGCCTCGTCCCAGACGCGTTCCAGCAGTTCTTCGGCGGAGACGACGCGTCCTTCCGCCGCGAGCAGGTATTCGAGCACCGCCAGCTCCTTCGGGCTCAGCGCCAGGCGCAGCCCGGAGCGGGTGGCGACCCGCCGGCCCGGATCGAGGCTCAGGTCGCCGTGCTCCAGGATCGGCGGCAGCGCCGGCTGCGCCCGCCGCCCCAGCGCGCGGATCCGCGCGACCAGCTCGGCGTACGCGAACGGCTTCGGCAGGTAGTCGTCGGCGCCCAGGCTGAGCCCCTCGACCCGGTCGGCGATCGTGCCCGACGCGGTGAGCATCAGGACCCGGGTCCGGCGGTGGGGGCCGGCCACCAGCGCGCGGCAGACGTCGTCGCCGTGCACGCCGGGGAGGTCACGGTCCAGCACGACCACGTCGTAGTCGGTCAGCGCCGTCCGGTCGAGCGCGGCTTGCCCGTCGTGGGCGACGTCCACCGCCATCCCCTCGCGGTGCAGGACCCGGACCACCGATTCCGCCAGCTCCGCGTGATCCTCCGCTACCAGCACTCTCATCACCGGTCAGCGTGCCCGGTTCGCGGTCACAACCGGGTCACAGCCTCTCGCACCGTCACGTGACCGTCCGCTCCCTAAAAATACCCCAGGCAACAGATACCCCTCGGAAAGGGGAACGATGAACAGGCCCTCCATGTGCCTGGCCGCCTCCGCCACCGTCCTCGCCCTGACCGCCGCGGGATGCGGCGGCACCGGCGGCTCCGGGGACACGGCGTCCGGCTCGTCCGGGACGAAGGCGGCCGTCACGGCGGACCAGGGAGTGAAGCACGCGCAGTGCATGCGCGAGAACGGCCTCCCCGGCTACCCCGACCCCGGCCAGGACGGCGGGGCCACGGCGGACCTCCCGGAGCGCGACTCCCCGGAGTTCACGAAGGCGCGGCAGGCGTGCCAGTCGCTGGAGCCGCCCGAGAAGCGGCCCGGAACGCCGGAGAACGCCGAGCTCCAGCGCAAGATGCTCATGTGGGCCCAGTGCATGCGCAAGAACGGCGTCCCGAACTTCCCCGACCCGCAGGACGGGCGCATCCGTGTGAACCGGGGCACTATCGACGCCGACTCACCGCAGTTCGAGAGGGCCGTGCGGGCATGCCGCCCCCTCGAAGCCGGCGGTGCCGAGGGCACCGGCGGCTGAGGGAGGGACCGGATGAGCACAGGGGTGACCGAGCCGGGTCCGGATACGCGTGACGCGCCCGCCCGGCCACGGCGGCGCGGCCGTCGCGGAATGCTCCACGGCGGTGTCGCGCTCGCGGTCGTGGCCGCCGCCGGCGGGGCGGTGCTCGCCGTGGCGGGCCCGTCCGGCGGCGGCGAACCCGCCGCGACCGCCGGCGAAGGAACGTCGTTCGTGGCGGTCCAGGAGGGCCCGCTCTCCTCGCAGGTCGAACAGAGCGGGACGCTCTCGTACGCGGGCGGCGCGGACGGCGCCCCCTACCCGGTGGTCAACCGGGCGAAGGGGACCTACACCTGGGTCCCGGCGTCGGGCACCGGGGTCGGCTGCGCCGAGACGCTGTACAAGGTCGGCCAGAAGCCGGTGGTCCTGATCTGCGGCCGCACGCCCGCGTACCGGAACCTGGCCGTGGGCGACGACGGCAAGGACGTCCGGGCGCTGAACAAGACACTCGTTGACGAGGGCTACGCCGGCGGGTCCGGGCTCGATCCCGGTTCTGGCCACTTCGGCTGGGCGACCGCGACCGCCCTGGAGAAGCTCCAGGGCGAACGCGGCGCCGACGTGACGGGCAGGTTGGACCTCGGCCAGGCGGTGTTCCTGCCCGGTCCGCTGCGCATCGGCGAGGTGACGGCCAAGAACGGCACGGCCGCCGTTCCGGGGCGTCCGATCATGGAGGCGCTGTCGAACCGGCACATGGTGACCGTGGAACTCGATGCCTCCCAGCAGTCCGAGGTCGAGAGGGGCGACCCCGCGCAGATCACGCTGCCGGACAACCGGACCACGCCCGGCGTCGTCAGCCGGATCGGCACGGTCGCGGAGTCCCCGGGTGAGGACGACTCCGGTTCGGAGGCCGCCACGCTCCCGGTCTACATCACGCTCAAGGACCCGGAGGACGCCGGAACCCTCCAGCGGGCACCGGTCCAGGTGCGGATCACCACGGACGGCGTCGACCACGCGCTGATCGTGCCGGTGACCGCGCTCATCGGCCAGGCGGGCGGGGGGTACGCGGTCGAGGCCGCGGCGGGCGACGGCGGCCGGACCCGGATCGTGCCCGTCACGCTCGGCCTGTTCGACGGCGCCAACGGGCGGGTGCAGGTGTCCGGCGGCCTGAAGGCCGGCGACCGAGTGGTGGTGCCGTCGACGTGAGACCGAACGTCCTCGAACTCGAGCGGGTCACCAAGACCTACGGCACGCAGCCGCCCGTCCACGCGCTGCGCGGTGTGAGCTTCACCGTGCGCAGAGGGGAACTGGTCGCGATCGTCGGCCCGTCGGGGTCGGGCAAGTCCACGCTGCTGCACATCCTCGGCACGCTCGACCGGCCGAGCGGGGGCACGCTCCGGATCGACGGGGAGGACGTCGCGGGACTCGGCGACCGGCAGCTCGCCTCGCTCCGCGCGCGCAGCATCGGGTTCGTCTTCCAGCAGTTCTTCCTGTCCGAGCACACCACCGTCCTGGAGAACGTCGCCGACGGCCTGCTGTACCGGGGCGCGGGCCCCGCCGAGCGGCGCGAGCGCGCCGCCGAGGCGCTCTACCGGGTCGGGCTGGAGGACCGGGCGGGCTTCCGGCCGGGCCGGCTCTCGGGCGGGCAGCGCCAGCGCGTGGCGATCGCCCGCGCCCTGGTCGGCCGCCCGGCCCTCGTGCTCGCCGACGAGCCCACCGGCAACCTCGACAGCGGGACGGGCGCGGCCATCATCGAGCTGCTGCACGAGCTCAACGCCGGCGGGGCGACCATCCTCATGATCACGCACGATGGCGGGCTGGCCACCCGGATGCCCCGGCGGCTGCACGTCCTCGACGGGCGGATCGTCGCCGACAGCGCGGCGCGGGCGATGGAGGGCGCATGAGGCTCTCCGACCAGATGCGCGTGGCCGGGGCCGGGATCCGCGCCCGCCGCCTGCGCGCCGCGCTGTCCGCGCTCGGGATAGCGATCGGCACCGCGGCGATCGTCGCGGTCCTCGGGCTGTCCGCGTCCTCGCAGGCCGGGCTCCTCGCCCAGATCGACGAGCTGGGGACGAACATGCTGACCGCCGGCTCCGGCCAGTCGGTCACCGGCGGGAACGCGCGGCTCCCGGTCGCCGCTCCGCAGCGGATCTCCCACCTGCCGGACGCCGAGCGGGTGGCGCACGTCGCCGCCGTCGACGGCGCGAACGTCTACCGCAACCCGCTGATCCCGGAGATCAACACGAACTCACTGCGGGTGCGGGCGGCGAGCCTCAACCTCCCCGGAGTGATCGGGACCGGGGTGGCGGAGGGCCGCTGGCTGAACCCGGCGACCGAGCAGCGGCCGGTCGCGGTGCTCGGCGCGCTCGCCGCGCGGCGCCTCGGGATCGACCGCGTCTACCCCGAGCAGCGGATCTGGCTGAAGGACCAGTGGTTCTACGTCGCGGGGATCCTCAAGCCCGCGACGCTGTCGACCGAGATCGACACCAGCGCCCTGATCGGCTACCCCGCCGCGCAGCGTTACCTCGGCTACGCGACGGTCGACCGGGGGAAGACGGTGGCCGGCCCTCCCACCACGGTCTATGTGCGGGCCCGCACCGGCAAGGTGGAGTCGGTGCAGGGGGTGCTCGCCCAGACGGCGAACCCGGAGTCTCCCAGCGACGTCGACGTCAGCCAGCCGTCCGACGCGCTCACCGCGCGGGCGGCCGCGGAGGGCGCGTTCAACAGCCTGTTCCTCGGGCTCGGGCTGGTGGCGCTGATCGTGGGCGCGGTCGGCGTCGCCAACATCATGATCATCTCGGTGCTGGAGCGGAGATCGGAGATCGGGCTGCGCCGGGCGCTCGGCGCGACCCGGGGCCACATCCGCACCCAGTTCCTGTCCGAGGCGATCATGCTCGCGCTGCTCGGCGGGGTGGCCGGAGTCGCGGCCGGCGCGCTGACCACCGCGGTCTACGCGGGTGCGAAGGGCTGGGCGGTGGTCATCCCGGCCCAGGCGTGGGCCGGCGGCATCGGCGCCGCGATCGTGATCGGCGCGATCGCCGGCCTGCTACCCGCCCTCCGCGCCGCCCGCCTCTCGCCGACCGAGGCGCTGCGGTCGCTGTGAGCGCCCGCCGCACGGCAGAACCCACGGAAAGTCATCACGAGGAGAAGGAGAAGACCATGGCAGGAAACGTGCGATGGGACAGGCGTTCGCTGCTCAGGGGCGGTGCGCTGGTGGCGGGTGCCGCCGCGGCGTCGCCGCTCCTGGGCCGGGCGGCCGCGGCCCAGGACGGCGGTGACGCGGACGCGCTGTTCAAGGCCGGGAAGTTCGAGCAGGCCGGCCGCGCCTACGAGGAGATCCTCAAGCACGACCCCGGGAACGTCCACGCGGCAAGCCGGCGGGGCTACGTCGGGCTGCTGAGCAACAGGTTCTCCGAGGCCGAGAAGTATCTCAAGACGGCCCTCAAGCTGGCGCCCGGCGACAAGGACACCAACCGGCTCATGGCCGACTGCTACTTGCGGCAGGACCGGCTCTCCCTCTCCGCTTCCCACTGGCGGGCGGCGGGCATGGACGTCTTCGCCACCTGGTTCGGGGCGGTCCGCGGCGAGCCGTACCAGGTCCACGGCGACATCGCGCGGCTGCCGTTCCAGCAGCTCGACCCGACTCCGCTGGTCGAGGGCTCGGTCAACGGCGGACCGCCGAAGCCCTACGTGCCCTACACCGGCGCCCCGTGGCTCGGCCTTTCCAAGGAAACGGCCGAGGAGGCCGGGCTGACCCCTGTGGCCAAGCAGCAGATCGACTACCTGGACGGCAAGTCGTGGCAGTACTTCGGGGTGCTGGACTCCTTCGCCCTGGACGGCATCGAACTGCGCAACGTCCCCGTCGTGTGGACGGAGACCGACCAGCCCTCGCCCGGAGGGGCCGACGGCGGCCTGATCGGCACGTGGGTCTTCTACCACCTGCTGACGACCTTCGACTACGCGGGCCGGTCGCTGACCCTCCGGCGCCGCACCCCCGAGACGGCCCGTAGGGCACGCGCCGACGCCGCCCGCGCGGGCGCCGCGCCCCTGCCGCTGTGGCTGGCCCGCGAGCACATGACGCACAGCGTGGGAAGCGTCGCGGGCTCCGGTGACCGGGTGGTGGGCCTGTCCGTCGGCGGAACCGGCGAGAGCGCCGTGGCCATGTCCGAGGAGACGGCCAAGCGGTGGGGGGTCCGCATCGACCACGACCGCCCGCTGGAGACCTTCGCCCACAGCCGCCCGGTCGTCACCTACCCCTGCTACCCGGAGGAGGTCCGCCTCGGCGACGCCTCCGCCGAGGACGTCTACAGCGTGGCGAACCCCGGCCAGGCGCCCGCCCGCAACGGATTCGACGTCCTGACCACGTTCTTCCACTCCTTCTACAAGCCGTACAACATCACGCTCGACTTTACCGGCATGAAGGTCTACGTCGCGCGCGGCAAGGCCGCATGAAGCCGGGCGAGTGGTTGTCACACTGCGGTCTTGCTTGACAGGGCATCCTGCATGATCCTAGTTGTTGCGTATTAACTGCAATAACTGAGGGGATGCATGAGTTCGTCATCGGTGGTCCCGGCGGTCGTGGAGCCGGGGCCCGACCTCGACGATCTGGGAGCGTCCTCCCGCCGGCGCCGGTACCTGCTTCTCCTGCTGGGGCTCCTGGCGGTCTTCTGCGCCACGGTCTTCGCGGCGGTCGGCTTGGGTGCGGTGTCGGTGCCGCCGACGA
Organism: Actinomadura sp. KC345; assembly: GCF_004348515.1. Classification (GTDB taxonomy): domain Bacteria; phylum Actinomycetota; class Actinomycetes; order Streptosporangiales; family Streptosporangiaceae; genus Spirillospora. Next base: position 69,699 of record NZ_SMKH01000001.1, on the reverse strand, counting down.
CCGTCCTCAAGGTCGTCGGCCACCATCTGGCCGGCAGCCCCGCCGAGGTGACCTGGGAGCAGGCGCACGACTCGATCGTGTGGCGGGTCCGGTTGCCGCGGGTGCTGCTCGGCGCGGCGGTCGGCGCCGGGCTCGCCGTCACCGGCATGGCGTTGCAGGCGATGGTGCGCAACATGCTCGCCGACCCGTACCTGCTGGGGGTCAACTCCGGCGGCTCGACGGGCGCGGCGGCCGCGATCCTGTTCGGGTTCGGGATCGGGTGGGGCGAGCACGCGCTGCAGATCGCCGCCTTCCTGGGCGCGCTCGCCGCCTCGCTGCTGGTCTTCGTGATCGCGCGCACGGCCGGGCGGATCACCTCGACCCGGCTGCTGATGACCGGGGTGGCCGTCGGCTACGCGCTCTACGCGCTGACCAGCTTCCTGATCTTCGCCTCCGACTCGGCCGAGGGCTCCCGGTCGGTGCTGTTCTGGCTGCTGGGCACCCTGGCGCTCGCGCACTGGTCGGTGCCGCTGGTCGTGGTGCTGGTCGCCGTGGCTCTGGTGACCACCATGCTCACGCTGTGGGGACGCCGCCTGGACGCGCTGGCGATCGGTGACGAGACCGCGCACACCCTGGGCATCTCGCCGACGCGGTTCCGGCTGGTGCTGCTGGTTCTGGTGTCCCTGGCCGTGGGGGTGCTGGTGGCCGCGTCCGGCAGCATCGGGTTCGTCGGGCTGGTGATCCCGCACCTGGCCCGGCGCGTGGTGGGGGCGACGCACCGCCGGGCCGTCCCCGTCGCCGCGCTGATCGGCGCGATCTTCCTGCTGTGGGCGGACATGGCCGCCCGCATGCTGCTGAGCCCGCAGGAACTGCCGATCGGCATCATCACCGCGCTGGTCGGCGCGCCGTTCCTGCTCATCCTGGTCCGCCGCCTGCACGGCGGAAGCGAGTGAGGCGGTCATGATCGAAGGACGCGGGCTCAGCTACGCCTACGGCGCGACGACCGTGGTGCGCGACATCGACGTCCGGGCGGAGTCGGGCCGGATCCTCGGCTTGCTCGGCCCCAACGGCAGCGGCAAGACCACGGTGGTGCGGATGCTCACCGGGATCGTGACGCCGCGCGGCGGCCGGGTCCTGCTGGACGGGCGCCCGCTGGACTCCATCCCGCACCGTGCCCTCGCCCGGCGGATCGCCGTCGTCATGCAGGAGTCGTCCGGCGACCTGCCGATGACCGTGGCCGACATGGTCATGCTCGGACGGGCGCCGCACCAGTCGACGTTCTCCCGCAACAGCGGGGAGGACCACCGGATCGCGGCCGCCGCGCTGCGCAGGGTCGGCGCCCGCCACCTCGCGGACCGGATCTTCGTCCGGCTGTCCGGCGGCGAGAAGCAGCGCGTGATGATCGCCCGTGCGCTGGCGCAGCAGCCCGACCACCTGGTGCTCGACGAGCCGACCAACCACCTCGACATCCGGTTCCAGCACGAGCTGCTCACCATGATCCGAGGGCTCGGCATCACCACGGTCATCGTCCTGCACGACCTCAATCTGGCCGCCCGCTACTGCGACGACGTGCTGATGCTCGACGAGGAAGGTGACGTCGTCGCGCACGGCCCCTGCGCCGACGTCCTGACACCCGGGCTCCTCCAAGGCGTCTACGGCGTCGGCGTCGAGCGCCTTGAGACCACCCGCGGCCTCCAGTTCCTCTTCCACCCGCTCGACGCCGAACCGGCCGACCGCGGCGCCATGCCGATCAACGCACGGAGTGATCTGTCCAGATGAAGCGATACCTCGCCTGGTTCTCGGCCGGCCTGCTGGCCGTCACGCTGACCGCCTGCGGTTCGGCCGGCTCCGGGGACGGCGACCGGTCGAACGCGTCGGGGAGCTTTCCTCTCACGGTCGAGAACTGCGGGGTGGACGTCACGCTGGACGAGCCGCCCTCCCGCGTCCTGATCGTCAACAGCGCTCCGCTGCAGTACCTGTCCACGCTCGGCGTCCTCGACCGGCTCACCTCGCGGGCCGGGAAGTTCCCGCCGGAGTACTACTCCAAGGAGACCCTCGACGCCCTCAACAAGGTCCCCTCCCTCACCGACCGCCTCGGCTCCGACGGGCACCTGAAGATCTCCACCGAGGCGATCATCGCGGAAGAGCCCGACCTCATGCTCGGCCTGCCGGACGGGGTCTCGCGCGAGTCCCTGTCCGCCGTCGGCGTCTCGGTGCTCGACGAGCCGAGCTTCTGCCCCGACGGGATCAAGGACCCCGGCTACGAGACGATCTACGAGCAGATGCGCCTGTACGGCAGGGTCTTCGACCGGCAGGACAAGGCCGAGCAGGCCGTCAGGGACCTCCAGAAGCGCATCGAAACCGTCCAAGCGGACCTGCCCGACCAGAAGGGTCGCAAGGTGGCGGTGCTGTGGCCCTACCGGGGCGAGGGGACGGTCGGGGCCTACGGCGGTCAGAGCATGGCCACCCCGCAGCTCGAGACCCTCGGCGCCCAGAACGTGTTCGCCGCCACCGACAAGCGCGTCTTCGAGGTCTCCATGGAGGAACTGCTGGGCCGCGACCCCGACACCATCATCCTGCTGCACACCGACGGAACCCAGCAGGAGATCAGGCAGGCCCTGCTCGACATCCCCGGCGCCAAGGACCTCCGCGCGGTCAAGAACGACGCGCTCCACGTGCAGTTGTTCAACTTCACCGAGCCGCCCACGCCCCTCGTCCTCGACGGTCTGGAACGCCTCGCGACCTACTTCAAGGGAGAATGACCGGCCCGCTCGACGAGCGGCCCGACAGGGCCGGAGCCCGGCCGGCACCGGGGAAGGCGGGAACCGGCCGGCAGGCGACTGCCGGCCGATCCCCTAATCGATTGATGTCACCTGCGGCTTGCGCCGTCGATGCGCATGAACTGTTCGATATCCCGCAGGTCCGCCTCGGCCATCTCGATGAGACCGGCCTCGGCGAACCACTGGACCCAGGTCGGCGTGATGCCGGGCTCTTCGGCCCAGGCTTCGGCGCTGACCGTGTGCTGCGCGCGGCCCAGCGTGCGCTGGGCCAGCCTCTGCAGTTCCACCCTGGAGACCCAACGCGGCCTCAGGAGGGACTTCGGGTCCACGTTCAGTCGCCCGTCGACCTCGGCGATGTAGACCTGCCAGTAGTGACCGAGCCCGTACGGGCCGTCCCCGCGCTTGCACGGGTTGAGGCGCCGCACCGGCTTCTCGAACACGGGCATCAGTGCCGTGACGGTCAGGCCCGTTTCCTCTAGGACCTCCCCGCAGGCGGCCGCCTTGTAGCTCCAGTGGACGTCGAAGACGTGCCCGCCCACGCTGGACGCGCCGGCGCCGTCCGGGACGTCGCCGATCAGCACGCCCTTGCTCGGGTCGATGACGATGACCGCGACGGAGTGCCCGTCGCACGGTTTCTCGTCGGGGTCGTTCAGTGCAGCAGTGCGCACTGCTACCACTCCCTTTGTCTTGTTTGTTGGGGTTTCTCGCGGCACGGTGCCGCAATGACGACGGTCCGAGGCTGATCATCTTTGGCAAGGGGAAGCGCTCACGCCCGCCCGGTCGAGAACTCGTCGATCATGAGCGGTGGCGCGTCGCGACCGTCCCTGGACGGTCGTGGATGGTGCCCGACAGACGGGTTGCCCTCGCGGCGTCTCAGACGCCGCTAGTGACCAAAAGAGGTGTCAAAAATGCACAAGCCAGTTTCCTTGCCCTCTGGGCCGGGGGAGGGGATCGGCGACGTCCGCCGAGCCCAGCGAATGCACGACGAGCTCAGCACGGGCTTCGCCAACCTCGCCGGCGTCCGGCGGGCGGTCACCGTGTTCGGAAGTGCCCGGACGCGGCCCGGAACGAAGGAGTACGACCTCGCCTTCGACATCGGCGCTCGGCTGGCCGAGGCCGGATACCCGGTGATCACGGGTGGCGGCCCCGGCGTGATGGAGGGCTCCAACAAGGGCGCCAAGCTCGCCGGCGGTACGTCGATCGGCGTGGGCATCGTGCTCCCGATGGAGCAGCGGCTCAACGACCACCTCACGAACGGGTGGACGTGCCGCTACTTCTTCACCCGCAAGGTGTTCTTCGTCAAGAACTCGCAGGCGTTCATCGTCCTGCCGGGCGGGTTCGGCAGCCTCGACGAGCTGTTCGAGGTCCTGACCCTCGTCCAGACCCGCAAGCTCGACAAGCGGCCGATCATCCTCGCCGGTGTGGAGTTCTGGGGCGGCCTGGTCGCCTGGATCAACGAGAAGCTCCTAGCCGAGGGGAAGGTCTCCCCCGGGGACCCCGACCTGCTGCACGTCGTCGACACGGCGGAAGAGGCCGTGGAGATCGTGAAGGCGCACGTCCCTGCCTCCTAGGACGCGGCGTAACGCCAGGGCCCGCCATCCGGGCGGGCCCTGAGTGACTCCGGACTCCCGGTCGGGCGGCATCCGCCGCCCGACCGGGAGTTTCTCGTGTGGAGCCGCGGGTCAGCGTGCCGCCCAGGCTGTGGCGAACAGCTCGTGAAGTGGTGCGGGCGGCAGCAGGCGGAAGAACGGGCCTTCGAGTTCCTTGGTGGCGTTGACGGTGGCCAGGTGGGTCTCCAGCTTGGCCGATTCCAGGGGCAGCTCCGGGGCCTTGATCTCGGTCCAGGCGCCGGGGACGAAGGCCGTGCGGCCGGCGCGGGGCCGCTTGTCCTGCTGGACGACCCCGCGTTCGACGAGCTTCGCCTGGGCCGCCTTGTGTCTGGCGGCGCCCCAACCGTTCCACTTGCGGACGTTCCTGTCGGTGGGACGGGCCAGCGTGAGCAACTGGAGGTAGAGCGCGGCGGCGTCGCGGTCGGTGCCGAGTTCGCCGGCGGCCTCGTCCACCAGCTCGGGAACGCTCAGCAGCGGATCGGCCTCGTAGCCGCCGGCCGGGACGGGGGTGGCCAGCGACCGTTCCACCATGCGCGCCAGCCCGCCGCCGTGCAGCACCCTGACGTGGCGCAGGGCCCACAGGAGGCCCGGCAGGTCGTGGTCCTCGCACAGCCGGACGGCCTGCTCGTACCGGCCGGGGTCGCCGAGCGCGGAGGGACGCAGCGCGGGCACCTGGCGGTCGCTGCGGGCGTCCACGATGAACAGCCCGTCGTCGTAGGCGACCGGGCCGGTCGCGGCGTCGTTGAACGGGTCGTCGCCCTGGTAGGGAAGAGCGGGATGGGTGCCGGGGCCGAACAGGTGCTCCCGGGCGGCCCGGTTGCCCCCCAGGTGCTGGGTGCCGAGCGGGAGGAGCAGGCCCGGCGCGTCCATCCGGGCTCGGAGGCGGCGGTGCAGCTCGGGCACGCCCGCCGTGGCGGGCGTACCCACGGGACGCTCGGTCAGTGCCCAGACCAGTAGCGTGGCCAGAGTGGTGTACGGGTTGCCGCGGACGCGCCGGCCTGGGGAGCCGTCATCGTCGAGGTGGTGGACGCCCAGGGAGCCGTACCGGTTCGCGGCCACCACCATCCGCATGTCGGACGTCGCCATGACCGAACCGGACGGATCGGCCAGATCGGCGGCCCTGGCCGCGTCCAGGGACAGCTCGCGCTCCAGTTCGGCGGCGGTGTCCTCGTCCACCGCGACACCGGCGCCGAGCAGCTCCACCCATACTCCGGCCATCCGCTCGGCCGCCGCGACGGTTCCGCCGTCCGCCCACAGCTCAGCGGGGTCGTCGGGCATCGCCGCGGCGACCAGGCGCCTCCGGCCGTCCGTGCCGAGCTTGTACGACAGGTCCTCGTACGCGCGTGCGATGGCCTTGCTCGCCTGGTAGGGCTTGCCCCGCAGCATCTTCGTGTGGTTCTCGTCCTCGGGCACGTAGTCGGTGCCCAGCAGCCGCTTGCGCGGCAGGCCGTCGAACGCGAGGACGGCCATGGCGCGGCGGACGCCTGCTCGCTCGCTGAACGCCGCGATGGCGGCGGGGTCGAGCGGGAGCGGCCCCTTCTCGTCCAGGAGCTCCAGGAGGCGGTGGATGCGGGCGGAGTCGTCGCGGGTGACGGTGCGGAGGTCGATGTCCGCGGCGTTCTCGGGCTCGGGCGCTTCCGCGGGCTGCACGAAGCGGTACTTCGCGCCGGGGTCGATCCGCTGGTCGGCGGCCGGAGCGGCCGCGACGATCATGGCCTGGCCCGCCGCGCACAGCGGCTCCAGGGCCGCGCCCTCGGCCGTGCCGCGCCGCCACCGGCCGGGCGCCGCGAACGGCTGCTCGGACCAGACGTGCAGGAGCGCGGCGAGCGTGGCCCGCTCGGCGTTCGGGGTGGAGGGCGCGACCAGCCGCCAGGCGGCCGCGTCGATCCGGCCGAGCAGCCCGGTCCAGTCCTGCGGCCGGGCCGGCGGGCTGACCCGCCGGAGCAGCTCGCCGATCTCGCCGCGCAGGAATCGGCCGTCGGCGGCGACGGCGGTGACGGTCGCGGGCTGCCGGGCCGACTCCTCCCGGAAGGCGGTGTGCGGTACGTCCAGCAGCCCGCGCAGCGCGACGAGGAGGTCGGCGTCCGTGGCCTCGGCGGACGGCCGGACCCGTTCGCCCGAGCGGACGGCCGCGATCCGCCGCGAGGCGGCCTCCCGCTTCCACCGCGCCCGCGCGGCGGCCACGGTGACCGCCACGACGTCCTCGACGATCTCGGGTTCGGTGACGCCGGGGAGCACGCGGGCCAGCGCCGCGCGGACGCTCTCCCGTACCGTCGCGTCGTCCTGGCCGTCGCCGTCGCCCGCCGCCTCCAGCAGCGCCCGCGCGGCGGACTCGCCGGCATCGCGCAGCGCACGCGAGGAGCCCGGGTCGCGCGGGAGGAGGAAGTGCCAGAACGCGGGCGGCGGGAACATCCGCCGGTTCTGCGGGTCCGGCTGGATCGTCCCCCCGAGCGCGGAGTGGAGCCACTCCTTGCGGCTGGGGTAGGACCGCACCTCCCACAGCACCGTGCCGTCCTCGGCGTCATGGGAGCGCATCGGCCCGTAGCGGTCGAGGGTCCCGTGGGTGACGACCAGATCGGCGCCGCCCTCGGGCATCCGGACGATCCCCCACGGGTAGCCGCCCCTGCGCCGGCCGCGCGGCAGCGTGCCCCGGCGGCCGTCCGCGCCCTCCACCACGTGGTGGGACGCCTCGGCGCGCCGTTCCGAATCCGGATGCGTGACGCGGAAGCCGGACAGCCCGCCCGCCTGCCCCAGGGGCGAGTCCACCCCGTCGGGGAGCCGGACGAGCGACAGCCGCTCGTAGTCCCACACCATGCCCTCGGGCGGCGGCGCGCTGGCGAAGAACGCCGGGAGGGAGCCGGTCGCGGCCCTTGCGCCGGTCACCGGGTCCACGGCCGCCCACGGGTCCTTCTCGCGGGACTGGACCCGGTTGCTCCACACCGTGTCGCCGTCGGTCATCTGGAACTCGTGGTCGCCGATGCCCTCGCGGCCGCCGCGCCGCAGGACCCGCTGCCCGTCGTGGCGGCCCCCGTCGGCGGTCTCGAACTGGTAGCCCTGCGCGCCGCTCAGGATGTCGAAGCAGGCGTCGAGGCCGAGCGTCTCCTCGGGAGCGAAGACCGCGCCCGGCTCGCTCGCCCAGAACGCGTGGCCGGGTTGGTGGTACCGGTCGCCGGTGGACCAGGCGACCAGGAAGTCGCCGCCCACGTAGTGCACGCTGTGGCGCGTCGCGTCCTCGGGGATCGTGAACGCGCAGGCGGCGCGCCGCCCCCGGTGGTCGACGGCGATCGCGCGGGTCCGGGTGAAGGCGGTGAGCACCGGCCAGGTCGAGGTGACGCCCTCGACGGCGCCCCCGGACGCGGTCAGCTCGGCCACCGCCTCCTCAAGCCCCGGCCAGCCGAGTTCGGCGGGCAGCCCGGCACGCAGCGTCCGCGCAAGCGGACCGGCGAGATCCAGCGCCTCCAGCGCCTCCTCGATCCCGTCGAGCGCCGCGGCGGTGGGCGGGTCCAGCCGCGCGTCCAGATCGTCCATCGCCGCGCCCGCCGTCTCCAGACCCGCGGTGGCGACCTCCTCGATCAGGCGGGAGATCCGCTCGTGGACGCTCTTCTCGACGGCGGCGGTGCCGGGCAGCCGCGTGATGGCCGTGCCGCGCCGGTGCGAGGAGCCGACCGTGCGTTCCAGCACCTTGCCCAGGGTCGGATGGGCGGCGAGCGCGTTCAGGTCGCGGCGCGACTCGCCGGTACGGACGGTCAGCCTCGCCCTGCCCGCCGGATCCTCCACCGGAACCCCCTCGGCCAGGCAGGCGTCCGCCAGATCCGCGTCGAGGTTGGTCGTACGGAAGCGCGACTCCCACAGCCGGACCGGCACACCCTCGGCGCGAAGGCGGGGTGCCAGCCTCGGTACCAGACCGAGCAGCTCGGCGGGCATCGGCTGGACGGCGATGCCGCCGTAGGCGACTTCCACGTGGTTGTAGGTGTGGGTGAACCTCCCGAGCCATCCCGCGAGGCCGCCGGTGGGCGTGACCGTGCCGTCCGCCATCGCGGCGGCGGCACCGGAGGCGTCCAGCACGCGCAGCCAGGCCGAGCCGTCGGTCTTGCCGGTCGGGAACATCGCGGCGAGACCGGCGAGCGCCTCCGGCGCGGGCGGGTGCGTGGCGAACAGCTTGGCCGCCCCGTCCAGCAGGCCGCCGGGGACGGCCTTGCCGCGCGCCTCCGCCAGCACGTCGCCCAGGAGCCGCGCGACCTCGTCCATGGCGACCCCCGCGTCCTTCGCCGAAGCGCGCAGCCGGGTGAGGAGATCGGCCGCCGGGACGCCGCCGCCCCGGTTCCAGGCCAGCACGAACCGGACGAACTCCTCGTGCGCCCGTCCGGCGGGGAAGGCGGCCGCGAGCCACTGCCGGTGATCGCGCAGTTCCCTGGCCGTCAGCGCGCCCGCCTCGGCGAACAGCAGCGCGTTCCGGAGCCGGTACGCCTTGTCGACGGGCAGCGCGTGTTCCGTCTCGGCCGCTCGCGCCCGCCCGTACGCGGTGGCCGCGTGCCGGGGGACGGGCGCGCTCAGCCGCTGCGCCACGGTGTCCCAGAACCAGGGCAGGTGTTCGGGCGGCAGCTCCCTGGCCCGGCGCCCCAGCTCGTCCAGGAACCGGCCCGGCTTGCCGTACGTCCGGCCGATCCCCTTGTCCAGCGCGTCGACGAGCCCCAGCGCGGCCGGTTCCCAGTCGGGCGCGTTGAGCCGCGTCCACTCCAGGTAAAGCACTGAGCCCTTCAGGTCTTGGGGAGGCATGGGAGCTTTGGGAGGCATTCGCGGGATTATGCCAGCACCCTCCGAAACCGGGCGACCACCCGACGCCGGGCCCCGCCACCGTTTTGTATCGGGCGGAACAGAACTTGCGAGACCCGTGTTCATGCCCACACCGAGACGCTCTTCCACCGGTGGTACCGCCAAAGGAGCGGCTCGGGGCGGCTCCCGCCGGCAGGCCGATCGAGATCGTCGAGTACGCGATATACCCGGTCCGCGGTGGGAAGTTCCTGCACGTATCGGCCGTTCACCATCACCTCGAAGGGAAGAGACCATGGGAAACATCGTCGTCGGGAACGAGAACAGCACCCCGATCGAGCTCTACTACGAGGACCAGGGCGCGGGACAGCCCGTGGTCCTCATCCACGGGTATCCGCTGAACGGTCACAGCTGGGAGCGGCAGACGCGCAGCCTGCTCGCCGCCGGGTATCGCGTCATCACCTATGACCGTCGCGGGTTCGGCCGGTCGTCGAAGGTCGGGTCCGGGTACGACTACGACACGTTCGCCGCCGACCTGAACGTCCTGCTGGAGACCCTCGACCTCAGCGACGTCGTCCTGGTCGGTTTCTCGATGGGCACGGGCGAGCTCGCCCGCTACGTCTCGCGGTACGGCCACCAGCGGGTCGCCAAGCTCGCCTTCCTCGCCTCGTTGGAGCCCTTCCTGGTCGCCCGCGACGACAACCCCGAGGGCGTGCCGCAGAAGGTCTTCGACGGAATCGCGGCCGCGGCCAAGGGGGACCGCTACGCCTGGTACACGCAGTTCTTCTCCGACTTCTACAACCTCGACGAGAACCTCGGCGTCCGGATCAGCCAGGAGGTGGTCACCGCCAACTGGAACGTCGCCGTCTCCAGCGCGCCGGTGGCGGCCTACGCGGTCGTGTCCGCGTGGATCGAGGACTTCCGCGCCGACGTCGAGGCGGTCCGCGCGAGCGGCAAGCCGGTCCTGATCCTGCACGGCACCGCCGACAACATCCTGCCCATCGACGCCACGGCCCGCCGCTTCCGCCAAGCCCTGCCCGAGGCGCGGTACGTGGAGATCGAGGGCGCCCCGCACGGGCTGCTCTGGACCCACGCCGACGACGTCAACGCCGCACTGCGCTCCTTCCTCGGCTGAGCCGGCGGGACGGGCGGCCACCCCGATCGCCCGGTCATCGGCCGTCCCCCGTGGCGCGGGTCTCGGGGAGGACGGTGACCTGGGTGAGGCCCGTGCGGGGATGGGGGTGGACGTCGGCGTCCACCCGGTAGACCTCGGCGAGCAGGTCGGGGGTGAGCACTTCGGCGGGTGCTCCGGCCGCGACCAGGCGTCCGTCATGCAGGACGCAGAGGCGGTCGCAGTGCGCGGCGGCGAGGTTGAGGTCGTGCAGGGCGATGACGGCGGTCACGCCGAGGCGGCGGACGAGGCGCAGCGCGTCGATCTGGTGGCGGAGGTCCAGGTGGTTGGTGGGCTCGTCCAGGACGAGCGTCCCGGTCCGCTGGGCAAGGGCCCGAGCTATCAGCACGCGCTGCTTCTCGCCGCCCGAGAGCCGGTTGAAGGGCGCGTCGGCGAGATGCGCGGCCTCCAGTTCGGCCAGTGCTCCGGTGATGACGGCGCGGTCGGTGGCGTCGTCGCCCTGGAACGCGCGCTTGTGCGGGGTGCGTCCCATGGCGACGACGTCGTGGACGGTCAGCTCGAAATCGTCGGGGGTCTCCTGGAGGACGGCCGCCAGCCGTCTGGCCAGGTGCTTGCCGGGGAGCCGCCAGACGTCGTCGCCGTCCAGCAGGACCCGCCCGGAGGTGGGGCGCAGCGCGCGGTAGAAGGTGCGCAGGAGCGTCGACTTGCCGGCGCCGTTGGGGCCGACGAGGCCCACGACCTCCGCCGGGGCCACGGTCAACCGGATCCGGTCCACCAGGGGGCGCCCGCCGATCACGACGGAGACCTCTTCGGCGCGCAGGGTTCCGGGTTCGGCGGGCCGGGGGATCGGCTCGGTGGTCGTCATGCCGCTTTGCGCTTCATGAGGTACAGGAAGAACGGGCCGCCGACCAGGGCCGTGAGGATGCCGACCGGGATCTCCTCGGGGCTGATCAGCGTGCGTGCGGCCAGGTCGGCGGCGATGAGGAAGGCCGCGCCCAGCAGCGCGACCGCGGGCAGTGCGCGGCGGTGGTCGGAGCCGGCCAGCAGCCGGACCATGTGCGGCATGATCAGCCCGACGAAGCCGATCGAGCCGCTGACCGCCACGACCGTTCCGATCATCAGGGCGACCAGGACGAACAGCGCGGCGCGGAACCGGTGCACGTCCAGCCCGAGCGACGCGGCGGCCTCCTCCCCGGCCAGCAGCAGGTTGAGCGGGCGCGACAGGCCCAGCAGGACCGCGGTCCCGGCGAGCACCGCGGCCGCCGGGATCCACAGCACGGTCCAGGTGGTGCCGCCCAGGCCGCCGAGCATCCAGCGCATCGCGGCCTCGGCGCTGCGCGGGTCGTCGGAGGTGAGGACCAGGTAGCCGGCCACCGCCGAGAGCACCTCGGCGGTGGCGACGCCGGCCAGCACCAGCCGGACCGTGGTCATCCGCCCGCCGGAGCGGGCCAGGGAGTAGACCAGGACCAGCGCGAGCAGTGCGCCGCCGAAGGCGGCGAGCGGCAGCGAGAACATGCCGAACCAGGACACGTGGAAGACGACCACCAGCACCGCGCCGACGGTCGCGCCCGACGACACCCCCAGCAGCATCGGATCGGCCAGGGGGTTGCGCACCAGTGCCTGCAAGGCCATCCCGCATACCGACAGCCCCGCTCCCACCACGCCGCACAGCAGCACCCGGGGGAGGCGGACGTCCAGCACGATCGTCTCGCGCACCGGGCTCCAGTCCGGGACGGCCAGCGCCGGATGCACGGTGTGCAGCAGGATGCCCCAGACCTGACCGGGCGGCAGGCTCACCGACCCGGCCGCGATCCCGGCCGTCGCCGCCGCCAGCACCAGTCCCGCCAGCAGCGCCAGCACGAGCGCGTAGGGGATCCCGGGCCGGCGGCGATACGCGCGGCCGGTGACCGCCCCCCGGTCGCCGGAGACGCGAGGCTCGGCCAGGCCGGTCACGCGAAGCGGTCCGGATGCAGTTGCCGGGCCAGCGACTCGACCGCGTCCGCCACCCTCACGCCGGTCACCGTGGACGACAGCGGCAGCACCGCGAACCGCTCGTTCTCGATGGCCGGGACGTCCTTGAGCGCCGGATGCCCCAGCAGGAACGCCTTCTTGTCCTCGGCCGACCGCTCACCGTAGTCGTAGATCAGGACGACGTCGGGAGCGCGCTCGGCGAACTGCTCGAACGAGACGTCCCCGTAGGGCTTGTCCACGTCGGCGAACAGGTTGCCGCCGCCCGCCAGCCGGATCATCTCGTCGCCGATTCCGGCGCCGCCGGCGGTGAAGACGGTCTTGTCGCCGCTGTCGTAGACGGCGACCTTGAGCGGCGCGACACCGGCCAGCCCGCGCTCGACCCCGTCCAGGACGGCGCGCATCGAGGCGATCCGCCTCTCCGCCCGGCCGGGCACCCCGAAGATCTTGGCGACGGTGCGGATCTCCTCCTCGACCGTGGCCATCGTCACCGGCCCCTCCGGGCACTCCTCGATGTTGAGGTGAGAGTCGATCCCCGCCTTCTTCAGCGCCGCCCGGCCGCGGCCCTCCTTCTCCTCGAAGGCGCTCCGCCAGCCGCCGTAGACCAGGTCCGGCTCAGCCGCCAGCAGCCTCTCGTAGGACGGGTACTCCTTGGAGATGACCTCGACGCCGTCGTAGGCGGCCTGGAACTCCGGCAGCACCTCGTCGTCGAGGTAGCCGGTGCCGGCCATCGACTTCTCCAGGCCGAGCGCCAGCATCACCTCGGTCGCGTGCTGGTTCAGCGACACCGCGCGCCGCGGCGGCCGCTGGTAGGTCGTCGTCACCCCGCAGTTGGACACCGTCACGGGGAACCCGGAAGGCACCGGACCGGTCCCGCCTCCGGCGGCGCGCTCCGAAACGCCACCGCATCCGGACACCAGCAGCACCACCGCCACCAGCACCGCCACCACGGGCACCGCCGCCACCGGTGAGGCCAACGCCGCCCGGCACGGTGCCGGGCCCGACGAGCCAATGGGCATACGAGCCCTCCTCTCTGGGGAGATCCGCCCCAGTCCATCGAGGAGGCGACCGCGTGAGTCTCCTGGCTCTCGGGTCAACGCTCGTCCCGGCCTTCCCACCCGCGTTCGCGGGCAGTGGCATGGGTTCGGGATCCGCTCGCCGATCACAGTGGCGGTACCGCGCCGGATTCACACCGGCTTCCTCGTTCCGCCGTCGCCTACACCGCACATCGTGACACATCCGGCATCTCTCCGGGGAGAGACCGGAGCCCACGCCCCCGTCGTCACGGTTAGTGATCATGCGGTCACTAGACTGCCCCCTGTCGGCCGCTCACGGACGAGTCGCCCTCGGCCAGGCCGGAGGGCGGCCCGGACTCGGCGGCGCCGGGCCGTCCCGGGCCGCAGGGAGCAGGGGAAATGGTGTGACAGCGAACGATCCGGACGGTTCCAGCGCCCGCCCGGGGCCAGGCGGGCGCGCCGCTCCTCTCACGTGGCGAGTCGTGATCCTGTGGCTGCTGGGCATCGCGGCGGCCCTCGCGGTGACCGGCATCGTCCTCGACCGGGAGATCGGGCTGGCGCCCTTCCTGGTCTTCCTTCCCACCCTGATCGCCGGACGCGGGACGGTCCGGCAGACCGTCGTCACATCGGTGTGTTCGACCCTGCTCATCTTCGGCGCCCTGCTCCTCAGCCCCCTGGACGCAGCGACCGCGGCGAGCGTGATCGTATTCGCCGTCGTGCTGAACGGCCTGGCCGTGGGCCAGGTCGTTCAGCGCGTCCGCCAGGAGGAAGAGATCCTCCGGCTGCGTTCGGCGGCGGCCGCCCTGCAGCGCCAGATCCTCAACCCGTTCCCGCTCGTCACCGACGAGCTGGTCGTCCACGGCCTGTACGAGCCCGTCGAGGAGGACAGCCGGGTAGGAGGCGACATCTACGAGGTGATGGCCACCCCGTACGGAAGCCGCGTGCTCATCGCCGACGTCCAGGGCAAGGGCCTGCCCTCCATCAGCACGGCCTTCGCCGTGCTCAATTCCTTCCGTGAGGCGGCCCTGACGGAGCTCACCCTCACGGCCGTCGTGGAGGCGCTGGAGAACTCGGTGCTCCGGCGCAACTCGTTCGCCGCCCAGCGGGACGAGATGGAACGTTTCGTCACCGCACTCGTCCTGGAAGTCGGTCCCGAGACGCAGGCCGAGGCCATCAACTGCGGACACGTGCCGCCCTACCTGCTGCAGGACGGCCGTTCCGGGCGGGTCCCCCTTGGCAAGACCTCCCTCCCGCTCGGGCTGGGTTCCCTGGATCCCGAACCGCGGGCCGCCGAGCGGTTCGACTTCCCCCGCGGTTCCACGCTGCTGCTGTTCACGGACGGCGTCACCGAGGCGCGAAATCCGTCCGGGGCGTTCTATCCGCTACGCGAGCGCATGGCCGACCGGGGCGACCTCCGCGCGGCCGACATCGCACCGGCCATCTACCGCGATCTGCAGCAGCACACCCAGGGCAGGCTGGCCGACGACACGGCGCTCCTGGTCCTGCGCAGAAGCGGCTGACCGCCGCGGAGCGGGCGCCTCGCGAGAGCGGATCGGCGACGCCGGTTGGTACCGTGCGAAGTGCCGATGCAACGCCCCTCGACCTGCCGGAGCGCCGCCCCATGACCATGTCCGAATCCCCTCGTCCGCCGCAGCGGACCGTCCCCGGGCGGGGAACACGGGTACGGGCGACGCGTCAGGCGGAGGCGGTCAGCCAGGCGCTGGCCGAACTGCCGGAGTTCCGCAGCGCCCAGGAGATCCACGCCGAGCTGAGACGCCGCGGCGAGCGGGTCGGGCTGGCCACGGTGTACCGGCATCTGCAGGCGCTCCACCAGGACGGCGGGGTCGACGCCCTTCGCGACGAGCGCGGCGAAGTCCTGTACCGGCGCTGCGACACCGGCGCCCATCACCACCACCTGACCTGCCGCTCCTGCGGGCGCAGCGTGGAGGTCGAGGCGGCCGCGATCGAGCGGTGGGCCGAGCAGGTCGCCGCCGAGCACGGGTTCACCGAGATCGACCACACCGTGGAGATCTTCGGACTCTGCCCGGACTGCGCACGCCGGAACGGCTGACCCCCCGGTCTCGCCCCGCGTCAGCGGTCGAGCGTCCGCAGGTACTCGCCGAACTTCTCCAGCCCGTCGATGTTGCGCGGGCCGCTGATGCCCTCGTTGTAGTCGAGGATGAAGATGTTGTCCTTCTCGACCGCGGGCAGGCCGCGGGTGTGCGGCGACTCCTTGAGGAAGTCGATCTTCTCGGCGGCGGGCTGGTCGCCGTAGTCGAGGACCATGATGACCTCGGGCCGGGCCTCGGCGACCGCCTCCCAGCCGACCTGCGTCCAGCGCTCCTGGAGATCGTCGAAGATGTTGCGGCCCCCGGCGGTCTTGATGATGTCGTTGGGGGGCACCTGGCTGCCGGCGGTGAGCGGCTGGTCGGTGCCGGAGTCGTAGAGGAACACCGGTACCGGGTCGTCCTTCGGGGCGGCCCGCTGGACCGCCTCGGCCCGCCCCTTCAGGTCGGCGACGAGCTTGGCCGCCCGGTCCTCGACCCCGAAGATCTGTCCGAGCCGCTGGAGGTCGGTGTACAGCGCGTCGAAGGGCGCGAGCCGTTCGGGGTGTCCCGGGTAGTTGAAGCAGCTCTCGGCGTGCATGAAGCTCTGGATGCCCAGCCGGTCGAGGATCTCCGGCGTGATGCCGCGCTGCGGGCTGAATCCGGAGTTCCAGCCGGCCACGACGAAGTCCGACTTGGCCTGGACGACGATCTCCTTGTTGAGCAGGTCGTCGCCCAGCATCTCGACCTTGGCGTACTCGGCCGCCCACGGGGACTCGCTGACCGGGGGATTGGCGGGCGGCATCACGTAGCCGTGGACGTGCTCGGTGAGCCCGAGGCTGAACAGCTTGTCGGCGCTGCCGCCCTCGTAGGCGACGGCCCGCTGCGGCACGGAGTACTCGACCGTCTCCCCGCACCTCTTCACCTTCCGCTTCGCGGAGGCCGGGTCCGCTTCGACTTCCGCGCCGCAGGCGCTGAGGACGACCATGGCGCCGGCGGCGGCCGCGAGGGCTCGTTTCATGACGTGGACCTTTCGGGAGGAAGGGAGTACAACAGTTGCGGGGAGCCCGACAGCGGGTGCGGGACGACGGTGACCTCGACGCCGAAGACGCCGCCGACGATGTCGGGGGTGAGAACGTCCCAGGGCGTCCCGGCCTTGACGAGCCGTCCCCCGGACAGGACGCCGATCCGGTCGCACACCGCGGCGGCGAGGTTGAGGTCGTGCAGGACGATCAGCACGGTGAGCCCGAGTTCCCTCAGCAGCGACAGCATCTCGACCTGGTGGCGGACGTCGAGATGGTTGGTCGGCTCGTCCAGCACCAGGACCCGCGGTTCCTGGACCAGCGTCCGTGCCAGCAGGACGCGCTGCCGTTCGCCGCCGGACAGGCTGAGGATGCCGCGCCGGGCCAGATGGGAGATGTCGAGCCGCTCCATCGCCGTCTCGCACAGCTCCCGCTCCCGGCGGGTGAGGGGGGCGTTGCCCCGTCCATGCGGTGTCCGGCCCAGGGCCACGACCTCCTCGACGGTGTAGTCCAGATCGACCGCGCCGTCCTGGGTCATCGCCGCGACGAGCCGCGCGCTCCGCCGCAGTGGCAGGTCCGAGAGTTCGTCGCGGCCCAGGAAGACGGTGCCGGAACTGGGGCGCAGGGCGCGGTAGACGCATCGGAGCGCGGTCGACTTGCCGCTTCCGTTCGGCCCGACGAGCCCGACGATCCGCCCGCTCGGCACTTCCAGCGACAGGGCGTCCACCAGGCTGCGGCCGCCGGCCGCGACCGTCAGCCCGACCAGTGCGAGGTCCATCGTCAGCGCCCTCCGAACGCGTAGGCCCGGCGGCGCATCAGCCCGATGAACACCGGTACCCCGACCAGCGCCGTGATGGCGCCCAGCGGCAGTTCGCGCGGGGCCGCCAGCGTCCGGGCCGCCAGATCGACCCACACCATGAAGATCGCCCCCAGCAGCGGGGCCACCGCGAGCACGCGGGCATGGACGGCGCCGACGACCATCCGGACCAGGTGCGGCATGACCAGCCCGACGAAGCCGATGGCGCCGCTCACCGCGACCATCGCCCCGGTGGTCAGCGAGACGAGCACCAGCAGGATCCGGCGGTGCCGGTCGGGGTCGATCCCGAGGCTGGCGGCGGTCTCGTCGCCGAGCGCCAGCGCGTCCAGCACCCGCCCGTACCGGTACAGCGCGAGCACGCCCGGCAGGACGACCGCGGCCACCACGGGCAGCGCGCCCCAGGACGCGGCGCCGAAGCCGCCCATCGTCCAGTACAGGATCATGCTGCTCGCCTCGCCGTCCGGCGCGAAGTAGACGATCACGCTCATCAGCGCCTGGAACCCGAGGGACATCGCCACGCCCGTGAGCACGAGCCGCAGCGGTGAGAGCGTGCCGCGGCCGAACGCGGCGAGGTAGACCAGCACTGAGGCGGCCAGGGCGCCGGCGAACGCACCGGCGGACATCGCGTACACGCCGAGCCCGGCGAGGCCGCCGGTGACGCTGACGCCGACCGCGCCCACGGACGCTCCGGAGGAGACGCCGAGCACGAACGGGTCGGCGAGCGCGTTGCGGACGATCGCCTGGATCGCGACGCCCACCGCGCTCAGCCCCGCGCCCACGAGCGCCGCCAGCAGGACCCGCGGCGTCCGGATCTGCCAGACGATCTGGTACGTCGACGCCTCCCCGGCCTCGACCGTTCCGCCGGTGAGGGCCGCCCACAGGTAACGCGCCGTGTCCGCGGGACCGACCACCGCCGCGCCGAGCCCGATGGCGACCACGATCGACGCCGCCAGGATCAGCGCCAGGACGCCGCACAGCGCCGCCAGCCCCGGGCGTGACGCGATCCGTTCGCGCATCCCGGTACGCGTCGCGGCCGGGGAGAGAGCGGTCGAGGACATGGCACCCATTCGATAATGAAAACGATTTTCAGCGCAGAACGTACCATGCCCCGATCGTCCGGGGGCAAGAGGTGCGACCCTGTGATAGCTATAACGGTAATCATTGTCAGACGCTCCTTCGCCCTCGGGGCGGAGCGCGGGCCGTGCGGCAGGAGACAGCACCCGTGACGACAGCACCGCCCCCGCAGGCCCCCGGCGGGGACGCGCCCGACCGCTCCGTGCTGCGGGACGTGGCGTTCCTGCGCCTCTGGTCCGGGAACACGGCGTCCGGCCTCGCGACCTGGGCGTTGCCGTTCGTCCTCGGGCTCGCGGTGCTGGAGCGTTCCCTGTCCCCGTCCGCGCTGGGTCTCGTGCTCGCCGCCCGCACGGTCGGGTTCCTGGCGGCGGTGCCGGTCGGCGGCGTGCTCGCCGACCGCCGGTCGCGCCGCGAGATGGTGCGGTGGGCGGGGGCGTCCGCCGCCGTCGCGACACCGCTGATCGCACTGGGGCTGGGGCGCTCGGTGCCGCTCATGGCCGTGGCCGCCGCGCTCGCGGGGGCCGGTCAGGGCGCCTGCCGTCCGGCGTTCCAGGCGCTCACCGCCGAGGTGGTGGAGGCCGCGCGGCGGCAACGGGCCAACGCCGCCATGACCCTGGCCGTGCGGGTGACCACGCTCGTCGCCCCCGCCATGGCGGCCCTGCTCGCGGTGGTCCTGGACGCCCGCGGCCTGCTGCTCGGCATCGCCCTGCTCTGGGTGGTGGCCGCGCTGGCGCCCCCGCCGGGCGGTCCGGCACAGGCCGCGGCCGGGCGGTCCCGGCCCGGTTTCCCCGCCGAGTTCGCCGAGGGCGTCGCCGAGGCGCGGCGGCATACGTGGTTCCTGGCCGGCCTGGCCGCGCTGACGGCGGTCATCGCCACCGGCTACTCGGCCACCGCCGTGGCGCTGCCGCTGGTCAGCCGCGACCGGTACGGCAGCGAAGCGGTGCTGGCCGGTGCCGCGACCGCCTACATCGCCGGCGCGCTGATCGGCGCCCTGCTCATCGCGCGCTGGCGCCCCCGGGCCCAGGGCTGGAACGCGTTGGCCGGCCTCGCCCTCTACGCCCTCGCGCCGCTCAGCCTGCTGCTACCCGTGCACCCGTGGGTGGTCATCGCCGCCTACGTCGTCACCGGCATCGGCATCGAGTTGTTCAACGTGCCCTGGTTCACCGCCACGCAGCGGGAGATCGAGCCGGGAAAGCTGGCCCGCGTCTCGTCCCTCGACTTCCTCCTGTCGTACGGGCTCGCCCCGCTCGGGCTCGCCCTCATCGCCCCCGCCATGGACGCCTTCGGCCCCGAACCCGTCCTCGGCGCGTGCGCCGCCGTCTGCCTCCTGGCCCCCGCCGCCGCGGCACTCGTCCCCGGCACCCGCCGCTTCTCCGGCACGCGGCCGGAGTAGACGACGTTTCCTCGGCGGTAATCTTCCCGGAAGCTCCGCAAACGCCCGGCGCTCTGCCGGAACTTCCGCAAAGAGGATCGAATCTGCCATGGGCGCCTTCCACTCGCACGAGTCCGGCGGCGGGTCCGCCTCGCAACGCACCGTCCGGGTGATGCTCGTCGTGATCGTGCTGCTCGCGGTCGTCACGATCGCCGCGCTGGCGTGGATGTGGCCGAGCGGCTCCGATGCCTCGCAGGGGGCGTCCGCGCAGCAGGCCAGGGAGACCGGGACGGTGCTCCGGATCAACCTCAAGCCCTGCCCCAAGCAGGTCGTTCCAGAGGCGGCACCGGAGGGCCAGGCGGCCGGCCGGGCACCGACCGACCCCAGGAGGTGCGGCGAGGCCGTCGTCCAGTTGACGTCAGGGCCGCAGGACGGGCGCGCGGTCAGGACGGAACTGCCCAGCGGCCCCGGCGACCGGGTCTTCGAGGCGGGGGACGAGGTGGTGCTCGTCAGCCTTCCCGGTGTCGGCGAGGGCCCCGCGTACCAGCTGTCCGACCACGACCGGTCCACCGCGCTGTGGGTGGTCGCGGCCGCGTTCGTGCTCGCGGTGGTCGCCTTCGGACGCTGGCGCGGCCTGACGGCGCTGGTCGGGCTGGCCGTCACCTTCGCCCTGCTCGTGCTGTTCCTGATCCCGGCGATCATCGAGGGAAGCCCGCCGATGCCGGTGGCGATCGTCTGCGCGTCGGCGATCATGCTGGCGGTCCTCTATCTCACCCACGGGATCAGCGTGGCGACGTCGGTCGCCGTGATGGGGACGCTCGGCTGCCTCACGCTGACCGGTGTCCTGGCCGCGGTGGCGATCGACCTGACCCGGCTCACCGGCATCATCGACGACAACTCGCTGTTCCTGGACATGGACTACGGCATCAACACGCAGGGGCTGCTGCTGGCCAGCATCATCATCGGCTCGCTGGGGGTGCTCGACGACGTCACCGTGACGCAGTCCATGACCGTCCAGGAACTCGCGCGGGCCAACCCCTCGTACTCCTTCATGCAGGTGTACCGCGCCGCCGCCCGTGTCGGGCGCTCGCACATCGCGTCGGTGATCAACACGATCGTCCTCGCCTACGCCGGGGCGTCGCTTCCGCTCCTGCTGCTGTTCAGCATCGGCGGCCGGTCCGCCGGTGAGGTGCTCACCAACCCCGCCGTGGCCCAGGAGATCGTCCGCAGCGTCGCGGGCACCCTCGGCCTCATCGCGGCCGTCCCGCTCACCACGGCCCTCGCCGCCCTGGCCGCCGTCCACCAGGGCCCCGGCGCCCGGGACGCGTCGTCCCCGACCGAGGCCCGCCCGTCGCCGGACGCCGCGGGCGTGCAGGCCGAGAGCATCTGACGGCATACGGCCGCGCCATCGACATCATCGCCGCGCGGACTGACCATGCGTTCGATAGCCTGCGGTTCCGGCTCGCGCACGCGGTCAGTCGCCGGTTCGTTCCCGAACAGTTCCCCCGCGACGCGCGGTACGTCCCGGAATGGCTCGACCGGGACGCTGCCGGATCGGTTGGCGGACCTGGGCAGGCCACTACTGGTGATCTTCGGCGAGGACGACCGCAGATGGCGATCCTCCTCCGCCTACGACTACCGCGCCGTTCCGGGCGCGAAGGTCGAGATGCTGCCCGGTCTCGGGCACTCGCCCGTGCTGGAGGACCCGCCGGCCACCGCCACCGGGCCGCCACGGCAACCTCCTTCGCCTCCTGCGGCGAGACCGGCGGGATCGGCCCGCCCCTCTCAGGAGGCGGTGGTACGGCGGGCGCCGTGCAGGTGGCGGAGGAGGCCGATCTCGGCGACGTTCTTGGTCAGCTCGATGTTGACCCAGGCCGCCACGTCGCCCATCGTCAGCTCCGCCGCCCACGGCAGCCCGGAGGTCCGGTCGGCGGAGTCGAGGTCGGCGTCGGTGAGCTGCGCCAAGCCGGTCCGCCACTCCTCATGCAGCCCGCGCAGCCAGCCGACCGCCGCCTCGGCACCGCCCGGCCAGGTGATCTGCTCGCGCTCGGGTGCGCCGCCCTTGAAGCAGTGGCCGAGCGTGGTGGTCCACCAGTAGCCGATGTGCCAGGTCACCCACCCGATCGTGACCGCGGGCACGGGATCGGGCTCGGGCACTTGAAAGTCGGCGATCCAGCGCCCCTGCCCGTCCGGCCGGACCGTCCAGCAGTACGGCTCGGGCTCCCAGAGGCAAAGCGCGTCGTCGAGGCCCGGGAGATGGTGTTCGAACAGCGCCCAGGGGATCTCGAGTTGCCGGATCAGCATCTCAGCACGTTCCACGGTCATCCAGCGATCTTGACACGACGCAAGACCCCGGATGACCGCCGCCGGCCCCACCCACCTCGCGGGCCGGCAAGACCGAAGCCCTCCACGCCGGAAACGGCCCCCGGCGACCACCTCAGCCCGCTGGGCGGTGTTCGCGCAGTTCCGCGGAGAGTTCGGCGGAGAACCGTTCGGCGTCCGCCAGGCGGGCACGGATCTTCGCGCAGCGTTCCTCGACCAGGGAGCGGTGGACGGCCAGGCGTTCGGCGAGGCCGGCGCGGGCGGCGTCGCCGGTGCCGGGGGACTGGAGCCGATCCAGGATGTCCAGCAGGTCGCGCATCTCTTCGAGGGTGAAGTCCAGCGGCTTCATGCGCTTGATGACCAGGAGCCGGGTCACGTCGTCGTCGGTGTAGAGGCGGAAACCGCCTTGGGAGCGCGCCGTGGGCAGGGCGAGGCCGACCTCCTCGTAGTGGCGGATGGTGCGCAGGCTCAGGCCCGTCCGGTCGGCGACCTCGCCGATCTGCATGTGCCTGCCGTCCATCGGGGTCCTCCTCGCGCCGCCGGCCTGCCTCGCCGGGGCGGATGATCGTATCGTCGGTCAAGCTTGCCATCATCTGTCTCGTGGTACGGCCGGGCTGCGCGGCGCCGCCGGTGTGCCGGTTCGGACGCGACCGCCCGCGACGATCACCGTGACAGGTCCGGCGGGTCGTGCGTGACGTCCCACCAGGCGGCCGTGTCGGGCGGAAGGACCGCGTTGTGGTTCTCCGTACGGATCGGCCGGCTGCTCAGCAGGAGCGGGCCGCGGGCCGGGATCCGGACGCTCTGGTCACCGGTGTTCACCGCGCACAGCAATCGGGGGCCGTCGCGATGGCCGCTGCGCTCGAAGACATGGCCGCTGCGCTCGAAGACCAGGCAACCGGGCGGCTGGTCCAGCCAGCGCAGCTCACCGTCGCCCAACGCCGGATGCTCGCGCCGGATCCGGAGGGCCTGGCGGTAGAGGTTCAGCATCGAGAAGTCGTCGTCCTGCTGCACCTCGACGGTGAGTGACTTCCACTCGGGCGGCGACGGCAGCCAGCCACCGCCCGGCCCGAACCCGAAAGGCGGCTCGTTGCCGGACCACGGCAGCGGGACCCGGCAACCGTCCCGGCCGCCCTTGATGCTTTCGAGCTGCGGGTCGCGCAGCAGTTCGGCCGGGATGTCGAGCACCTCGGGCAGGCCGAGCTCCTCTCCCTGATAGAGGTACGCCGAGCCGGGCAACGCCAGCGTGAGCAGCGCCGCCGCTCGGGCCCTCCGCCACCCGCGTTCGCCGTCGCCATAGCGGGTGACGTGCCGCTGGACGTCGTGGTTGGACAGCACCCAGGTGGTGGGTGCGCCGACGGAGCCGGTCGATGCCAGGGAGTTCTCGATCACCGAGCGCAGCGCGCCGGCGTCCCAGCCGGTTCTCATGTAGTCGAAGTTGAAAACCTGGTGCAACTCGTCCGGCCGCACGTAGTTGGCCAGCCGTTCGAGCGAGGGCGCCCACGCCTCCGCGACCCCGATCCGCTCGCCCGGGTAGGAGTCGAGCAGCCGCCGCCAGCCTCGATGGATGTCGTGCACGCCGTCCTGGTCGAAGTACGGGACCTTGCCCCGTCCCAGCAGCCGCGACTGCGGCGCGTCACCGACGTCGGGGAGCCCGGCCGCCTTGACCATGCCGTGCGCCACGTCGACGCGGAATCCGTCGGCCCCCAGGTCCAGCCAGAATCG
Source organism: Actinomadura sp. KC345 (assembly GCF_004348515.1). Taxonomy (GTDB): domain Bacteria; phylum Actinomycetota; class Actinomycetes; order Streptosporangiales; family Streptosporangiaceae; genus Spirillospora. The sequence continues at coordinate 46,070 of NZ_SMKH01000001.1, read as the reverse complement.
CAGGACATCGTCGAACTCGGCGCGCACATCCGGATGCTCCCAGTTCAGGTCGGGCTGCTGAGGAGCGAACAGGTGCAGGTACCACTGCCCGTCGGGCAGCCGGGTCCAGGCGGGACCACCGAAGACCGACTCCCAGTCGTTGGGCGGCAGTTCGCCGTCGGCTCCCCGCCCCGGCCGGAAGACGTAGCGCTCCCGCGCCTGTCCGGAGACGCCGGCCGCCAGCGCCTCCTGGAACCAGACATGCTGGTCGGAGGTGTGGTTGGGCACGATGTCGACGATGACCCGCAGCCCCAGGCCGTGCGCGTCCCCGATCAGGCCGGCGGCGTCGGCGAGCGTGCCGAACGCCGGATCCACCGAGCGGTAGTCCGTGACGTCGTAGCCGCCATCGACCATCGGCGATGCGTAGAACGGCGTGAGCCACACGGCGTCCGCGCCGAGTGCGGCCAGATAGGGGAGCCGGCTGCGGACCCCCGCCAGGTCGCCGATGCCGTCCCCATCGGCATCGGCGAAGCTGCGCACGTAGACCTGGTAGATGACCGCGTCACGCCACCAGCGCGTGGCGCCCGCGGACTCCGCGGAGCGACGTGTCTCCAGGCCCGTCGGTGAATGAGATCTCGATGGCGGCTCCATAGGAGCGACTGTCTGGAGATCCTTTTGACGCGCAATCGAGGTGACGCAACTCCGGCGCGCAGGCGGGTCCGGGTGCGTGGAGTTGCGTTACGCGGTTCCGTGGTGTGCGCTCACTGTGTGACTCAGGAGACGTTTGATGTTGTGGTCATCGGTGGTGGCCCGGTGGGGGAGAACGCGGCCGCGCGTGCGGTTCGCGGCGGTCTGAGCGTGGCGCTGGTGGAGCACGAGCGGTACGGCGGCGAGTGCTCGTACTGGGCGTGTATGCCGAGCAAGGCCCTGCTGCGACCGGGGAACGCGCTCGCCGCGGCCCGGAGGGTACCCGGGGTGCCGGTCGGTGATCGCCTGGATCCCGGCCCGGTGTTCCAGCGGCGTGACGCGTTCGCCGAGCACTGGGACGACGGCGGGCAGGAACGGTGGGTCCGGGAGACCGGGATCCACCCTGTGCGGGGGCACGGCAGGATCACCGGAGAAGGCGAGGTCACGGTAGGCGATCGGGTGCTGCGGGCCGAGCACGCCGTCGTGGTGTGCACCGGCAGCGTGGCCAGGCTGCCCGAACTGCCGGGCCTGGCGGACGCGCGCCCCTGGACGTCGCGAGAAGCGACGGCGGCGAGCACGGTTCCCGGCCGGCTGGCCGTGCTCGGCGGCGGGGTGGTCGGGGTGGAGATGGCCCAGGCGTGGGCCCGGCTCGGCGCCCGCGTCGAGCTGATCATTCGCGGTGACCGCCCGCTGCCCGCCTTTCCCGAGTTCGCCGGGGACGCGGTCGCCGACGGACTGCGGGCCGACGGGGTGACCCTCCATCTGGGAGCGGACGCCGCGGACGTGTCGCGCGTGGACGGCGAGGTGCGGGTCGGGCTGGCGGACGGGCGGCGCGTGGCCGCCGACGAGCTGCTGGTGGCCACCGGGCGCAGGCCGGCCACCGACGAACTCGGCATGGAGACGCTCGGGCTGGTCTCCGGCGATCGGCTCGACGTGGACGATTCCGGGCTGGTGCGGGCCGTCCCCGGCGGCTGGCTCTACGCGGCCGGCGACGTCACGGGGCGCGCACCGCTGACCCATCAGGGCAAGTACGCCGCCCGCGTGGTCGGCGACGTGATCGCCGCCCGCGCGTCGGGCGCCGATGTCCGGCCGCGGCCGTGGACCGCGTATGCGGCCACCGCCGACCACCATGCCGTGCCGCAGGTGGTGTTCACCGACCCGGAGGTGGCCGCCGTCGGGGTCACCGGTGCGCGGCGGCCGGAGCACCGGGAGGTGGAGATCGACCTCGCCGTCGCGGGTTCGGCGCTCCAGGCGGACGGCTACACGGGCCGGGTACGGATCGTCGTGGACGGCGAACGCGACGTGCTGGTCGGTGCGACGCTCGTCGGCCAGGACGTCGCCGAGATGGTGCACGCCGCCACGGTCGCCATCGTCGGCGAAGTCCCGCTGCAACGCCTCTGGCACGCCGTACCGGTCTTCCCCTCGATGAACGAGGTGTGGCTGCGCCTGCTGGAGGAACTCGGACTCTGACCAGGCGGTCGTCCCGCCGACCGGCCCCCCGACCTCGATCAGCCGGGGGGCCGGGGCCCGCCACCGCGCGCCGGGTGGCCGGATGTCAGGAGCTCTTCGACATGAAGCGTTCGATCTGCTGCACGCCGGCCTCCAGCCTGTCCTTCGGTAGTCCCTCCTTCATCGTTTCGACGAAGTGGAAGGTCAGGGCCGCGGTGCACAGGGAGGCCCTACTCTTCGGCTGGACGCACAGGATCGCCGGGTTCTCGGGGCCGGGCCGGTCCACGGCGAGGGCGACCTCGATCGACCCGGGCACGCGCTGCCAGTTCCCGATGCCCGGTTCCCGCGACAGGGCGGCCTTGTACCGCGGGTTCCCGGTGGTCACCTCCTCGCGGTCGGCGAGCCACATCGCGGCCGCGACCGTCTCGCAGTTCGCCGCGACGTAACCGGGCTGGGGGGCAGGGTTCTTCGGGAACAGATAGCAGGAGGCGTCGGGGTCCTCAACGGTGAGGCCGACCCAGCTCATCTGGGCGGGGTCGTTGAATTCGGGCCCTTCCGGGTAGAGCTTCTGGACTCTGGCGCCGATGTAGTGCCCTTCGCTCGGCTCGCCGGGTGGTCCGCTGGAGCAGGTCGCCTTTCCGGCTTCCGCGACGAAGCGGGAGGCACCCGAACCGGACGGGTGGTGCGGGACCTCGTACACGGCCGCTCCGGCCGGGAGCCTCACCTGTTCGGGGAGCTCGAACCTCGATGGCCGCGAGGTCTTCTTCCACCCGCGCTGCCTGTGCTCCAACGTGCATGGCCGCGTGGTGACGGGCTTGGCCGGGAGGGTGATCTGCTTGGGGTCGGTGGAGGTGGGGACGGTGTACCTCTTCAGTGTCGCGGCGAGTTCGGTGCCGTCCTGGGGGAAGTCCGGTGCGGGCTGCCCGGCCGTCGTGGCGAGCCGACCGAGAACCGAGCGGCCCGCGGCGGGGACCTTGTAGCCGACGAACCGCATGTCGATCTCCACACCGACCTCCCCGGCCCGGCTCCTGATGCGGCGGCCCAGCTCGGCGGGGTCGCCGTCGCAGGCGTCGGTGCCGTGCCCGGTGACCACGATGATGCGGTTGCCCTCCCTGCCGCGGAACGGGTGCCGGCCGGCGAAGTCGTCGATCGCCGCCAGCACTCCGCTGCCCAGCGTGGCCTTGCCCCGTGCCGTGAGCGCCCGGGCCGCCGCGCCGATCTCCTCGCCGTTGCCGATTCCGCTGCCCACCAGAGACCGGGTGTTGTCCGCGTTCCCGCACTCGCCGCCGAACCGGCGCAGGGCCATGGCGTCACGCTCGCCCGCGTTCTGCGCGGCCGAGACGACCGAACGGCGGACCGCCTGGAAGTCGGCCTGCTCGGTGACGGATGCATCGACCAGGAAAGTCGTCCGGTACTGCGGGATCGACTTGACGACGTAGACGGCCACGCCCGCCGCGACCGCCAGAACCCCGGTCACGGCCAGCCCCCACAGCAGCCGGCGCCGGCGCGAGGACGTCATGACCGTCCCCCCGGTCCGGTGGCCCGCAGCGCGTCCAGAGCCTTCTTCAACCCTTCAGCCTGCTGGTTGTAGGTCACGACCGCCGCGCGGTAGGCGGTGAACTCGGCGTCGCGGGATCCGCCGTCCTGGGTGGCCTCCAGCAGACCCCGCCCGGACTGGACGACGCGCCGCTGCTGCGAGGACAGCCGCCGCGCCTTGAGGTGGACGTCCCGCGCCTGCGGCGTTCTCGCCCGGTTCTCCAGCGACTCCAGCGTCGCGCCGACGTCCGCCGATTCGGCCCGGTCGAGCTGGTCGCCGGCGGAGTCGAACCGCCCTCGTCAATGGCGGTCCGGGCGTCCTCCACACGGCCCACCGCGAGGTTCAGCACGTCGGTGACCTTCCTCGCCTCCCGCAGGACGGGCTGGGTGTTGGTGAACCACTCCATGGCGGCGGCCAGCCGGGACGGGTCGGACGCGAAGATCGGAGCGTCACCGCGGATGCCCGCCGAGATCTGCCTGAGCCGTTCACGCTCGCCCTCGGGAACCTGGTAGCCGATCACCTTGAACTCCACTTTCAGGCCGGCCGACTCGAGACGGTCGTGGATCTCACGCTGGACGACCGCGGGGTCGTCCTCGCACGCGTCGGTCCCGTGCCGCGTGACCACGATGAGGCGGTTGACGCGCGTCCCGTGCTGGTCGGCGCCCCAGGCCAGCCGCTTGGAGAAGTCGTCCACCGCTTCGACGACCCCGCGCACCAGCGTCGGCTTCCCGCCCCAGCTCACCTCACCGGTGGCCCGGGCGACCTCTTCGCGGTTGCCGGTGCCGAACCCCACCAGCTGCTCGGTGTTGTCGCCGAAACCGCACTCGCCCCCGAAGGTCCGCAATGCCAGCGCGTCGTCGGCGGCGGCGTTGCCGACCGCCTTGCGAAGGGACGCGGTGACCGCCTCCGGTCCACCCGAGGTCATGGTCCCGTCGATGAGGAACTGCGTCTTGTACGCCGGCGCGAACAACGGCCGCACCCACGTCACCAGCACCCATCCGCCACCGACCAGCAAGACCAGCACGAGCACGACGAGCACCGGGGTGCGGGCACCGGGAGGGACGACGTTGAACACGCGCATGTCGCCGAACGATTGATAGAGCCGGCTATTACCGGAGGACTTCGCCTTCAGCTGCACCGACGGAATTCCGACACCGGGTTCCGGCGTTCGTGAACCGCTCATCGGTCATTGATCTTCTGGTCGCCGCCGGCCTGGTATGTCCGGCCCTTGCCGGACGTCCGGGCCTTCATCCGCACGTTCGCGGGCCTCTCCGCCGAGCCGCCCTGGCCACTGCCGGCCATTCCGTAAACGGCCAGCAGCAGACCGGCGGTACCCACCGCGGCGCCGGCCCATCCCAAGGCGTCCGCTAGCCGGAATCCGACCTGGCTCCAGTACACGGCCAGCCCTAGCAACGCGGCCAGCGCGACACCGGCCCCTAAAAGAACACACAGACGAGTACCCATATCTGCATTGTCGCGTCAGTGACCGTTCTCGTCCCTCACGGCATCAGTGAAAAGGCTCGCTAGAACTGACCAGAAACGGCCACTGTAAGCACTTTTGAGCTTACGCGCGCCCCATTCTCGCGGTTGTCGTCGCCGTGGAAGGTTCGTGCCGTTTCGCCCCGTCGGTGCGGCCGGTGGAAGGCGGAGAACCGCCGGTGGCTACAACGACTCCGGCTGCTCCTCCATGTGGTCGGAGACACGCTGGGAGAGCCGGGCGAATGTGCTGAGTTGGTCTGGGGTCAGGGCGTCGATGAACAGGCGGCGGACGTGCTCGACGTGTAGGGGGGCGGCCTCTTCGATCGCCCGGTACCCGGCCGGAGTGGCGACGATGAATGCTCCGCGCGCGTCCTCGGGGCACTCCTCCCTGGCCACGAGCCCGCGCTTCGTCATCCGCGTGGTCTGGTGGGACATCCGGCTCTTCTCCCACTCCAGGAGTCTGGCCAGTTTCAGAATGCGCATCCGCCCGCCGTCCGTTTCGGTGAGCTTGGCGAGCACGAGGTAGTCGGAGGCGGACATTTTGGAGTCGGCCTGGACGAGGCGGGACAGCCGTCCGATGAGCGTTTCCTGCATGCGGATGAAGCTGTCCCAGGCGGCCTTCTCCTCCGGATCGAGCCAGCGCGGTGTCGCGTTCATGGGCGCAGTGTAACGAATAGTTGACACCTCACCTACTGTGCGGAGCCCGCGAACTCCTCCACCGTGAAGGCGGACGGCCGGTCCCCGGTCAGCCGTCGAACCGCGCGTGGGGCGGGGGGTTCTTCCTCGGCCGCATCCGGACCTGCGGCAGTTCCGGGGCCGGTATTCTCGCCATCCCGTCGCGGTTCCTTCCCGGGCCGCCGTGTCCCACGTAACCGTCGACGCGCCCGAACCGCTCGCCGTGGTTCTCCCACTCCTCCCGGTACTGCCTGATCTCCTCCGTCGATCGGCCCAGGAAGTTCCACCACATGACGACCTCCTCGCCGAAGGGGGCGCCTCCCAGGAGCACGAGCCTGGCCGGTTCGCCGCCACCGTTGGCGATGCGCAGCGTCTCCGACCCCACCCCGGTGTAGCCCATGGCGTCCTTGGGCACGTGGACGCCTTCGAGCGTGACGGACTCTCCCGTGTCCACCAGGAGACCGTGTTCGAACCCGGGATCGACCTCGAGATCGATCTCAGCACCGGGGGACAACCGGAGTTCGGCCCCCACCAGCGGCGTGTACGTGGTCACGGGTGACCGCGAACCCAGAAGCGAACCGAGGAAGACCAGCGCGGACCCTCCGGCGAATTCGACGGGCTCTGGCACGAAACGCTCGAACCCGCGCCCCAGGCTGTGGCGGACCTCCTCCGGCAGGGCGAGCCAGAGCTGGACCCCGTGGAGCCGGCCGGTGGCCGGGTCCGAGGTCTCGGAGTGGCAGATGCCGGCCCCGGCCGTCATCAGATTCATCTCCCCGGGGAGGACGTCCGCGCTGTTGCCGCCGGAGTCGATGTGGGCGATGGCCCCTTCGAACAACCAGCTGACCGTCTGCAGCCCGGTGTGCGGATGCGGCGCCATGTCCATCCCGCCGGTGGCCGCCACGTCGTCCGGCCCGTAATGGTCGACGAAGCACCACGCTCCGATCAACGAACGCTGCCGTTGCGGCAGTGTGCGGCGCACGTTCATCGCGCGCGGTCCGCCCAGCGGCACGGCACGGGCGCCGACGATCTCGACGGGGGCCCCGCCCTCGCGTTCCGCCCTCAACCCGGGCAGGCCGCCCTCGGTGCACAGATGGGGAGCCGGGCGCGCCTCCGGGTTGGTCATCACGATCCCCTGCCTTCCTCGTCGGCACACGGCCCTCGACCGGCATGAACGATCAACCCATAGTAGATGACGCGTCAACTTTCAAGGTCACCTCCGGCACGCTACGGCGGCTGCTCGCCGTGCTGGACGCTCCAGAGCCCGACTGCCCCATCGTCACGCCCTGACCGCCATCGCGGTCGTCGGTCGCCGGGCATGGTCCCATCACCCGGCACTCGTCCGAAGGACGCTGGTTCCAGGAGTTCGCCGCCGCCCCACGGCTTCCACGAAGCGGTCAAGTGCCGCGACTCGGGCCGCTGGATCCCCGAGGGCGGCGGCCCCGTTCGCACCGAGGACGAACTGCGGGGCTGAGCACCGTGACCTCCCACCACGCGTGAGATCTGGCCTCGGGTGGGCGGCGGTCGCCGGTCACTGGATGCCGGCTTCCTTGCATTTGGCCGCGTAGGCGCCCTTGCACAGTTCGGCTGCCTTGACGAAGCCGTCGGCGACGACCTGCTTGACGTTGTCCTTGAAGATTCCGATCGGGGTCAGCAGTACGGAGGGCACGTCCCGCTTGCCCTGGGGGTCGTTCACGGTGGCGCTCGTTTGGCCCTTCTGCCCCTTCATCAGGGCGATGGCGAGCTTGGCGGCGGCGTCGGCCTCCTGCTTGACGGGCTTGTAGACGGTCATGCACTGCGTGCCGTCCAGGATGTTCTGCAGCCCTTGCGGGGTCGCGTCCTGGCCGGTGATGGCGACCTCTCCGCCCCGCTGGTTCTTCTTGACCACCGCGGCCGCGGCGTTGCCGAGGTTGTCGTTGGCGGCCAGGACGCCGTCGATCCGACCCTGCTGCTCGGTCCACATCTGCTCGAAGATGGTCGCCGCCTTCTCCGGGCTCCAGTCCGGGACCGCCTGCTCGGCGACCTTCTTGTACGTGGAGACCGGGTCAAGGATCTTGTGCGCGCCCTGGGAGAACAGCGTGGCGTTGTTGTCGGTCGGTGAACCGTTGAGGTAGACGATGTTGGCCGCCTTGTCCCCCAGGCACTTCTGCAGGCCTTTGCCCAGTTCCTCGCCGACGCGGACGTTGTCGAAGGAGACGTAGTAGTCCGACACTCCGCCCAGCGTCAGCCGGTCGTAGTCGATCGTCTTGACGCCCTGCGCCTGGGCCTTGCGCTGCACCGCCGCCGCGGAGCTGGAGTCGAGGCCGGTCATGAGCAGGACGCCGGCCCCGCTGGTGAGCATCTGGTCGGCGATGGTCTGGAACCGCTGGGTCGAGCCCTCGGCGTTCTGGATGTCGTACTGGACGCCCGCCGCTTTGAACGCCTGTTCCAGGTAGGGCCGGTCGAAGCTCTCCCACCGGGTGGAGGAGGCGGTGTCGGGCAGGATCACACCGACCATGCCCTTGGCCGCCGCGCCCGACGAGGAGTCGCTCGAACCATCGGATCCGTCTCCGCACGCCGTCATGGTGAGGGCCGCCGCCGTCAACGCGGCGGTCAGGCCGGCGACTCTCTTGCGGCGGGCGACGGCCCGGAGGATCAGCGCCGGTGCGTTGCTTGACATGTCAGCTCCAAGGGGTGGAGGCCAGCCCCATCTGGCCGCGAGCCGTCGACGTTCGCTGAACTGTAAGAACCCCGGTTAATCAGCGTCAAGGACAAATACGGCCACATAAGGCCGCTATTAATACGGAGGCCGAACAAATTGCCTAGACTGTCGGCATGGACGAGGCTCCGGGGTCCCTCACTTCGTTGCGGTCTCGCAACCGGCTGCTGGTTCTGGACACCGTCCGGCAGCACGGCCGGATCAGCAGGGTCGGCATCGCCCGGGCGACGGGCCTGTCGCGGACGACCGTCTCCGGCCTGGCCGCCGATCTGCTGGGTGAGGGCATCCTGATCGAGGCGGCCGAGGTGGCACTTCCGTCGGCGGCCCGCGGCGGCCGGCCCGCGACCCCGCTCACGCTCAACCCCGAGGGCGGCGCGCTGCTCGGTGTCCATCTGCGTCACACCGACATCCGCGTGCTGCTGGCCGATCTCTCCGGCGGCATGCTGGGCGAGCGGTACCACCAGGTCGACGTGGACCATCAGCCGGACGAGGCCCTCGACTTCATCGCCGACACCGCCCTCGACCTGGTCACGACGGCGGGACGGGACACGGGGCGCGTCTTCGGCATGGGGGTCGCGGTGTCGGCGCCCGTCCGGTCGCGGTCGCACGCGCTGAGCCTGCCGTCCATGCTGTCGGGCTGGACCGATGCCGACGTCGCCGCGCGTCTGAGCAAGCGCATCGGGCTGCCCGTCCATGTCGGGAACGACGCCAACCTGGGCGCCCTCGCCGAGTGGACCTACGGCGCGGGACGCGGAGTCGACGACCTGATCTACATCATGCTGGCGGACGGGGTCGGCGCAGGGCTGATCATGGACGGCCGCCTCTACCAGGGCGCCACGGGAATGGCGGGCGAACTCGGCCACATCGCCGTGGTCGACCGCGGTTACGTGTGCCGCTGCGGAAACCGCGGCTGCCTGGAGACCGCCGTCGGGGCGCAAGCGCTCACGGCCGCGTTCGCGCACACCCGCGGCCCCGGCACCACCATCACCGACCTGATCGCCCTGCTCGCGGCCGACGATCCGGGCGCGCGGCGAGTGATCACCGACGCCGGTCGCATGATCGGACGCGCGCTGGCGGGAATCTGCGCGATGCTCGAACCGCGGAGGGTCATCGTCGGCGGCGAGGTCGCGGCCGTCGGCCGCCCCCTGCTCGACGGGATCCGCGACGAGCTGATCCACGGCCTGCCCGCGGCCCTCACCCAGGGCATCACCATCAGCGGCAGTCACCTCGGCGACCGCGCCGAGGTCTTCGGCGCGATCGTCCTGGCGACCCGCCGGACCTCCGCCCACCTCCTGGCGCCGCATTTCGACCGGCTGCCCCGTGCTTCGGAAGACCTGCCACCCGCGTGAGGCCGGCCGGTCCCTGATCGCCGCCGTGCGGCCGGGGGATCGCCCTTCGCCCGGTCGACGGGGATGAGCGAGTCGGCCGCGACCAGGCAGAGCAGCCCGCCCGCGATCACGTCGTGATCGCCCGTCCGCCGACGCCGGTGAAGACCCCGTCTATTGCACCTGGGACATCATCCCCGGTGCGGTCGCTCATCACCACCGGCGGCACCGACGCCCGCGTGGTCGGCGCGATGGTCGAACACGACGGCCGCACGGTCCGCGTCATGGCCCGAGGCGGAGTCGTTCTCGCGTCGGGCGGGTTCGACCACGACGCCCCGCTCCGCGAGGAGCACCACCCCTACCTGGACGCCGACTGGAGTTTTGGCGCTGCGGACAACACCGGCGACGGCCTGCGCGCGGGCCGGGACGCCGGGGCGGCCGTCGAGCACATGGACGAGGCATGGTGGTTCCCCACCCTCGCCTGGCCGGACGGGCGCAAGCAGATGCTGCTCAACGAGCGGATGATGCCCGCCCAGTTCATCGTCAACGGCGCCGGCCGGCGCTTCATCAACGAGGCGAGCCCGTACACCGACTTCGGGCATGCGATGATCGCCGGCCGGGAGAGCGGCGTCGAGCACATCCCCTGCTGGCTGATCACCGACATCCGGTCCTGGCGGCGGTACGTGATCGCCGGCCACCTGCCGCTGCCCCGCATCCCGTTCGCCCCGGCTCCGACCGGCCACTCGGTACCGAAGGCGTGGCTGGACAGCGGCGCGGTCAAGCAGGCCGGCAATTGGCCGGAGCTCGCCGCGCGGATCGGCGTCCCGGCCGACGCCCTGGCCGAGACCGCGCGCCGGTACAACAAGCTCGCGGCGCAGGGGCACGACGACGAATTCGGCCGCGGCGACAGCGCCTACGACCACCACTACGGCGACCCGACGCTGCCCAACCCGAACCTCGCGCCGCTGGGCGGCCCGCCGCTCCTCGCGTTCCGGATCGTGCTCGGCGACCTCGGCACGAACGGCGGACTGCGCACCGACGAGCACGCCCGCGTCCTGCGCGAGGACGGCAGCGCCATCGGCGGCCTCTACGCCGTCGGCAACGTGTCCGCGGCCGTGATGGGGCGGACCTACGCCGGAGCCGGCGCCACCATCGGCCCGGCGATGACCTTCGGATATGTGGCGGCCGAGCACATCGCCGGGCGACTCCGGCGCCCGGGCGGCGGCACACCTGCGCGAGAGGAAGAATCCGCATGACCGACCCCGTCAGCGAGATCTACGACGTCGTCGTCCTGGGCACCGGAGCCGCCGGGCTGTCCGCGGCGGTGACCGCCGCCGCGCAGGGAGCGTCGGTGGCCGTGCTGGAGAAGGCGCCGAAGATCGGCGGGACGACCGCGGTGTCCGGCGGCGTCGTGTGGGTGCCCGCCCACGAACGTCCGGACGCACCGGTACCGCTGCCGGTCGAGGACGCGACGGCCCACCTGCGGGCCCTGGCGAACGGCCAGATCGACGAGCACCTGGCCGAGGTGTTCGTCCGCTCGGCCGCCCCGGCGGTCGAGTTCCTCGAAGCGCACACGTCGCTGCGCCTCTCGGTCGCCGACGGGTTTCCCGACTACAAGCCGGAGCACGAGGGCGGCAAACGGGAGGGCGGCCGGTCGCTGAACCCGGCCCCGTTCGACTTCGCCGCCCTCGGCGACTGGGCCGACCGGGTGACAACGTTCCCCGACGACTACAGCAACGTCGGGTTCGACGCCGAGACCCGGGATCGGCTCTGGGGCGGGCGCGGCGGCGCGGACGGGTCCGGCGGGGGCGACATGCGGGTGACGGGCCAGGCCCTGGTCGGGGCGCTGCTGCGCGGCCTGCTCGACCTCGGAGTCGAGCCGCGGACGTCCGCACGCGCCGTCGAGCTGACCGTCGACGACGGCGCGGTCACCGGTGTCGTGGTGGCGGCTCCCGAAGGCAGGCGGACGGTGCGCGCCCGGCGCGGCGTCGTGATCGCGACCGGCGGGTTCGAGTGGGACGCGGAGCTGGTCCGGACCTTCCTGCGCGGCCCGATGAACGGGCCGACATCGCCGCCGAACAACATGGGCGACGGACTGCGGATGTCGATGAAGGCCGGTGCCGCGCTGGGCAACATGCCCCAGGCATGGTGGGTGCCGATCGTCCAGATCGCCGGTGACACGCTCGGCGGCCACCAGCGCAGCCGCAGTGTGCGGCTGGAACGCACCCGGCCGCGCAGCATCATGGTCAACCGGTACGGCCGCCGGTTCACCAACGAGGCCGGCGACTACAACAGCATGGGCGGCGCGTTCCACCAGTTCGACCCGGCGCGGTTCGAGTACCCGAACCTCCCGGCATGGATCGTGTTCGACCACGAGCACCTGGCCGGTACGGCTTCCTCGGCGTCACCGCCGGCGAGGCGGTCCCGGGATGGTTCCACCGGTCCGCCACCATCGCCGAACTCGCGGCCTCCGCCGGGATCGACGCGTCGGCCCTCGTGGACACCATCGGCATCTGGAACTGTGACGTCGCCGAGCTGTACGACCCGGACTTCCACCGGGGCGAGAGCGCCTACGACGGTCACTGGGGCGACACCACGGCGCACCGAGGCGCTTCTGCCGCGGATGCCGGCCGGCGCCGCCGTCGCGAACACCGGCTCGATCGCCGGCTCGCACCACCGAAGGCGCCGCGATCTCGTCGCCGGGCTGCTGGCCACCGCCGGCCGCGACGATGCGCGGCGCTGGTGCGACGAGCACGCCGCCGAGCTCGGCACGGGGTACGCGGTCTCGAAGGACGCGATCATCTGGTACACGCTGCACCGGTCGGTCGAGCTGGCGGAGCGCGGCATCAGGATGAACTGCGTCTGCCCCGGTCTCACCGAGACCCCGATCCTCGCCGATTCGCGACGTGCGCGCGGCGACGCGTTCCTCGACGGGATCCCGATGCCGCTGGGAAGGGTCGCCGAGCCGTCGGAGCAGGCCTCGGTTCTCGCGTTCGTCGGCAGTCCGGACGCGAGCTACCTCAACGGCCAGGTGCTGTGGGTCGACGGCGGCTACATGGCCGGTGTCCAGACCGGGCGGTTCGCCGACACCACCGGCGCGGCGGGCAGGGGCGACGGCTCGTGACCGGCCGCCAGGACCTCGACTACGCCGGACTTCTCCGTCTTGACGGCCGGACACATGTCGTCGTCGGCGTCGGGCCCGGAATCGGCCGCGAGACCGCGTGCGCGCTGGCCGCAGCCGGAGCACACGTCGTCTGCGTCGACGTCGATCCGGCACAGGCGTCCGCGGTCGCCGAGGCGACCGGTGGAACGGCGGCGACCTGCGACGTCACGGAGCCCGGCCGGTTCGATCGGGTCCTGTCGGACACCGCCCGCCGGACCGGCCGCATCGACGGCGTCACCGACGTCGTCGGGCTCGTCCGCTGGACGCCGCTGGCGGGGACCGGCGACGACGACTGGGCCTGGCAGGACGGGATCGTCGCCGGGCAGGCCGTTCGCGTACTGCGGACCGCGGTACCGTACCTGCGCGCCGGCGGCGGTGGATCGCTCACCTTCATCGCGTCGGTATCGGCCCTGGCCAGCGCACCCGGACACGGCCTCTACGGCATGTCCAAGGCGGCGCTGCTGTCGATGGTCCGCACCGCCGCGGTCGAGCTCGGCCCGGAGAGCATCCGTGTCAACGCGGTGTCGCCGGGGGCGACCCTGACGCCGCGCATGGTGGCCGACCCGCGGTTCACGGAGGCGATACGTGACAACTCGGCACGAACCCCGCTGGGGCGACTGGCGTCCCCGGCCCATATCGCCGCCGCCGTGCTGTTCCTGTCCAGCGGCCTCGCCGCCCACGTGACCGGACACAACCTCGTCGTCGACGGTGGGCTGAGCATCACGTGGCCTCTCGCACGCCCCGACCATTCGACCGTCTGACACTGCCGCACATCGACCGGAGCCGAAGCCGGCCACGCCGAAAGGTGTTGAGCTCAGCCGAGGTGGAAGGCGAGCAGCGCGTTGCCGTGCGCGGCGGCGAGGATGGGGCCGTGGGTGCTGAGTTCCCATTGCTTGGTGGAGACAGGGGTTGTTACGGGGTAATTCCAGATGATTTGCCCTGTTCCGGCGTCCCAGGCGTAGAGCCCCGAGCCCTTGGTGCCTGCCACGCCGAGGCAGATCAGCCCGCCGGCGACGATCAGTGGGGCGGTGTCGGGCGCGGGGGTGTTGGCGGACCAGAGACGCCTGCCGGTGCGGGCATCGAGGGCGACCAGTCGTGGGCTGTCCAGGACGTAGGCGTAGCTCCCGTCGACCAGGAAGCCTCCTGCCCGGCCGCCGGGCGAGGTCGGCGTGTAGGTCCATCGCTGCCGGCCGGTGGCCGCGTCCAGGGCGTAGATGGTGGGCCCGTTCAGGTAGACCAGTCCATTGGCCACGCTCACGTTGAGCAAGAGCGCGCCCTTGCCGTCAGGGTCCCTTGCGGCGTTGGGGAGGTCGGCGCTCCAGACCTTCCGGCCGGTGTCGACCGACAGCGCGTCGAGAGTGGTGGGAGAGGGACTGCTGAAGACCAGGTCACCGCTTCCCGGCACCATGAGCATCGTCTCGCGCGGGCTGGTCCACCGGTCCGCGCCCGTCGTGATGTCGAGCGCGACGTGCCGGCTCTCGCCCTTCTTCTCCTGGGCGGCCTCGCCAAGGAGGGTGCGGCCCTGGATGCCGTTGACGACGGTGTACGACGCTTGCGGCCACCGGCGGATCCAGAGCCGGCGGCCGGTGGCGGGATCCAGGCCGGTGATCGTTTGATCCCCGCTGAGGGCCAGCAGTTCGTTGGCCGAGATCATGAGTTCGGGGTACTGGTATTTCTCCGGTGCGTCGTAGGTCCACTTGACCGCCTGGGACTCGTCCATGGCGACGACCGTGCCTTCGGAGTCGGCCGTCGTATAGATGAGCGTCGGCCCGGCGGCCATCTCGCCGGTTTGAGACCAGATCTGCCGTCCGGTGGCCAGCGAGTAGCCGCGGAAATCGTCCTCGAAGACCTTGCGGGCGACCGAGATGATCGATCGAGAGCGGACCACGAGAGTGATGTCGTCCTCGTCTTGGATCGAAATTCGCCACAGCAGCTTCGGCGGAGCGATCCGGTGCCCCTTCGCGCCCTGGGTCGCGGCCAGTGCCGCGGCGGTTCCGCCGCCGATGGCGGCGAGTCCGGCGATGGCGGCCCCGCCGGCCAGCAGCCGTCGCCGGGTGCGGACGCCGGCGACCGTTCGCAGATCCAGGACGAGGGTGTCCTCCCGCCGCCGCAACTCGTCGCCCATGTCATCCGGGAGCCAGCCGGGCGTGACCGGCCGGGCGGCCAGCAGCGCCGGGAGCAGCTTCGCGGGCGGACGCCGGTCGGGATCCCGGCTGAGGCAGGCGCTCACCAGCTGCGCCAGGGAAGCCGGGACGCCGCGCAGGTCGGGTTCCTCGTGCAGGGTCCGATGGATGATCGTAGGGACCGCGTCCTTGCCGAACGGCGGGCGCCCGGTGGCGGCGAAGGCCAGTACGGCGCCGTAGGCGAACACGTCGGCGGCCGGGGTGAGTCGCGTTCCGTGGATCTGCTCGGGGGACATGTAGCCGGGGGAGCCGATGAACTGGCCCTCTTCGGTGAGTGTGGCGGTGTCGGCGGCCTTGCTGATGCCGAAGTCGATGACCTTGGGGCCTTCCTTGGCGAGCAGGATGTTGGCCGGTTTGAGGTCGCGGTGCAGCAGGCCCGCCTCGTGGATGGAGATCAGGGCCTCGCCCAGTCCGGTGCCGAGGGTGCGCAGCGGCGCCTCGGGCATGGGTCCGTACCGCTCGATCGTCTCCTTCAGGCTGAGGCCGTTGACGTACGCGATCGCCAGCCACGGGACGGTGCCGTCGGGTTCGGCCTCGACGACCGGGCTGGTGAACGCGCCGCTGACCTTCTGGGCGGTCTCGACCTCGCCCCGGAACCTGGCGCGGAAAGCAAGGTCTCCGGCGAGCTCGGGCCGCAGGACCTTGATGGCCACCGCCCGTCCCGCCGGGGACGCGCCCAGGTAGACCACGCCCATGCCGCCCTCGCCCAGGCGCCGCAGCAGACGGTACCGCCCGATGCGATCGGGATCGCCGGGCTCCAGCCCCGCCGCCGTCATCGCCCCGCCTGGAAGCGGTAGAGCCGCTTGTGGTCGGTCGCGAAGACCGACGACCCGGACACCGCGACTTCCCAGCCGCGCTGCGTGTCCGCCGGCCCCCGGTGCGCCCACAGTGCCCGGCCATCGGTCCCGGCGACGAGAACGCCCTGGGACGGGCCTGTCGGGTCGTTGAAGGCGGCCGCGACGAGGTCGCCGGTCGCCGCGATGTGTCCCCGGTCGTCGGCGAACGGTTCTGGACCGGCCAGCGTCCACCGGGGGGCGCCGGTCGCCTGGTCGTAGGCCTGGAGAACCTCTTTTTTGAAGATCACGTTGGCGCCTGCGGGAATGACGGTGTCGAATTGCCTGTCGGTGTCCCGCGACCAGACGGGCGTCCCGGCGGCGGCGTCGATCGCCTGGACGGTGTCGCCGAAGTTGCCGAACACCCGACCGCCGGCGACCGCGATGTCAAGGCTCGCCCTTTTCCGGGTGCCGCCCTCGGGCCAGGTGTGGACCCAGCGCTTGCGGCCGGTGACGGGGTCGAGGGCGGCGAGGGAGGGGTCCGTGCTGACGTAGAAGCCGGTCTGGTCGGCGGCTCCGGAAGCGACCAGGCCCTCGACCGGGACCTCCCACTGGATCTCGCCGCTGGTCAGGTCCAGCGCGCAGAGGTTCTTCATCGAACGCACGAGCATCGTGTCGTCGACCACGCCGAGGACGGACCTGGGGGAGACGCCGCGGGGCTTGGGCACGTTCGTGGTCCTGCCGGTCGGGGCGTGGACCATGGTGATCGTCTGGTCCTCGATGTCGCCGACCACACCGCCGAGGACGACGAACGTCGATCCGTGGGCGACAGTGCCCGAGTACAGGGTATTGGCCTTGTCCTCCGTCCAGAGCTGCCGCCCCGAGTCGGCGTCCACTCCGTACATCTCCTGTTCGCCGCCCCACAACACGACACCGTCCGCCACCAGCACCACCGACGCCCCGCTGATGGGCCGCGGCGGGGTGAACGTCCACGCGAGCGGGGGCGCCGCGGCGAGGGGGGTTCCTCGGGGTGCGGGCTTGGCGGGCTTGGAGCCCCCGCGGGTCAACGTCCAGCCGGTCGTCCCCGCGCCGATGCCGACCACGGCGACCGCGGCGGCCAGTCCCAGGATCCGGCGTCGTCCGGTCTTGCCCGCCTCCGCGTCATCGACCCGCAGCGGCGGTGGGGGCGCCGTGACCGGCTCCGACGCCACCCTGTTCGCCTCGGCCTCCCTGGCCGCCACCTCCTGGCGCAGCGCGGGTGAGCCCAACGCCCGGGGATCGGCCGGGGTCGTCGCGGCGAGCACGGACTCCAGCGTGGGGCGTCCGGCCGGGTCCTTGGCCAAGCAGGCGGCCAGCAGTCCACGCAGTGACGCGGGCACGCCGTCGAGGCAGGGTTCTTCGTACATGACCTCATAGAGGACCGCGGCCGAGTCCCGCTCGCCGAACGGCTTGGCGCCCGTGGCCGCGTAGACCAGCACACCCGCCAGCGAGAACACGTCCGCCGGGGGCCCGGCGTCCTTGCTTCCGGCGATCTGCTCGGGAGCCATGTAGGCCAGCGTGCCGATCATGGCGCCGGTGCCGGTGAGCTGCGTGGCGTCGGCGACCTTGGCGATCCCGAAGTCGATGATCTTGGGGCCGTCCTCGGCCAGCAGGATGTTGCCGGGCTTGAGATCGCGGTGCACCAGGCCGGCTCCGTGGATCGCCTGCAGCGCCTCTGCCAGTCCCGCGCCCAGCGCCCGGACGGCGGACTCCGGCAGCGTTCCGACGCTTGCGAGGGCCTCGCTCAGCGTGGGCGCGGGGACGTAGCCGGCGGCGAACCAGGGCTGTGGCGCGTCGGCGTCGGAGTCCAGCACCGGGGCCGTGTAAAGCCCGCTCACCTTCCTCGCGGCGGTGACCTCGCGGCGAAACCGCTCCCGGAAGTCCGCGCTGTCGGCGAACTCCCGCCGGACGAGCTTGAGCGCGGCCAGCCGGGCGCCCGGCGACCGGGCGAGATAGACGATCCCCATCCCGCCCGCGCCGAGCCGGGCGAGAATCCGGTACGGGCCGATCCACGCAGGGTCCCCCGGCTGCAGTGACCGCACGTCCATCTCCACCTCAAATGAACATGTATATCTGTTCAACGAAGGGGACGCCTACAACCCGGCGCGGCTCGACTCCACTGTGAAAGGAACCGGTCCAGCTCCTTCACGCTGGTCGCTTCGTCCTCACGCAGGGGCGCCGAGCGGCGGGTGCTCGAGCACGCTGGGCTTGTACTCGACCAGCTGGATGCGGCCGTCGAAGGTGCGGTGCTCGATCATCTCCAGGGCGACGTCCGGATAGCCGTCGTAGATGCGTTCCGCGCCCGTGGCCCCGGTGATCACCGGGAACATCACGACCCGGAAGCGGTCGACGAGTCCGGCCCGTAGCAGGGACCGGCACAGGCTCAGGCTGCCGATCGTGCTGAGGAGCCCCGAGCCACTCGACTTCATGGCCCGGACGGCCTCGACGGCGTCGTCGCGGACGAGCGTGGAGTTGGCCCACGTCAGCGGCTCTTCGAGTGAGGAGGAGAACACCACCTTGGACGCTTGCGTGAGCTCGTCGACGGACGCCTCTTCTTCGGGCCTGAACTCGTCCTGGCCACTCGGGACCTCGCCGGCGGCGAAGCCCGACATCAGGCGGTAGGTGTTCGCTCCCATCAGGTGGGTCGACTCGGGCTGCTCGCCGAGCCATGCGAGGTACTCCGGGCCCTCAAGGCCCCAGAACCCGGGCCATCCCTCTCCCGACGCGTAGCCGTCGAGGGAGGTGATGAAGTCGACGAGAAGCTCCGACATGGCGGTCTCCTTACGGTTGTGGGTGTACGAGGTTGACCGGCCGGGAGCCGCGAACTCATCGGCCGCGCCGTGGGGTAAATGGGTGCGAGCGCACGACGTTCGCGTCCCGGTCCGGGAGCCCGGCGCGGACCAGAGCGATCGAGACGCCGGGCCCGTTGCTCACATGCCGCCGCCGCTCGTGTCCGACTCGTACGGTCGGTTGTCCGGGTGATACTCCAGCAGACGGTCCGGATCGATCTCGACCAGCAGATCACCGGCGCTGTCGGTGAACACGATCACGAGGCCGATCCGGAGCGACCGCAGCGGCCCGGGCGCACAACCGCCGCGCCTCATCGCCGCCGACGTCACCGGCCTGGAAACCGCGATCGACCGACTCGAAGCCGACCTTCCCGACCTGCGCAACTTCATCCCCCCCCGGGGCGTACTGGCCGCAGCCCACCTGCACTTGGCCCGCACCCTCTGCCGCCGCGCCGAACGCCGCGTCACCACCCTGCGCCGCCAGGACCAGGCCGCCCCGCACCTTGCCGCCTACCTCAACCGGCTATCCGACCTGCTGTTCGTACTGGCCCGCCACGTCAACCGAACCGCAGGCACAGACGACATCGTGTGGGCCCCCCGCTCCTGACGGCACGACTCCCGCACCGGCAACTCCGCGACCGGTGCGCTATTCGTCCTGTCTCGCCTGCTTGGTATCAGAAGGGCTCGCTCGTCCCTTGTGTCACAGCAGTCCGACAGAGAGGGGAACGAGGCTCCGCCGCAGTGTGCAGCGGCCGTAGCCGGTCTCTTCCGCTGTCAATGTCCGGGTGCGGGGGGCGAGCCGAACTCCGCTTCGAGGATCTCGCCGAAGAGATCGAAATGCTTCCAGTCGTTGTTGGTGTGGATGGAAATCGTGTGGTCCCCGCAAGGAGTGCCCATCACGTAGGTGAAGGAGCCGTGATGGCCGCCGCCGACACCGCGCAGAAGCAGCCCGCTCGCGAGCTTCTGTTCGAAGACGCCCAGCCCGTACCGCAGGTCCCAGTGAGTGATCCACGCACTTCCCTTGTTGGAGCGCGTGGTCCACATCTTCTGGTGCTGTGGGGAGGGAAGCAGGCTTCCGGAGGCGAGTGCGCGGTAGCCGCGAATGACGTCGCCGGTGGTCGAGATGATGTTGCCGGCCGCCCAGTAGTGGGATGTGTTGAAATCGGTGGCGTCGAAGGGGGCGAGCGCGGGGTCCTCCATCGGCAGCGAGGTCGCGTTCTCGGCCGTGACCTCGGCCGGATCGGCGTCGAAGAACCACTTGGTGTACGCCTTGGGGTGGAGCCCCTGGATCCTGATCTCCTCCGGGGGCCGCACGTAGGTGTCGGTGAGTCCGAGGGGCCGCAGGACGGTCCGCTCGACCTCGTCGGCGTAGCTGTTTCCCGTGGCCCTTTCGATGATGGCGCCCGCGAGGTGGAAACCGCCGTTGTTGTAAATGAACTTCTCTCCGGGAGCCGCCTCGGGTGGCCGGGCGACCGCCATCGCCAGTAGTTCCTCGATCTGCCACGGGTCGAGGATGTGCTCGGTGAGCCCGGAACGGGTGTGGTAGCGGGAGATCAGTTCTGGATGGATGTTGACGGTGTGCAGTCCACTGGTGGCGTTGAGCAGGTGCCGGACGGTGATGGCACCGCCGTCGTACGCCGTGCCCTCGGTGAGGCCGGGAAGCCACTGGTCCAGGGTGTCCTCGATGCTCAGCTTTCCCTCGGCCTCCAGTTGCAGCATGGTTGCGGCGGTGAACGCCTTGCCGCTGCTACCGGTGTGGAACCGGTCCTCGGGTGTGCGGCGACGCCCCGTCCGGAGGTCGGCGAACCCGGCGGAACCGAACCAAGTGCCGCTCTCGTCGTGCACCTCGGCCACGATGCCGGGGACGCCTTCCTCGGCCACCGCTCGGTTCAGCACCTCCTGCACCTTTGCGTGCTCGGGGTCTGCGGAGTGGGTCATGTGTGTCCTTCCAGGCGCGGGACCGCCGGATCGGCCGGCCCGGTGCTCGTCGTTCCGTCCGTCCACACGATCTCGATCGGACCTGTCGGCGAACTGACGCCGCCCTGATCGGGGCGGGCCCGGTCGTGTCAGGGGGAGATCAGGTGGCGCGGGCACCATCGGGCACCGTCACCTACCGCGACCGCGACGGAGATTCCCGTGCCCGACGTCCATCCACGCCGGTGGCTGATCCTGGGCGCCCTCTGCCTGGGCATGCTGGTGATCGGCATCGACAACATGATCTTGACGCTGGCGATCCCCGCCCTCATGCGGGACGTCGGCGCGAGCCCGGCGGCGGTCCAATGGATCCTGGACGCCTACATCCTCGTGTACGCGGGCCTGGTCCTGACCGCCGGGAGCCTGTCCGACCGCCTCGGGCGAAAGCGGTTCCTCCTGCTGGGGCTGGGGTCGTTGGGTTTCGGCTCGCTGCTGGCGACATTCGCGGCGGAACCCTGGCAACTCGTCGTGTGCCGCGCGGTCATGGGGGCGGGCGCGGCCCTCGCGATGCCCAGCACCCTGTCGATAATGATCAGTATCTTCGGCGCGGACGAGCGCCGGAAGGCGATGGCGATCTGGCAGGCCGTCAACATGCTCGGTCTCGTGGCCGGGCCGATGCTGGGCGGTCTGCTGCTGGAGTACTTCTGGTGGGGCGCGGCGTTCTTCATCAACGTTCCGCTCGCGCTGGTCGGCATCCTCGTAGTGGCGCTCGTCGCACCGGAATCGCGCGGCCCCGCCCGTCCCATGGACGTGCCGGGCGTGGTGCTGTCGATCGCCGGGATGACGACGCTGATCTGGGCGCTGATCTCGCTGCCGCACGAGGGCTGGTCGGTGACGGTGGTCGCCGCCCTGGTCGCCGCGGGCGTCGTCCTCGCGGTCTTCGCGTGGTGGGAGACCCACCGGGTGTATCCGTTGCTGCCCTTGACGGTGTTCAAGGATCGCGACTTCTCCGGTGCGGCCCTGGCCATGGTCCTGGTGGTCTTCACCAACGGTGCGGTGCAACTGGCGTTGACACAGTTCCTCCAGGGTGTGCTGGGATACGGCGCTGTCACCGCCGCGTTCGCGCTGGCGCCGCTCGCCTTGACGATCGCGGTCGGCAACCTGCTGGGCATCAGGCTGGTCGGGCACATCGGCAACAAGCCGTTGATCGTGACCGGTCTGCTGACGCTCGCGGTCGCGTTCGCGGTGCTCGGGATGATCCGCGCGGATGACGGATACCTGCTCGTGGCTCTGGGGCTGGGGCTGATGGGGCTGGGAACCAGCCTCGCCCAACCGGCGATGTACGCCGTTCTGCTGAGCGCCATCCCGCCGAAGCACGCAGGTGTGGGGTCGGGAGTGCTGGACACGCTCAAGCAAGGCGGGATGGCACTGGGAGTCGCTGCCCTGGGCAGCGTGCTGAGCACTGCCTACACCGCGAACCTTCCCGGCGACGTGAGAGGAGCCCCGAGGTCGTCGCTGACCGCGGCGCTCGACCAGGCCGGCCGGACCGGGTCTGCCGAGCTCGCGGCGCAGGCGAGGGCGGCGTTCACGGCGTCCATGTCCACGGTGTTCGTGATCGCCTGCCTGCTCACGATCGCCGGGGCGATCTCCGCCCTGGTGATCCTGCGCGGCGCCTCCCGCCCGGGAGGCGGGGATGGCGAGCCCCGCGACCAGAAGGGCCGGCCCTCCGCGGCGCCGTTGTCATCGGCCAGGCCCAGGGCCGGTTGAAAGGCGGCGGCGCTGGGCCGCCGAGGGCGGTCAGCCGCTCGTCAGGCGGTCGACGGCATCGTGCCGTGGCATCCGGGCGCCCTGGTGAAACGCCTCCTCGTACGCGTCGCGGCCGAGCCGGCCGGCCAGATCGGCGGCGATCTCGCGAAGCTCGGCGTCGCCATGGTCGAAGGCGCCGCGTACGGCCTGGCTCATGCCGAGCGCGATGGCCGCCCCCGTGAGGTCGCCCTCCAGCCGGCGCATCCTGGCCGTCAGCTCGGCGACGGGTGGGACGTGGCGGGACGCGATGGCCGCGCGGACCACCCTCGGCAGGAGCTCCCGTGCCCGCGCCGGGTCGTCCGCCGTCAGCCGGTTCGCCATCCTGGCCGGGGCGAACCAGTCCCCGATCGCCTCATCGGGAAGTGACCCGGCGGCCAGCGCCTCCCCTCGATCGAGCTCCCGATCGGCCTGCCCGGCCTCGCCGCGGCGGCGGTGGAGCTCGGCCAGGCCGGCGTGGACCTCGACCTCCAGAAGCCGCAGGCCACGGTCGTGGGCCCGCCGTCCTGCCAGGCCGAGGTCATGGCGGGCGCCGGCGAGGTCCCCCATGCGCATCCTCTCGGTGGCGAGGCCGACCCGATAGCCGATCTCGTCCTGCGCGCCGAGTTTGGCGGCCAGTGCGATGCTCCGCTCATAGGCGGCGATCGCCTCGGGGTGTTCGCCGCGGATCGAGTGGAGCTGGGCTATCGCGGTCGACGCCAGGGCCGTCATCAGCCGATCCCCCGCCTTCTGGAAACCGCGCAGCGCTGCGGCACGCGCGGTGGCGCCGCCCTCCCAGTCCCCGGTGTCGGCGTGGTGGAACGCCTCCATGAGGTAGGTGCAGGCGCATGACCAGGGGTCGCCGCCGGCCCGGGCCCGGGCCGTCACGCGCTCGGCCGTGGCGGCCCCCTCGCTTCCGAGGATGTGGGCCGCAGGCAACGTCACGAGCAGCAGCATCGGATGACGCTCCAGGGCACCACTGCGCGCACAGTCGTCGATCACGGCGCGGATCCGCGCGCCGTCGGCAGCGGCTTCGCCGCCGCCCGCGAGCACATGGAGCGCGGTGAAGGCCGCCCGGTCGGGCTCGGGGAGTTCGTCCTCCGACCTCAGCACCCTGGCCACGAAGATGTCCGCCCGTGGGTCATGGCGCAGGACGGTGCCGTACCAGTACAGCGGGCCGAGGAGCCGTGCCGCGGCATCCGTCCGCCCGGCGTCGTCCGCGGCGGTGAGCGCGGCGGTGAGGTTGCCGTACTCCGCCTCGAACAGCCGCAGCGAGCCGGTCTGCTCGGCGGACCGCAGCCGTTGCCCGTGCTCATCGGCAAGTCCGGCGAAGTAGCCGACGAACCGGTCCCGCGTCGTCTCCCGCTCACCGGCCGCCGTCAGCTGCTCGGCCGCGTAGGCGCGGATGGTCTCGAGCATCCGGTAGCGGGTGCCGGCCTTCTCGACCATGGATTTGTCCACCAGGGCGCCGAGGAGGTAAATGATCTCATCGTCCGGCAGCGTCCCGTCGCCGCAGACCCCTTCGATGGCGGCGATGCCGGTCTCCGCGCGGAACACCGCCATCCTCCGTGCCAGGATCCGTTCCCGTTCGGTCAGTAGGTCCCAACTCCAGCCGATGACGGCGTGCAGCGTCCGCTTCCGGGCGGTCCGATCGCCGGAGCCGAGCAGCCGGAACCGGTCGCCCAGCCGTTCGGCGATCTGCCCGGCGGTCATCGAACGGAGCCGGGCGGCGGCCAGTTCGAGGGCGAGCGGGAGGCCGTCGAGGCGGCGGGCGATGTCCACCACGGCGGGGGTCGTGGCGCGGTCGAGCTCGAACCCCGGGGAGGCGGCCCTGCCACGGTCGAGGAACAGCCGGACCGCGGCCGACTCGGCGGCGGTGTCGGCGTCGGCGTGCGCGGCAGGGGGGTCCAGGGGTCCGAGACGGCAGAGGGACTCTCCCATGACGTCGAGCGGTTCGCGGCTGGTGGCCAGAATGGTCAGGTTCGGTCGGCCCTGCAGCAGCCGAGCCGCGAATTCCGCGACGGTGCCGATGACGTGTTCGCAGTTGTCCAGGATCAGGAGGGCCCTGCCGTCGCCGAGCAGCTCGGCCACCTGGTCCTCCGGCCGCGCCGCTCGTGCGGTGAACGCGGGACGCGTGGCCGGGGAGCCGAGCGCGCCCAGGACCGCCTCGGCCACCCCGTCCCGCCCGTCCACATCGGCGAGCCGGACGAGCCACACCCGATCGCGCCCGTGCGGCCAGTGCCGAACGGCCGCTTCGAGAGCCAGGCGGGTCTTGCCCACGCCCCCGGGACCGGCCACGGTGATCAGCCGGGCGGCACCGTCCAGCAGTCCCGACAGCAGCTCCAGCTCCTCGTTGCGGCCGACGAAGCCGGTAAGCGGAGCGGGCAGACGTCCGGGCGCCGGCTCCGGCACACGTCGCGGGGCCGGCTCGCCACGCAGTACCGCCAGATGCGCGTGCCGCAGCTCCTGGGACGGGTCGACGCCGAGTTCGTCGGCGAGCGTCCGGCGGACCTGCTCGAACACCGCCAGGGCGTCCGGTCGGCGTCCGACCGCGTGCAGGGCCCTCATCCGCAGCGCGGCGAGCCGCTCGCGCAACGGATGATCGGCTGCGACCGCCTCCAGGTCGGCCAGGATCTCCTGGGGACGACCGAGCCTCAGCTCCGCCTCGAAGCGGTCCTCGACGGCCGCGACGCGCAGCTCCTCCAGGCGCACGCGGGCCGTATCGGCGAAGGGCGCGTCGGGCACATCGGCGAGCGCGCCTCCTCGCCAGAGCCCCAGCGCCTCCTCCAGGGACGCGGCCGCCGCCTGCGAGGCGCCCGCGGCCAGTTCCCGTCGTCCGCGCGCCGCCAGCGCCTCGAACCGGTGCGCGTCCACATCCTCCGCGCGTACCGCCAGCCGATAACCCATCGTCACCGACTCCACGGCCTCGGGGTCGCGCAGTGCCCGCCGCAGCCGGTACACCAGTGCGTACAACGAGCCGTGGGAGTCGACCGGCGCATCCTCGCCCCAGAGGCCGTCGATGAGCGAGTCCCCATGCACGGCCTCACCCGCGGCCAAGGCGAGACGCGCCAGTGTCGCACGCAGCCTTCCGCCGTTGATCTCAAGGACGGATCCATCGTCGGCGAGTGCCTGGACCGGCCCAAGCAGCATTACGCGCACGCTTCCCCCTGACAACGATCCGGACCCTACATCCCCGACGAACCCGTCACAGACCGCTTCACCAACGGACTGGTCTCCGACCTCCTCGACGGCGTCGCACCACGAGACGGCCCAAGTTGGCGGTGTGGCTCTCCGTTTGGCGGACGGGGAGTCGGGCCCGTCCTGCCGGGCGGCCGCGATTGTCTCGCGCTTCGGCGCTACCGAAATTCGCGCTTGAGATGGAGCACCGTTGGGCCGGGCGTCGCGAAGGGCGAGGTGATGGGCATCGCGGTGGGGACGCGGACTGTGATCTCAGATGCCGACCGCCATTGGCGATCGCTGATATCGAACCACCGCACGCGGTAGGTGCCTGGAGTGAGGGCTACCGTGATCTCGGCCGACTTCTCTGGTTGCAGGGCCAGGTACTCCCGGCCGGGAGTGGCGAGTGCGTAGCCGGTGGAGGAGAGGTCGCCCCGGGGCCTCATGGCGAGGAGGTTCATCCTGGCCGCCTGGCGCACGGTGTCGCCCTGGGCGTACCTCGCCGGCTCTAGGAAGTCGAAGGCGGGGTCGGGTCGTGCCGGGTCGCCGATTCCGCAATCGAGCTGGCTTGAGTTCAGGCCGCGGGTGAACGATTTCCAGGCCCATACGGCATCGACGTCACACGGTGCGTAGTGATCGGTGTCGGAGATGACCACCTTGGCTCCGGTCGCGGCCGGTGGGTCGTGGCGGTAGTGACCTGCCGCGGGAAAGCCTGGCATGATCCAGTCCGCCGGTGACGCGAACAGCCAGTCATCGTTTCCTTCGGGCCAGATGGCGGACATTCCGACCGGGTGTTCGGGGTGGCGTTCGGCGGCTTCGTGCCGCTTCACGTACCTGATCACGTTGTACTGCCAGGAGACCGAGCCGCGCCAAGACTCGTTGGCCACCTCGTACAGGACGTTGTCGAGGTCGCCCACGGTGTCGATCACCTTGCGGATGTAGGCCCGCTGCAACGCCCGAACCGCTGGAGAAACGGAACCGGACTGGTAGTCCGCGATGGAATCGATGTCGATCCCGTTGACGTTGTTCTGGCCGTCGAAGGGGTGGCCCGCCATCATCGTGTCGCTGTCGCACACATGCGCGCAGAAACCCTCGAAGAGCATGACGGAGACATACATGCCCCGCTCACGTGCTTCGATGACGCGCGCCCTGAGGCGGTCGAAGTAGGTCTGATCGAACCGGGCGAGGTCGAACTTCGCTCCGCCGTCGTAGGCTTTGCCGCCACCCGTACGAGGCCATGGCTGAGGGGCCACGCAATAAGGGCCGTTGGTGTCCAGGTCAGGGGGGAGCTTGAACTTGAAATGCTCCCATCGCCAGGCGCGGATGAAGTTCAGTCGGCGAGATTGCAGAAAGTCCAGGTACGCCGTCCAGTCGAAAGCTGGACCGGGCCGCGCGCAGGTCTGGAAGCCCGCCCCGTCCTGCACGTTGTTCCACAGGTTCGTCCCGGCGAGATAGACGGGCCTCTCCCGCCCGCCCCTGTTGACCGAAAAGTACCGCGGGTTCGTGCGAGAAACGGTCAGTGGTCCGCCCGCGGAACCGACTCCCGCGCCCGCCTCAGCGGAACCCGCCCGGGCGGTCGGCGTGACGCCGGTGAAGCAGAAGGCGACCAGTGCCGCCAGGGCCGCGATCCGGGCGGGACGACCGGCAACCACGGATGAAACGGAGTTCATGGGGCCTCTTCTCTCGATGGGAACACCATCGGGAACAGCATTTGACGGCTCAAGACTGCCCCTTCGCGTTCCGATCGCGACAGCAACATAAGTAGGTAATGAGACCAGACGAAAGTATCAACGAATGGCGATGAGGTTTTAGGGCGTGATCGCGACGCAGGCCACAAGACCTCAATGGCCAAGGAGTTGTGGCAGATCGAGGCCGCCCTGGCCCTCTTGAGAAAATGTGTCGTGCTCTGGGGGCGATATCTGAGAGTGCGGCCAGCGAGAATTCGTGACCTGCTGCAACCGCATGTACCGGGAGTCGCGGGTACGTGGGGCTGCTCCCGATGACTTCGGAGCGGCCCGGGTGCTTCATACGCGGTTCGAACCGCGAACCGCGCGCCACCGCGCTCGGTCCTGCGGACGTGGAGCGGCGCCCGGTCGCCGGGCCTCCTGCGCCCGGCGGCCCCAGCGGGTGCGCCCCCACGGCTTGAACGTCGACAGCAGTGTGGTCGTCATCAGCAGCATCAGCATGCCGGCCGATCCGGCGATCACACCGTCCTCCAGGAAGCCGATGTCCGCGGCGGAGTCCGCCTCCGTACGCGCCAGCGCCTCTTTGACGGTCTGCGCGATGTAGAGGTAGGCGAAGACGGTCGCGCCGACCGTGAGCACCAGCTTGTCCAGGACCCACCAGTGGTGCAGAACCCGCCATTTGCCGTACAGACCGGTGACCAGGCCGGTGATCAGGGTGCCCAGGGCACACGGGATCATGATCACCGTGTCGCTGAGGTGCATCAGCGCGTAGGCGGCGGGCCGCATAGGCTCCCCGGCGGATGTGCGCGCCGCGATCGCCATCATGAGCATCGTGTACGCGCCGCCGAGCCATCCCACGGAGATCACCACGTGGCAGAACAGCCATGTCTTCCGGGTGCGCGGGCGCATACGCCAGGTCAGCCCGCGCTTGTCGGGGGGTGAGTGGTCGGTCACCGTGTCCTCCTCGGAACGGACGCGCCTGGCTGCCGTCGGCTGTTCCGAGCAGACCACGCGGCGCGATTACGGCGAATCAGAGCTGTCTGGAGGACCGGGGTAGAGGTAGCTCTACTGCCCCTGGCGGCGCCCCGCTTCTACACTGAACGGATCATGGACGACGTCCGAGCCGACGGCGGGCACGGCACGGCCACGGCCCGCACCGCGGCGGTCGCGGCGGCCGCGCTGCGCCGCGCCATGGCCGAGCGTCCGCACCGCTTCCTCCGCTCCTCGGTTCCCTGGCGCTGTGCGTTCTACGCCGCCTCCGGCGTCGTCTCGGGCGCGTGCACGTTGCTGGCGGTGACGGTCACCGTGCCGCTCGGCGTCCTGCTCAGCCCGGTGCTGCTCGGGCTGGTGCTGCTGGCCGGGCTGAGCGTGTCCGGCGTCGCCGTCGGGATGGCCGAACGGCACCGGGTGCGACTGCTCGGCGTCCAGGCGGTCCGATCTCCGCACCGCGTTCTGGGCGATGTGGGGCTGCGCACCTGGCTGCGGGTGCGCTGGCGGGAGCCGGTGACCTGGCGCGAGCTGCGGTACGCGCTGTTGTCGGCCACCGTCCTGTGGCTGCTGGACTTCCTGGCCGTCGCCGCGCTCATCGCGGCTGCCACGCTGCTCCCCGCTCCGCTCTGGTACGCGCTGTTCGCGGACGGCGGCGCCGTGACCGTCCTGAACGTCGTGATCGGCTCCTCCGCCTCCGCGCTGACCGTCACCGGCTTCGCCGCCCTCGTACTGGTGACGAGCGGCTACGTGCTGACCGCATCGGCCGCCGTACGGCTGATGCTCGTACACCGGCTCCTGGCACCCGCGCCGTCACCCGGTGCCGGTGACATGGAGCCGGTGCAGGCGAGCGGCAGGCTGGTGGACGCGTTCGACGCCGAGCGCCGACGAATCGAACGCAACCTGCACGACGGCACACAGCAACGCCTGATCGGGCTGACCATGACGCTCGACATGGCCCGTATGCGGCTGGAGGAAATGTCCCCCGACGGCGCCGGACGCCCGCTCGGCGCGTACCTGGACAAGGCTCAGCACGAGGCCGCCCAGACCCTCGCCGAACTGCGTGAGCTGGTGCACGGCATCCACCCGCACGTGCTGACGGAACGCGGCCTCACGGTGGCCGTGGAAGAGTTGGCGAGCCGCCACACCTTCGCCGTGGACGTCGACCTGCGGATCG
The DNA here is from genome assembly GCF_004348515.1 of Actinomadura sp. KC345. Lineage (GTDB taxonomy): Bacteria > Actinomycetota > Actinomycetes > Streptosporangiales > Streptosporangiaceae > Spirillospora. The sequence continues at coordinate 16,575 of NZ_SMKH01000001.1, read as the reverse complement.
CGGGCCGGCTGCCGGACCGCACGGAGAGCACCGGGTACTTCGTGATCAGCGAGGCGCTGGCGAACGTCGCCAAGCACAGCGGCTGCGATCGGGCCCAGGTACGAGGCTGGGTGGCCGGGGGCGACCTGGTGCTGGAGATCGAGGACGCCGGCACCGGCGGTGCCGCGCCGGAGCGCGGCAGCGGGCTGCGCGGCCTGGCGGAACGAGTCGCCGGAGTGGGCGGACGGCTTCTGTTGGCGAGCCCGAGGGGCGGGCCGACGGTGCTGCGTACGGAGATCCCCTGCGTGGCGGCACAGCGGCCGGCGGCGGAACACCCGAACGACAGAACGGCATCCGCAACAGAAGACGACGGCACAACAGACGAGGGAGCGCGATGCGGATCGTCCTGGCGGAGGACTCGGGACTGATCCGAGAGAGCCTCGTGGGGCTCATCGGCCAACTCGGGCACGAGGTGGTGGCGGCCGTCGACAATGTGGACGCCATGACCGCAGCCGTGCACGGCTATGCGCCCGACCTGCTCGTCACCGACGTGCGGATGCCGCCCCGGTTCTCCGACGAAGGGCTGCGGGCCGCGGTCGGCCTGCGCGCCCGACTGGACCGGCTGCCCATCGTGGTGCTGAGCCAGTACGTGGAGACGGTGTACGTCGCCGAACTGCTCGAAGCCGGAGACGCCGGCACCGGCTATCTGCTCAAGGACCGGGTGTCGAACGGCCGGGAGTTCGTCGCCGCGCTGGAGAAGGTGGCCGCCGGGGGCACCCTCGTCGACCCGGAAGTGGTCCGCAGGCTGGTGGCGCGGCGCCGCGATCCGCTCGGTCGGTTGTCGGCGCGCGAACGCGAGGTGCTGGAGCTGATCGCGCAGGGGCGTTCCAACACCGCGATCGGCCGGAAGCTCTCGCTCACCGACGCCACCGTCTCCAAGCACATCGGCGCGATCTTCACGAAGCTCTCCCTGGACCCGAGCGCGGCCGACCACCGCCGCGTGCTCGCCGTACTGAGGTACCTGCGCGGCGGGCCGACACTCTGAACCACCGCCTTCCGTCCACCTTGGGATTCCTGGGTAACGCAGAGCTCCACCGGGTGATGCGGCCCGCCACATCGACGACCCGACGGGGGCTCTTCGACGGCGTCCGCCACGAGCGCGCGTCGGTTCAGGAAGAACAGCCGCAGCTGGATGCGCCATCTTCGAAGGGGAATGCGGTTGCTGGCCATCGCTGTGATCGGTGGCGGGCTCGGCGGGCAGGCGCCGACCCCGACAAGATCGCGCGAGGCAGGCTCCCCCTTCCTTCCGATCCGCCACCGGGCGAGCCCTCAGCAAGCCGCGGGGTGCTCTGTCAGGAGTTCTCGTACGAGAAGACCTGAGTGAGCATCTCCGGGTCATGGCCATCGAGATAGAACCACGCCTCCGCCACCTGTCCGTGACGAATGCGGTAGACAGCGATCTCGTTGCCCGTCACGTGGGCATCACCGCGGCGCGCGGACCAGCGGATCTTGGCCACCACGTGCTCGGCGGTCACCAGAAGGTCGGTGGGCTCCAGCGTGAACGTCCCGTCGGTCACCTCGCGGAGACGGGCGAGGAGCGCCAGCACCGTGTCACGGCCGCGATGGTGACCCGAATAGTCCTCCTCGCCGGGCTCATGCCAACCGACGTCCTCGGCCAGCAAGGAACCCACGGCGTCTAGATCCCACCGCGCGCGGGCCTCGTACAAGTCTCGGACCACCCGCTCGATCTCGCTCCCCATAATCGATCACCATACCGGCACTACCGGGACGCCCCGTTCGTCATTCGACGGCGACCGAGAGCGTGAACGTGACGAACGCCAGATCGCCGCCGGTGGTCGTGATGGCCGGACGGTCGGCCTCGACGCGCAGCCGCAGCGGCCCCTCGGCGGTGCGCAGGAGGTGGCGGCCGGTTTCGGCGCCGTCCCGGTAGGCGATCGCCACCAGTTCGCCCGGTGCGTAGACCGTTTCGAACCCGGCGCGGAAACGCTGCCCGGCCCCCGCCGGTCGCCGTCCGAGCGAGCGTCCATTGACGAGCAACTCCACCTCGTCGGCGTCGCTGTAGACCTCGACGGTAATGGGCGAGGCTTCGAAGCCGGGCCAGGTCCAGCTGGAGACGGTGTCGCTCCACGCCCACGGGCTTCCGCCCCAGGTCTTGGCCCCGGCACCGGCCAGAACTCCATCTGCACTGGTCACGCCGGCGACGCCGCCACCAAGCCCGCGCCCGAAGGTGCCACTACCAGCGGCAACGACGACTCATCGATCAATAAGTGCGGCTGGAGTGCTGAACGGTCACTCTCAACCTGCCGTCCCGTGAAAGCCCGAGGCTAACGGGACTCACGGAGTCTGCGAGGCGTTCTGGAGGCGGTCCAGGGTTGACTCGCCACCCTTCGAATCATACATTCATCCGTCATATGTATGAATGAAAGTAGGTCCGGATGCGGAGCAGGACGGCCGTGGTACTCGGCGGCAGCGTGGCGGGACTGTGCTCGGCCGGAGTGCTTGCGGAGCACTTCGACGAGGTGGTCGTCCTGGAGCGGGACGAGCTTCCGCCGGGCGCGGAGCACCGCCGGGGGGTGCCGCAGAGCAAGCATCCGCATTTCCTCCTCAATTCCGGCCGCCGTGCGATCGGCGAGATCTTCCCCGGGTTCGAGGAGGCGCTGATCGCCGGCGGCGGGATGCATCTGATGCCGTCGATGGACGCGGCCTACTGCGAGAACGACGGCTGGGCCCCGCGCAAGTCCGGATCGATGACGATGGTCTACAGCTCCCGGGTGCTCATCGAACGGGTCCTGCGTGACAAGGTTCGTGAACTGCCGGCCATCGAGATCCGGGAGGGCGTGACCGTCACCGGCCTGCGGTCCACCGGGGGCGGCACCTCGCACGGGCGCGTCGAGGGAGTCGAATACCGCGCCGCCGACGGCGAAGAGGGCTACATGGCCGCCGACCTGGTCGTCGACGCGCTGGGGCGCGGGTCCTCGGTCATCGACTGGCTCGGCGCGGCCGGCTGGTCCGTGCCGCCGGAAAAGACCCTCGACGCCAAAGTCACCTACATCTCGCGGTGGTACGACCTGCCTCCCGCCGGCCGGCGTCCCGGATCGTGGTGGTGGAAGCACCTGGTCATCACTCCGACGCAGGACACCGGCGACCACCCCGAGGAGCACGAATTCCTCAGCAACTTCTTCCCGATCGAGGGCGACCGCGCCATCGTGTGCATGGGGTCGTGGGGCATCCGGATGCCGCGCAAGACCGACGCATTCGAGGCCGCGCTGACCCGTGTGAGGGCCACGGCCTTCGGCCAGGCGGCGCGTGCGTGCACACCGACCTCCGACGTGCATCTGACTCGTGCGACCGGCAACAAGTGGCGCCGCTTCGACCTGGTCGACGTGCCCCCGATCGGGCTGGTCTGCGTCGGTGACTCGATCTGCGCGTTCAACCCGTTCTACGCCCAGGGGATGAGTTCGGCAGCCCGCTCCGCGCTCATCCTCGGTGAGATGCTGCGCGGCCGCGACGCGGTGGATCTGGCCTTCTTCCGCGAGTTCCTCGACCGGCAGAAGAAATCCCTCGACGTGCCCTGGATGCTCGCGATGGCGCGTGACCAGGCCTACGGCTTCGCGACCGGGACCGAGGTCGCCGCCCCCTGGCGGCGCAGGCTGGCCGCGCGCCTCAGCTGGCCGATCTTCAACGCCATCAACGCCACCAGCCGCGAGGACGCCTACGTCGAGGAGACCTTCGCCCAGGTGTTCAACCTCGACAAGTCGCTCAAGGAGATGCTCACCGACCCGAGGTTCTGGTTCGGCCTCGCGCGCTACAAGGCGCGCCAGCGGATCGGCCGCACGGTGGTGCCCGGCGGGTTCGACGCCCGGCGCGACCCGCCGGGCACCGACTTCACCGGCTACCGCGGACCGGGGCGTGCGTCGTCCAGTGGAGCCCGCCGCGGTGACGACCGCGTCGGTACCTGACCCCGGAGGCGAGGAATGGACCACACCTGTGACGCGGCGGCCGCGCGTGTCGCCGAGAGACTCGGCTTCTCCTGCCACGACGCCGATCCCGTGATCGACTTCCGCAACCCGCTCGGCCTCGAGAACGGCACCATGCCGGTTCTTGAGCTGCTCGTCATCGGCGGGGCCGTGTTCGCGCTCGTCCACGCGTGGCGGCGGTGGCGGCGCGACGGCGATCCGGTCAACATCTCGCTGTGGTTCGCCTCGGTCGTGTACCTGGCCGTGATCGAGCCGCCGCTCTACTTCCCCGGCTGGTTCGGCCTGGAGGAGCACGTCGGGTTCATCTTCTCCCACAACGTGTTCACCGTGCAATTCATGTACGACCGGCTGCCGCTCTACATCGTGGCCTTCTACCCCGCACTGTCGCAGCTCGCCTACGAGCTGGTCCGGACCCTGGGCGTCTTCGCGCGGCGCGGCCCGCTGCTCGGCTCGATGGCGGTCGCGTTCGCCTGCCAGGTCTTCTACGAGATCTTCGACCACCTGGGGCCCCAGCTGAAGTGGTGGGCCTGGAACACCGACAACGAGACGATCAACCAGCCGGCGCTCGCCTCGGTGCCGATGAACAGCATGCTCCTGTTCGCCTCCGTCTCCTTCGGCGCCCTGACCTACCTCGTCTTCCGCCTGGTCGGGGAGAAGGACGGCCGCGGCACGCTCACCGGACGGCGGATCGGCCGGCGTACCGTCGTCGCCGGCGCCCTGACCCCGCTGGCGATGATCATCGTGAGCGCGCCCAGCGGGGCCTTCCGCGGTGAGGACCGGCTCGGGATCCAGCGGGCCATCCTCGGCGCCGAACTCGCCGCGGTCTGGATCGTCGGCCTCTTCCTGCTGGTGGACGCCTGGCGCGCGGTGCGCGCCGACACGGTGACCCCGGTGGCGTCGCCGCTGTTCGCGCGGACCTATCCGGCGCTGTACCTGGGCGTCCACGTCGTCCTGTGGCTGATCGCACTGCCGGCGTACTTCGCGGCGACCAACGGCGTCACCGAGCAGGGCACGCCGACCGGCAGCCTGTGGTACGCCGCGTTGTGCACCGTCGCCGCAACCGGATTCATTCTGGTCGCTCTCCGTGCGACCAGGGCACGATCGGTCGCGGCGCCTGTGCGATCCTAGGGTCATGGCGCGCCACGGCTGGGGAGGCCGGCCTCCCGCATCAGATGTCGAGGCCCGGCAGCGCATCATCGACGCGACCGCCCGCTGCGTCGACAGGCACGGCGTCATCAAGACGACCCTCTCCGACGTCGCGAACGAGCTCGGTGTCACCCGCCAGACCGTCTACCGGCACTTCGACCGGATCAGCGACATCATCGGTGAGGTCGCGGCCCAGGGCGCGGAGTCGTTCGTCGATCAGCTGATCGCCCACCTCCAAGGGATCGGCGATCCGGCCGAGGCCGTGGTCGAGGGCATGGTCTTCTGCGTGCGGACCATCCCGACCGAGCCACGGCTGAGCCTGCTGCTGCAACTCGGGGACTCAAGCGCCTTCGGCCGCGGCGCCACCACCGCGGACACCATCGCCTACGGCGCCAAGATGCTGCGGCGCTTCCCCGTCGACTGGGCGGCCGCCGGCATCGGCGAAGACGACCTCTACGGTCTCGCCGAGATCATCATGCGACTCCTGACATCGCTGTTGCAGCACCCGAGTCAGCTGCCGCAGGACGAAGCCCGGCTCCGCGCCCTCCTCGACCGCTGGCTGGCTCCCGCGATCAACACGGGCATGAGGTTCCCCCGGAGCACGGACTGCTGACCCGAGGTCACCGGCGATCATCAGGAAGGATGTTCGCCATGCCGTCACTACACCCGCCCGAGTTCCGCCACCCCGCGGTCGAGCTGGCCCGACCGTCTACGCGGTCACCAGCCTGCACCCCGCCACGCCGCACCCGATGAGCTCGCGCCTGGATCCGGCAGCACATCGCGACGATCGCCTGCGGGTACACCTCGATCCGCTCGCGACCCGCCAGTTCCAGCCCCTCGGCCACGGCCGGGAGAGTGCGCTCGCGGAAATGCCGGTGGCTGTGGAACGGCATCACCAGGAGCCCGTCGGCGACCTCGGGTCATCACCGGTCCCAGCGCGCCGAGCAGGACCGGCGGGAGGCCGTAGGGGTTCGGTCCGGGGACGAACGTCGGGGGCATCAGGGTGTGCTTGGTGAACTCGCCGCGAAAGTCGAGCGGGGTGCCGTCCTGCCAGGAGTTCAGTCCCGCACGCCATCCGCGGCCACCGTCTCTACGCCGCCGACCATGTGATCGCGCTGCGGCGCGGTGAGGCGGCCGGGCTGCGCTGGGTGGATGTGGACCTGGAGCACGGCACCGCGACCATCTGCCGGCAGCTGCGGCGGCGGAACGGCCGCCTGGAGGTGTGCCCGGCCCAAGACCGCGCACAGCGCCCGCGTCATCGCGCTGGACCGCACCACGACCGCGGCGCTGCGGATGCACCGGGATCGGCAGCGTGCGGAGGTCGCGGCCTACGGGGGACGGTACCGCGACAGCGGGTATGTGTTCACCAACCTCAACGGTGACCCGGTCTCCCCAGGGAGGCTCACGACGGCAAACATGCGCCGCCATCCAGGCGGTCAGCCTGTAGGAGGGCGGCCTGGCGTCGGGTGTCGGCATTACTTCCCGGCAGACCGGCGCGGTCCTCGGCGTGGCGGTGCTCAGAGCCGTCGTCCGCACCCGGTAGCCCGGTAGCGCCTCCTTCGAGGAGGGAATCAACAGCGCCCTCGTGGTGGCCGGCGCCGTCACCTTTGGCCACAGCCGTGTGGACCGGCCTGTGGCTGGTCAGGAGCTCACTCCGGTAAGGCTCACGCTCCACCAGCCCATCATGGCGCACGGCATTCCAGCATCACACCAGGCCCCGGCTGCGCCCCTTCAGGAGGAGCCATCACCCGACTGAAAAGGTTCAGTGTCCGCGCGTCCGGACGCGGGGGCCGGAAGAGAAGTCCGAACCCGCCCGTGCAACAAGCCACACCCAACCGACTGACACCCGGCCGTCCCGTCACTTGGCCTCCCCCGCAGTCGGGCATCGACGCTTGCCATTTCTCGCCGGACGGCCACCCTCCGCCAGCGCCAACACCGCCTCATCTGCTGAGATCCATCAGAAGGATGCCGTTGCCCTCGCCCTCGGCACCGCCCTCCACTTTCAGTCCGAAGGCCATTTGCGTGCCGTCGGGAGACACGACCGGGTTGTTGGCCCCGAAGCCCTTGTAGTGGTTGAACGTGGTCATCCGCTCGAACGTTCCGGAGCCATCCAACGGAAGGCGCCAGATGTCGACCAGGCCGGGGAACAAGGTGATCGCGAGGTCTCGCTCGACCATCAGGTAACGGCCGGACGGGTCGATGCCTTCCGCTTCCTCGTAGAACAGCGACCACGACGTGTGATCAGCGACGGCGCCGGTGTCGAGGTTGACACCCATGGCCTGTCCGCCCTTATGGAAGTAGGCGCTGAAGATCAGTTCGTCGTCGGAGTCGGCGTCCCCATCGGGCAGGGATCGGAAGTCCTGCGCCTCGACGGCGGGCGTGTCCAGGGAGACATCGCGCTTGTCGAGAGCGATCCGCCGATCGGCGATCCGCGGCCGGCCGTTGCGGTAGACGATTCGACCCGTCAGGATCTTCGACTTGCCCACCAGGGCTTCGATTATCACGTTCGGTTTAGTGAAGTCGATGGTCGACTGGTTCCACGCGATGCGGGTGGAACCCGGTTGCTTGGATACCGCGATGCCTTCCCAGCAGCTCTCGCCGAGACGGACCGGGGCACGTGTGCCCAAGGGCCGCTGGAGCACCCACAGTTCACCGCGGAAGCGGTCGCCCTCGGGACCGTCGGCGCTGCGCTCAGTCACCGCGCACAGGGCGACGTCGCCGTTAATCAGGTGGTGCGCCCGTAGCACCCCCTTGTGAAGCACAGACGTCTCAGTCAGATTGCGGCTCGCACCGGTCGCCAGGTCGTACTCCCAAAGGTCACCGAACGGAGCATCGAGGAAAACCAGGCGCTTCCCGTCGGGAGACCAGTCGGCCCGCTGCGGTGCGCCGTCGTCCGGCAGCTGGATGTCGAGCAGCCGGATGTGGTCGGGCAGGTGATCGACCGGCGAGCCATCAAGGGTGCCCTTGTTCGGATCGAAGTTCACCCCCGACAGCCGACCCACAGCCGTGACAGGCGACGTGTCCGTGTCCGCTGCCGCCATGACCGGCAGTACGTGAACCTGAACCAGCAGGCACGTCAGGACGACCGCTCCCGCGAGCGTGGTTAAGTGACGAATCCTCATGTTCGCCAGCCTGGCGGTTCGACGGCGTCGCGGCAAGAAGCTTCTTGCGTCTCGCAATAGGGTCACGCTGGCCCTCGGCCGCTGTTGCCGCTGAGTGTGGACGGCATGATCGCAGCGTCCGGGGTCGGCGGTGCGTGGCTTGGTCATTCAGCCGGGCGGGAGCGATGCCTGGATCTTTGCTGACGGTTCCTATTTCCGGGGTCCCGACGCGTCATGACCGCCGTCGATGTCCTGGTCCGGTCGGTGTCGGCGTGTGCAGGAAGGAACCCGCGGTGAGATCGGCGCACTCGGTGGACGCCACGCGCGGTGGGGAGGTTCACGGCCCGGCGGTCGAGCCGAGCCTGGCGCCAGGCGCTGAGAGTCGGCTCGATCAGGGTCCAGCAGGGCGTCGGAGACATCGGATGGGTATTGGCGGCTCCACGAAGAGGCCGAATACTCCCGGCAGGGCGCGGCCGATGTGGCGGGCTGGGTCTATCCGGAGTTGGTGGCGCGTTGGACGGCCCGCTACTACGCGACGGAACGCGAAACCGTCGAGCAGGTGGTGACCGACCTCGACGACCTCACCACCCGGCGACTGACCGATCCGGTCAGTCGGCGGGCCCCGGACCCTTGCCCGCGTCGGTCGAGGGAGTGCCCGGTTTCGTGGGCGTCCCGGGCGTCGTGGGCCGGCCGGAGTCGGGCTGGTCGAAGGCTTTACGGACGGTCTCCATGGCGGAGGTGAGCTCACTCGGGATCACAAGGAACGTGTTCCCCTCGCGGGCGAGCTGCGGGAGGGTCTGCAGATACTGGTAGGCGAGGATGGCCGGGCTCGGATTGCCGGCGTGGACGGCGGCGAAGACGGTCTCGATCGCGCCCGCCTGCCCCGCCGCGGTGAGAATACGAGACTCCCGGTCGCCCTCGGCTCGCAGGATGGAGCTCTGCTTCTCGCCCTCGGCGGTGAGGATGGCCGATTGGCGGGCACCTTCGGCGGTGAGAATCGCGGCCCGCTTGTCACGTTCGGCGCGCATCTGCTTCTCCATCGCCTCCCGGATGGTCGGTGGCGGGTCGATGGCCTTGACCTCGACCCGGTTGACGCGGATCCCCCACTTACCGGTGGCCTCGTCGAGCACGCCGCGCAGCCCCGCGTTGATGGTGTCACGGGAAGTCAGCGTCATCTCCAGGGCCATCCCGCCGATGACGTTGCGCAGCGTGGTGGTCGTGAGCTGCTCGATCGCCTTGATATAGCTGGCGATCTCGTACTGCGCCGCCTGCGGGTCGGTGACCTGGAAGTAGATGACGGTGTCGATATAGACCACGAGGTTGTCCTCGGTGATCACCGACTGTGGGTCGAACGACACGACCTGCTCGCGCAGGTCGATGCGCGGCCGCACCTTGTCCACGAAGGGGATCACCACGTGGATGCCCGCGCCCAGGGTGCGCTGGAAACGGCCCAGCCGTTCCACGTTGGACGCGTGCGACTGCGGCACGATCCGCACGGCGCGCACGATCAGCAATACGATCAGCACCGCGGCCACGGCGCCCACGATGAACCCGGTCATGTCAAACTGCCTCCCTGCGGATGGACGAGCGCGGTCGCACCTTCGATCGCCAGTACCTCGACGCGTGTTCCCTCGGCGATGGTCAGGTCGGGGACGTACGGGCGGGCCGTCCATTCCTCGCCGCCCAGGCGTACCAGCCCGCTGTCACGGTCGATGGGCGAGAGGGCTACCGCCTCCTGGCCGATCAGAGCCGCGGTCCCGCTGCGCAGCGCGGGCGCCCGGTTGACCAGCCTCTTGGCGTACGGCCGCACGAGCCCCAGCCCGGCCGCGGCGACCAGCGCGAATACGCCGAACTGCCAGAGCGGCCCAAGTCCCAGCCCCGCGGCACCGGCCCCCGCCAGCGCGGCCAGCGCGATCAACCCCAGGTCGATCGTCACGGTGAGCAATTCCAGGACGCCGAGCACGGCGGCGACCGCCAGCCAAATCAACCACGCGTATTGCGCCAACGCAAACCCCCTCATGCCGCCCTTTCCCCATATCGCCCCGTGAAACACAAAGCTCAACCAGGGGCAGATGATCGACAAGAGAAGGGTCAAATCGACCGCCCTCCGGGAGGCGGCTGCTCACCTCGCTCGCTTTGATGGCCTCGGCATGGCGGCGATGCCAGGCCGCCTGCGTGTGATGCCACCGCCGCGCCGTTGCGGTGCACCACGGCGCGCAACGTTCGTGGGTCAGGGGGCCTGCTCATGCCGGTGCGCAGCCGACCAGGCCGCCACAGCCCGCAACTCCTCGGCCCGGCGCCTGCAGGACAGCGCCTGCTTACAAATGCGGCCGGGTCAGGCCGATGGCGGCGCGGCGGCCGCGCCTTCACCGCCGCCTGCAGCGCCGCTCGCCGGTCCCCGATCTGCGCGGCGCGCACCTGGCCTGCTCCGCGCGCTCGCGTCCCCAGTTGCGCAAGGTCTCGGGCGAGCGAATGCCCAGCTTCACCGCCACCGCCCGCAAGGCCGCGGTCTCGTTGTCGTAGTCCGCACGGACCTCGTGACCATCCGCACCGCACGGTGACGCAACTCAGGGGGATAAGGGGACAGACGTGCCATGACTCGATCCTCTCCAGGCAATCGAGCCTCCAGCAAACCCGGGGCGCTTCATACCGGGCCGCATAGTGCGCGGCCATGCGGGCCGCCGGGCGCGAAATGCGCGCGTATCTCCTCGTGCTGCCGCTGCGGTCGAGTATCCCGGGCGCTCCGGTGACTGGCGCGGCGTGGTGGCGCGCCCCTCGTGCAACTGATCACACCGCGGGCACTGCCCGTAGGGCAGCCGACGCCCGAACGGCAACGGCTCGTGAGCGTGATCGACCAGCCCGCGTGCGGCGCGGTCGGCGCGCCGTGCATCACAGCGCGGGCACTGGCCGGGCGGCCGCAATGGGCTGGAGTGCTCCCGACATCGACGGGCGCCGCTTCACGTGTTTCGTCACCAACACCCGGCGCGGGTAGCTCGCCCATCTGGAGTTGCGTCACCGTCGCCAGGCCCGGGCCGAGGACCGCATACGCTGCGCCAAGGACACCGGCCTGCGCAACCTGCCCCTGCACGGCTTCGCCGCCAACCAACTCTGGCCTCGTGGCGCTGGCCGCCGACTCCGGCTCCGGCCGACCCGCCACTGACCCTAGACCGACCCAACCCACCTCATGGAAGATCGAGGTTAGTTCGACACCGGGATGTAGAAGTCACTTTCCCGTTTACTCGCAAACCCGCGTCCACCCCACACCTCATCATGCGTTTCGGCCTCCTGCTTTCGGCCGGTACACGAAACTTGTGTTGCAAGCGGGCGTGCCGACGTATGAGGGCGCCTACGGCCACACCGTCACGCAACGTGAAACCCCCCAGAGAAGCCCAACCGACGAGCAGCCCGCGACGGTTCTTACTATCCGCTGCAGTGGGTCGATGATGTTGTACTTGAGCATGGTTTTCAGACTTTCGGTCATGGTGTCACTTCTCGCCGCTGTGATTGTTCATGCCCCGTCTTCAGGTGCGCGAGTCGCCCCTTCTGTGATCCTCATCGGAACGTGTTCTGACCGTGAACGGTGTCGATGTGGGGATGGTGCAGGTCGAAGGCGGGCCGTTCTGAACGAATAAGTGGAATGGACGCGAAGTTGTGGCGTGGTGGCGGACAGGAGGTGGCCCATTCCAAGGAGTTGCCGTAACCCCAGGGGTCGTCGACGTGCACGTCCTGGCCTTTGCGAGCGGTGCGCCAGACGTTCCACAAGAACGGGAAGGTTGACAGTCCCAGCAGCGCAGCGCCAGCCGAGGACACCAGATTGAGTGTGGAAAACTCGTCCGGATAGTCGGCGTAGCGGCGAGGCATACCGTTGGCGCCGAGCATGTGTTGCACAAGGAAAGTGGCGTGGAAGCCGATGAATAGCATCCAAAAGTGAATCTTTGACAGTCGTTCGTCGAGCATTTTGCCGGTCATCTTGGGCCACCAGAACGAGAACCCGGCGAACATCGCGAACACCACGGTGCCGAACAATACGTAATGAAAATGCGCGACGACAAAGTATGAGTCGTGAACATGGAAGTCCAAGGGCGGTGAGGCCAAGATCACGCCGGTCAGGCCGCCGAACAGGAACGTCACCATGAACCCGATCGCCCACAACATCGGGGCCTCAAGGACGATCTGCCCGCGCCACATGGTGCCGACCCAGTTGAAGAACTTGATGCCAGTAGGCACGGCGATCAGGAAGGACATAAAGGAGAAGAACGGCAACAGCACCCGCCCCGTGGCGAACATGTGGTGGGCCCAGACCGTCATCGACAGCCCGGTGATCGTAATGCTGGCGAAGATCATGCCGATGTAGCCGAACAGGGGTTTGCGGCTGAAGACGGGGATTACCTCAGTGACGATGCCGAAGAACGGCAGTGCCACGATGTAGACCTCGGGGTGGCCGAAGAACCAGAACAGGTGCTGCCACAGCAGTGCGCCACCGTTGGCTGGGTCGTAGATGTGCGCGTCGAGGTTGCGATCAGCCCACAGTGCCGCAAGCGCGGCGGCGAGTACCGGAAAGGCCATGAGCACCAGGATCGAGGTGAACAGCACGTTCCAGGTGAAGATCGGCATCCGGAACATGGTCATACCGGGGGCACGCATGCCGATGATGGTGGTAATGAAGTTGACCGCACCGAGGATCGTGCCGAAACCTGACATGATCAGGCCCGCCGTCCACAGGTCGCCGCCCACCTCAGGGGAGCGCGTCTCATCGGACAGCGGTGGGTAGCCGGTCCACCCGAAACTGGCGGCTCCCTCGCTGGTCAGAAAACCGGAAATAGTAACCAAAGCACCGAAGAAGAACAACCAGAAGCTCAGCGCGTTCAGTCGGGGGAAGGCCACGTCCGGTGCACCGATCTGCAACGGCATGATGACGTTGGCGAACCCGGCGAACAGCGGAGTAGCAAAAAAGAACATCATTATTGTGCCGTGCATGGTAAACATCTGATTATAGTCGTAGTTGCTCATCACCTGCAGTCCAGGTTCGGCCAGTTCTGAACGAATGAGCATCGCCAACAATCCGGCCAGGGAGAAGAATCCGAACGAGGCGATCAGGTACATGTAACCAATCTTTTTGTGGTCGGTGGTGGTCAGCCATTCGACCGCCACCTTGCCTTTGACCGCCCGTGCCGGCGCGGTCAGTGAGGTCGGCGGCTCAGTGGCCGACCGCTGCGAATCTGTCACCGGAACACTCCTAGGGCTATACGATGAGCTGAGTGCGAATAATGTCCCGCTTCAGCACCTGCTCGGCGATGTCGGTCGGAAGGTTTGGTGTGTGGCGTGCGGAGCCTTGACAGGCTGCCCCCTGTTGTGCGCTGACGAGCCCGAAAGCCGCTCCTCGGACGGTGCTGCGGTGCCGGCGGTGACCTGCGCGCCGGTCGTCCCGGGCCGGCAGGGCGGCTGCATCAGCGACGTCACGGCCGCCACCATGAAGCTCACCGCCGCTAGCATCACCGCCGCCACGAGCACCGCCACCCGCGGTGGCCGCCACGAGACCTCCGCCCCCTTTTCCCCTGGCGGAGGGGACCCGGTGAGCATGGATGCTAACCGAGGGTCCTGCCGATGGAGGTCAGAGCAAAGTCGCCGCAGCACCGCTCGCTCGTACGCCGACAAATCCATGGCTGTCACTCCTGCCCCGGAGCGTTGTTCGACCTAGGTTCCACCTGCACCATCAGCGGAGACAGTCGTCGCAGACGCCTGTGCGAGCCCTGCATGCTGCCCCAGCGCCCCCTACCCCGGTCATCGCCCCAAAACGTCACGGCTGTAAAGTCGGTGGAAACGAAAGACCTAAGGAGCACCGCAATACGTCAAGAACTGTATGCTTTTCTGCTCTGGAACTCTTTCGATGGAATCGGCGGATAAGACTTATGCGAGGAGAATGCGGTGATGCAGGAGGTGGAAGCCTGCTCGGCCGGATCTGTCTCTTGATCAGCTTGGTCTTGGTGCTGACGCCCTCGGTTCCGCCGTTGCGGTAATCGCTGGAGAGCGACACGGCGTCTGGGTCGAGTCGTAGGCCGCGGGTGAACGAGTGTACGTGCGCAGGTTCACCTTCTCGGCGGCGCTGCTCCACTCTTGCAGCCGGTTCCTGTTGTTGGCGGCGGGGACCGAGAGTGGGCGAAGGCGTGGACCAGTGCGGCGAAACGCTCATCTCCGGGCAGGCGTCAGTGGTCTTCGCGAGGATTTCGTGCCGGTCGGGCTTGAGATTACCGGGTCGGGCGAGCAGGAGCCGGGCGAGGCGGCGGGGTGACAGGCCGGGACGGTCGTCCTCGACACGGCCCTGGGTGATGTAGCGGTAGAGAAGGCTCTGGGTGCCGGTGTAGCCGCGTTCGCGGATCTCGCGCAGGAGTTGCGGGACCGGGAGCGCGGGGTCCTCGGTCAATCCGGGTCTTTGCTGGTGACAGGAGATCAGGCCCATCGGCGCCAAGACCTCGCTCACCTGTCCCCGAAGTTCGTCGGTGTGTGGACCATGATGACGAAGTCGTCCGCATAGCGGACCAGCCGCCAGGGCGCCAAGCCCGGATCCGTCGGCGTTCGCGATTTTCCGGCCGCGGGCCTCACCCGAATCAGCTCGCTCTCGTCCGTCACATCGTCGGTGACCAGGCCAGACAGGGTCCCTTGATCACCTCTCAGCGTGACGGGCTGACACCCTCCGCTACCACCGAAACCGCGACAGAGCCGTTACCTGGACAGGCCGGCCGGAGCTGCGACGACCGGTTGCCCAAGCAGGTGCGGGCCTGTGCCAGCGCGGTCGCGCCCGGCATTCTGTTTCAGCTCGGCCAGCGAGTCGATCTCTAGCACCGGAACGAAGTGGCTGCGGCGAAACCACCAGATCTCCCTTTCACCCCGCCCTTTTCGTGCGCGCCCTCGATTCCGGGCGGCACTAAATCCCGATCCCGTAGTGCGACCGGAACGCCGCCCACCGATCGGCCCTCATCCCGGCCCGGGTGAGCCCTAGGATCTGCGCGACCGCCGCCTTGGGAGTTGTCGTACCGGATCCTGCCGAATGGCACCCCACCAACACCTCGAACGCGTGGACGCGGCCCTTGAAGGACGCCTCCTGCCCACCGGACATGAAAGCCGGTGCACCGCCTTGCCTGGACGCCTGCCGATCCAGACCGTGACATCACCGAAAGCGGCCTCGGCGCCGCGCTGGGGGGTCTGGGTAATGAACGCCTCGACCGGCCTCCGTCAGCTACGAAGCATTTGAATTTCTGTTCACCCAGGCGAGCGGGTTTGACACCCTCGCTACCGGGCCTCCGCCGATGTCCCGGGCGGTGGCGGCGCGGCAGGGCAATGGCCTTCTCGGCGGGTCAGCTGTTGTCGCGGGCGTTGCGGATCATGTCGCGCACTCGGTCGACCACCGCCACCATCGGGCCGGCCAGCATGTTCTTGCTCGCGGATTCGACGCCGGGACGCGGACGGGTGGGCGCGGTGGCCTCGGCGGCGCGGACGGCAGCGGCGAAGCCCTTGAGCTGGGCCGGGCTGAACTCGTCCTTGAGGCGGTCGAACTCGTAGCGTTCCTCGGCGCGGGCGTGGGTCAGGACGTCGATGCGGAGCTTGTCGAGCGACTTCAGGAACGCGGGGTCGTCGGTGTCCATGCCGTCCAGTTCGGACAGCAGTTCCTTGGCCTCGCGCTCTTCGGCCAGCCGGTCGTCGACGATGCCGTCGCCGCCGGGGAACCGCCGGGCCATCGGATGGACGATCTCCTCTTCGGCCGTCTCGTGGATGGCCAGCAGTTTCACGAGATCTTGGAAGGCCTTCCTGCGTTCGGTGCCTTCAGAGTTCATGACCTGGTCGAACAGGTCCCTGATCCGGCCGTGCTGGGCACGCAGCAGGTCGACGACGTCCTCGGTGGTCTCGGCGTTGGCGGGTGTGGTCTGCATCAGCGATCCCTCCCTCGGTGAAAGTGCCGCCCGGACGGCGATGGACGTGTGGGTACCCGGTTCTGGAATCGGTAAGCGAGGGGCGCCTCGTCAACGCCCGCGATGATGGCGCGTGCCTGCGGACCTGCGACGCGAGTCGAAGACATGGCAAAAACTTGTCCGCCATGTGAAAAGCCTGTGGGAACCGCGATAAGCCGGGTACGGGCGTGAGCCAGAAGCCGTGCCAGACCGGACAGGAAGGGTGAGCCTGGTGGCGTTCAACCCGCTCGAACACCGCGGTATCCCGCTGGACGACCAGTTGCGCAATTGGGGCCAGCTGGACGTCGCGCCCGTCGATCCCGACACCTCCGATCCCTACACCAAGTGCCGCATCATCGCGATGAACGGCATCGAGGTGGAGGCGATCATGTTCAGTCACCACTTCAA